>NZ_RJUT01000020.1:0-1168 GCF_003751395.1 Rathayibacter sp. PhB152 | reverse complement strand
CTTGTGGTCAAGTGGTTGTTGCAACGAGGAGTTGGTCGAGGCGTTGGGCGGGGGTGGCCCAGTCGAGGGTTTTGCGGGGGCGGGTGTTGAGTTCTTCGGCGATGGCGTCGAGTTGTGTCTGGGTGTAGGTGCGGAAGTCGGTGCTGCTGCGGGGGAAGTATTGGCGCAGGAGTCCGTTGGTGTTCTCGTTCGATCCTCGTTGCCAGGGCGAGTGGGGGTCGGCGAAGAACACGCGGCAGTCGGTGGCGAGGGTGAAGGTGGCGTGGCGGGCCATCTCGATGCCCTGGTCCCAGGTGAGGGTGCGCCGCAGATGCTCGGGGAGTCGGTGCATGAGGGTGGTGAGCACGGCGGTCACGTTTCCGCTGGTGCGGTCCTCGGGGAGGGAGCCGAGCATCACGTAGCGGGTGGAGCGTTCCACGAGGGTGATGATCGCGGATGAGCCTCGCGCGCCGATCACGAGGTCGCCTTCCCAGTGCCCGGGAACGGCGCGGTCCTCGGCCTCGGCGGGGCGGGTGCTGATGTTGAAGTCCTTCGCCCAGAGCCGGCCCGATCGAGCGGCCCGAGCTCCTCGGGACTGCGGGCGGCGGGAGGCGCGTCCTGAGCGCAGCAGCAGCTCGTGCGCGAGCTCTCGGCGCAGCTCTCCGCGGGTCTGGTAGTAGATCGCCTGATAGATCGTCTCGTGAGACACGTGATACTCCGGTCGGTCAGGGAACTCGCTCTTCAGCCAAGCAGACACCTGCGACGGGGACCACTTGCTGCGCAGCTTCTGCTCGACCAGACCCCACAACAGCGGCGACGCCGCCGGCCGCCTCGCTACGAGCTTTCGTGTCTTCGGGCGCTTCGCCCGCTCATCCGCTTTGCGCTGCGCGACCGCCGCCGAATACGCCCACCGATACTCACCCCCCAACCCCGGGCCGATCCCCGCAGCCACCGACCGGCGACGATCAGGATGCCGCGCGAGCATTCCGGCGGTGTGAGCACCCCGATACACGTTGTTGCGTTTGAGCTCCCGCCACACCGTTGACCGATCCCGTTTGATCAACTCCGCGATCTCCGGGAACCGTAACCCCGAAGCGAACAACACCGCGATCTGACCCCGCTCACCCGCATCCAACCGACGACCCGGCATGCAACCACCCCTCCGTTGCAACAACCGTATGAAACCGCC
>NZ_RJUT01000019.1:0-1353 GCF_003751395.1 Rathayibacter sp. PhB152 | reverse complement strand
CATGCTGGATGGTCCTATGGATGTCAAGCAGTGAGTCTGGGTGGTCGGAGGTCGGTGGCGAGGTCGTGGAAGACGCGGCGTGCGACGAAGCGCTTGAGTGCTCGGATGGCGTCTTTCTTTGATTTGCCTTCGGCGAGTTTCTTTGTGATGTAGGTCTTGGTCTCGTCGTCGTATTTCATGCGGCCGATGATGACGAGGTGGAGGGCTTTGTTCGCTTGCCTGTCTCCGAATCGATTGAGCCGGTGTCGGTTCGTCATGCCTGAAGATGCTGGGATGGGTGCTGCTGCGCAGAGATGCGCGAAGGCGGCTTCGCTGGTGATCCTGTCGATGTTCGCGCCCGCCGTGATGAGGAATTGCGCGGCGGTGAGAGTTCCGATCCCCGGTCGGGAAAGTAACGTTGGGACGGTGTCCTGAACTAGCGCGTCGAGTTGCTTCTCCGCATCGGTGATCTCCGCGGTGAGGTCCGCGATCCGGTTCCCGAGGCGCTTCAAGGCGAGTCGCGCCGCCTGGGCGGGGTCGGTGAGGCGGGTGGTGTCCGGGCGCAGGCGGGCAGCGTTCTTCGCGACCGTCTTCAGGGGAAGCCCGTCGAACTGCTCGCGCACCTGCGCGGGCGCGGTGATCAGGAGGTCCTTGATCTGGTTGAGCGCCTGCGTGCGTGCTTTGACCGCGGAATCGCGCACCGCGGTGAGCATCCGCACGGACTCCACGACAGTGGTCGTGTCTTTCGCCGTCGCGGTCGCCATGCCCGAAAGGACCTTCTCAGCCGCCGCGATCGCGTCGATCGTGTCGTTCTTGCCCCGGCGAGCCCTCGTGGCTTTATCGGTCGTGTTCACCTCGAGGACGGTGATTCCCGCAGCGGTGAAGTGTCTGGTCAAGCCGGCGCCGTACGAGCCGGTCAGCTCGATACCGACCCGATCAAGGACACCGAACCCCGTCATCCATTCCAGCGCCTCCTGATATCCGACGGCATTCACCGAGAAAGCGGCGTTCCCCAGGACTCGACCGGTGAGATCAAGGACCGCGACGTGATGCAGATGCTTATGCGTGTCGACTCCCGCGACGACTCGCGCTGGTTCGACGCGCTCGGTGGTGGTTATCATGTCGGTGTCTCCTTCCGGATCTCGCGATACGGTCGGATGACCTCACCGGGCCGGGTGGACACGACATTGAACGGTCGTCGGACAGGGTCCTATCAGGTCACTTCCCCACCCGGTCCGGCCCTCCGAACCGTCTGGACGCGGCACGAGACGATGTCGACAGATCCAGCAGTGGACACACCCCGCGAGGCGGTCCGTCGAGTAGAAGGTCAGACACCCTCCCGCGCCACACCACCATTCTCAATGTCGAGTAGCC
>NZ_RJUT01000018.1:0-1518 GCF_003751395.1 Rathayibacter sp. PhB152 | reverse complement strand
TATGAGTGTAGTGATTATCAAGTTATCGGCTTATTAGTACCGGTCAGCTCCGACAGTCTTTAGTCCTGTCTTCCACATCCGGCCTATCAACCCAGTCGTCTGGCTGGGAGCCTCTCCCCCGAAGGGATGGAAATCTCATCTCGAAGCCGGCTTCCCGCTTAGATGCTTTCAGCGGTTATCCGTTCCGAACGTAGCTAATCAGCGGTGCTCCTGGCGGAACAACTGACACACCAGAGGTTCGTCCATCCCGGTCCTCTCGTACTAGGGATAGATCTTCTCAAATTTCCTGCGCGCGCAGCGGATAGGGACCGAACTGTCTCACGACGTTCTAAACCCAGCTCGCGTACCGCTTTAATGGGCGAACAGCCCAACCCTTGGGACCTACTCCAGCCCCAGGATGCGACGAGCCGACATCGAGGTGCCAAACCATGCCGTCGATATGGACTCTTGGGCAAGATCAGCCTGTTATCCCCGAGGTACCTTTTATCCGTTGAGCGACAGCGCTTCCACAAGCCACTGCCGGATCACTAGTCCCGACTTTCGTCCCTGCTCGACTTGTCAGTCTCACAGTCAAGCTCCCTTGTGCACTTACACTCGACACCTGATTGCCAACCAGGTTGAGGGAACCTTTGGGCGCCTCCGTTACTCTTTAGGAGGCAACCGCCCCAGTTAAACTACCCATCAGGCACTGTCCCTGAACCCGATTAGGGTCCGAAGTTAGATATCCAGAGTGACCAGAGTGGTATTTCAACAATGACTCCACGAACACTAGCGTGCCCGCTTCACAGTCTCCCACCTATCCTACACAAGCCACACCGAACACCAATACCAAACTATAGTAAAGGTCACGGGGTCTTTCCGTCCTGCTGCGCGTAACGAGCATCTTTACTCGTAATGCAATTTCGCCGAGTTCGCGGTTGAGACAGCTGGGAAGTCGTTACGCCATTCGTGCAGGTCGGAACTTACCCGACAAGGAATTTCGCTACCTTAGGATGGTTATAGTTACCACCGCCGTTTACTGGGGCTTAAATTCTCAGCTTCGCCTTGCGGCTAACCGTTCCTCTTAACCTTCCAGCACCGGGCAGGCGTCAGTCCGTATACATCGTCTTGCGACTTAGCACGGACCTGTGTTTTTAGTAAACAGTCGCTTCCCACTGGTCTCTGCGGCCATCGAACGCTCCCGGAGCAAGTCCGTTCACGCCTCAGGCCCCCCTTCTCCCGAAGTTACGGGGGCATTTTGCCGAGTTCCTTAACCACGATTCTCTCGATCTCCTTAGTATTCTCTACCTGACCACCTGAGTCGGTTTGGGGTACGGGCAGCTAGAACCTCGCGTCGATGCTTTTCTTGGCAGCATAGGATCACCGATTTCGACTTGCGTCTACCCATCAGATCTCAGGCTATATGAACGACGGATTTGCCTATCGTTCGCCCTACATCCTTAGACCGGGACAACCATCGCCCGGCTCGGCTACCTTCCTGCGTCACACCTGTTAATACGCTAAACGCACCAGCACGGG
>NZ_RJUT01000017.1:0-1571 GCF_003751395.1 Rathayibacter sp. PhB152 | reverse complement strand
GCGTATCGAGCGGCGAAGCCGCTTCGCGTCTCGGTGGTGAGGGAAAACTGCTTGTGGCTGGGCGGGTGTGGTTCGAAGATGGTGGTGTCGTGGTCGACGTCGCAAGGTCTTAGTGTTTCGAGCCTGGTATCGAGCGTGACGTGGAGGGCTCTGTCACGGGTGCCGTGGATTGATGCAGCCGAGCATGTGAAAGGTGTTCGGTGAGCTCGACTAGGAGATTCCTGATCTGTTGTTTCGGTCCTCCCCGCGACTCGGTCGCTTCAGCCGGAGCGATCACGGATGAGGTTGAGGGCGGAGAAGATCGTGGACGTTGTTCATGAGCGGGCGGCTGGAATGGATATCTCCAAGACCGACGCGAAGGTCTGTGTGCGTGTCCCGTCGCTGCGACAGGGTTTCTTCACGAAGACCGTGACGACCTATGGTGCGACGACAAACGAGGTTCTGCGTTTGCGGGCCGATCTTGAAGTCGCGGGCGTGACGGTCGTGGTGATGGAGGCGACCGGTGATTATTGGAAGCCGTTCTTCTTCGTTCTCGCTGAAACACTGAATGTGGAATTGGTGAATGCGAAGCAGGCTAGAAACATTCCGGGTCGCAAAACTGATGTCTCTGATGCGACCTGGCTGGCAGAACTCGCCGCTCACGGTCTTCTGCGGGCGTCGTTCGTTCCGCCCGAGCCCGTGCGGGAGTTGCGCGATCTGACGCGTGCGCGAACGAACCTCACCGAGGAGCGCACGCGGGAGTTCTCGCGGATGGAGAAAGGGCTGGAAGCATCCGGGATCAAACTTTCGTCGGTCGTGTCGACGCTGGCTACCGTGTCCTCCCGGCGAATTCTGGACGCGCTCGTCGCAGGAGAACGAGACCCGAGAGTGCTGGCGGGCCTCGCCCACGTGTCGATGGTGAAGAAGTCAGCTCAACTCGTCGAAGCGCTGACAGGCCGCTTCAACGACCACCACGCTTTCATGGTGCGGCTGCATCTAGGGCGCATCGACCACATCGAATCGACGATCGCGGAGATCGACGCGCGGATCGAGGACATCATTGGCCCTTTTCGGATAGCCCGGGAATTGCTGGCCACGATCCCCGGGATATCAGAAGCCACCGCGATTAAGATACTCGCTGAGATCGGCACCGACATGAGCGCCTTCCCCACTTCGGGTCATCTCGCGTCTTGGGCGGGAGTATGCCCGGGGCAGAACGAGTCCGCGGGGCGCGTGAAATCTACCGCCACACGCCCCGGGAACCGGCACTTGAAGGCGGCGCTCGGGATCGCCGCACTCTCGGTCTCTCGCTCGAAAACGACCTATCTCGCCGTAAAGTATCGACGGATCCGTTCCCGGACCGGAGCGTTGAAAGCAGTGGTCGCGCTAGAACACACGCTTCTCGTCATCATCTGGAACATGCTCAAGAACGGCGTCGCCTACGAAGAACTAGGCCCTGACCACTATGCCCAGAAGAACCCCGCCAGAACCCGAAACAAGGCCCTCAACCAGCTGAAATCCCTCGGCTACGACGTCCAACTCACACCACGAGCCGCGGCCTGAGGTCACCATGTTTTCCTAGGAGACCCACC
>NZ_RJUT01000016.1:0-1739 GCF_003751395.1 Rathayibacter sp. PhB152 | reverse complement strand
GGTGTGGAGGCGGGATGTGTCCGATTCTTGAGAACTCAACAGCGTGCACTATGTTCAATGCCAAATTTATAACCCCGTCCGGGTCTTGTGATCCGGTTGGGTTCCTTTGGAAATTGATGTCAGTAATGATGTCTTATTTGCTAGAGGTCAAACTTGAGTGCCTTCCTTTCGGGGTTGGTGTTCGTAATTTTTTTACGGAGAGTTTGATCCTGGCTCAGGACGAACGCTGGCGGCGTGCTTAACACATGCAAGTCGAACGATGAAGCCCAGCTTGCTGGGTGGATTAGTGGCGAACGGGTGAGTAACACGTGAGTAACCTGCCCTTGACTCTGGGATAAGCGCTGGAAACGGCGTCTAATACCGGATACGACCTGCCCCGGCATCGGGTGCGGGTGGAAAGTTTTTCGGTCAAGGATGGACTCGCGGCCTATCAGGTAGTTGGTGAGGTAATGGCTCACCAAGCCGACGACGGGTAGCCGGCCTGAGAGGGTGACCGGCCACACTGGGACTGAGACACGGCCCAGACTCCTACGGGAGGCAGCAGTGGGGAATATTGCACAATGGGCGAAAGCCTGATGCAGCAACGCCGCGTGGGGGATGACGGCCTTCGGGTTGTAAACCTCTTTTAGTAGGGAAGAAGGGCTTCGGCTTGACGGTACCTGCAGAAAAAGCACCGGCTAACTACGTGCCAGCAGCCGCGGTAATACGTAGGGTGCAAGCGTTGTCCGGAATTATTGGGCGTAAAGAGCTCGTAGGCGGTTTGTCGCGTCTGCTGTGAAAACCCGAGGCTCAACCTCGGGCCTGCAGTGGGTACGGGCAGACTAGAGTGCGGTAGGGGAGAATGGAATTCCTGGTGTAGCGGTGGAATGCGCAGATATCAGGAGGAACACCGATGGCGAAGGCAGTTCTCTGGGCCGTTACTGACGCTGAGGAGCGAAAGCGTGGGGAGCGAACAGGATTAGATACCCTGGTAGTCCACGCCGTAAACGTTGGGAACTAGATGTGGGGACCTTTCCACGGTCTCCGTGTCGCAGCTAACGCATTAAGTTCCCCGCCTGGGGAGTACGGCCGCAAGGCTAAAACTCAAAGGAATTGACGGGGGCCCGCACAAGCGGCGGAGCATGCGGATTAATTCGATGCAACGCGAAGAACCTTACCAAGGCTTGACATATACCGGAAACTTCCAGAAATGGTTGCCCCGCAAGGTCGGTATACAGGTGGTGCATGGTTGTCGTCAGCTCGTGTCGTGAGATGTTGGGTTAAGTCCCGCAACGAGCGCAACCCTCGTTCTATGTTGCCAGCACGTCATGGTGGGAACTCATAGGAGACTGCCGGGGTCAACTCGGAGGAAGGTGGGGATGACGTCAAATCATCATGCCCCTTATGTCTTGGGCTTCACGCATGCTACAATGGCCGGTACAAAGGGCTGCGATACCGTAAGGTGGAGCGAATCCCAAAAAGCCGGTCTCAGTTCGGATTGAGGTCTGCAACTCGACCTCATGAAGTCGGAGTCGCTAGTAATCGCAGATCAGCAACGCTGCGGTGAATACGTTCCCGGGCCTTGTACACACCGCCCGTCAAGTCATGAAAGTCGGTAACACCCGAAGCCAGTGGCCTAACCGCAAGGAGGGAGCTGTCGAAGGTGGGATCGGTGATTAGGACTAAGTCGTAACAAGGTAGCCGTACCGGAAGGTGCGGCTGGATCACCTCCTTTCTAAGGAGCATCTGGACACCATGCG
>NZ_RJUT01000015.1:0-15162 GCF_003751395.1 Rathayibacter sp. PhB152 | reverse complement strand
AGATCCAGCAGTGGACACACCCCGCGAGGCGGTCCGTCGAGTAGAAGGTCAGACACCCTCCCGCGCCACACCACCATTCTCAATGTCGAGTAGCCCCGCAGGGGCGTATCGAGACCCACCGCTCCGCGCGGCGCGCTGGCGGGCGCCGGTCCTGGTCTGGGTGGATCTCGATACGCCGGCTGTGCCGGCTACTCGATCAGCATGCAGGGGCCGGTCGTCCGATTCGGTGGGCGTCGACCCTTGGGGTCGGCCGGATCCGCGATTGGCCGCGCCGGCGGGCGAGCGCGTCCGCCCGCCGCGGCGAGCGGGCCGCGCGGGGCATCCCTACACTGGGGGATCGTGTCTGACAGCAACCCGATCACCGACGAGGCCGTCTCGGCGGCGACCGCGGAGGCGCTCACCGCGATCCGCGCGGCCGCCGATTCCGCCGCCCTGAAGGCGGCTCGCACCGCCCACCTCGGCGAGGGCTCGGCCCTCGCCCGACTGAACGCGCTGATGCGCTCCGTGCCGCCGGAGTTCAAGGCGGCGTCCGGCAAGCTCGTGGGCGGCGCCCGCAAGCAGGTCGGCGACGCGTACGCCGAGCGCGAGGCGGAGCTGGTCGAGGCCGAGCAGGCCGCGGCACTCGATGCCGAGCGCGTCGACGTCACCGCCGGCGCGAGCTTCGTGCGCCAGGGCGCCCGCCACCCGCTCTCGCTCCTCCAGGAGTCGATCGCCGACGTCTTCGTCGGCATGGGCTGGGAGATCGCGGAGGGGCCGGAGCTCGAGAACGAGTGGTTCAACTTCGACGCGCTGAACTTCGACGAGGACCACCCGGCCCGCGCGATGCAGGACACCTTCTTCGTCGACCCGATCGAGTCGCACCTCGTGCTGCGCACCCACACCTCGCCGGTGCAGATCCGCTCGATGCTCGAGCGCACCCCGCCGATCTACGTGATCGCGCCCGGCCGCGTCTACCGCACCGACGAGCTCGACGCCACGCACACCCCTGTCTTCACGCAGTTCGAGGGCCTCGCCGTCGACCGCGGCCTGACGATGGCGCACCTGCGCGGCACCCTCGAGCACGTCGCGCGCCTCCTGTTCGGCGACGAGGCGAAGATCCGCCTGCGCCCCAACTACTTCCCCTTCACCGAGCCGAGCGCCGAGCTCGACATCTGGCACCCCACCTTCGTCGGCGGTGCCCGCTGGATCGAGTGGGGCGGCTGCGGGATGGTGAACCCGAACGTCCTGCGCTCGGTCGGCATCGACCCGGACGAGTACTCCGGGTTCGCCTTCGGGATGGGGATCGAGCGGACCCTGATGTTCCGCAACGACGTGAAGGACATGCGCGACATGGTCGAGGGCGACGTCCGCTTCAGCAAGCAGTACGGGATGGTGATCTGATGCGCATCCCGCTGAGCTGGCTGGGCGAGTACGTCGACCTCGAGCAGGGCGTCACGACCGAGGCCGTGCACGCGGCACTGGTGTCGGTCGGCCTGGAGGAGGAGGACGTCCACCGCTTCGAGGTGTCCGGCCCCGTCGTGGTGGGCGAGGTCCTCGACCTCGTGCCCGAGCCGCAGAAGAACGGCAAGACCATCAACTGGTGCACCGTCCGCGTCGCGCCCGAGGGGGAGCGCGCGGCCGACGGCGGCGACGACGTCCGCGGCATCGTCTGCGGCGCGCACAACTTCGCCGCCGGCGACAAGGTCGTGGTCTCGCTGCCCGGCGCCGTGCTGCCCGGGCCGTTCCCGATCTCGGCGCGGAAGACCTACGGGCACGTGTCCGACGGGATGATCGCGTCCACCCGCGAGCTCGGCCTCGGCGACGACCACGAGGGCATCCTCCGGCTGGCGAGCCTCGGCATCGACCCCGAGGTCGGCACCGACGCGATCGCGCTCCTCGGGCTGGACGACGCCGCCGTCGAGGTCAACGTGACCCCGGACCGCGGCTACGCCTTCTCGATCCGCGGCATCGCCCGCGAGTACGCCCACGCGACGGGCGCCGACTTCCGCGACCCCGCGCTGGCGATCACCGCGCCCGAGCGGCTCGATTCCGCCCCCGTGTTCCCCGTCGCGGTCGAGGACGAGGCGCCGATCCGCGGCCGCGTCGGCTCGTCCGTCTTCGTGACCCGGGTGGTGCGCGGCATCGACCTGTCGCTGCCGACCCCGCCGTGGATGATCGCGCGACTGCGTCTGGCCGGTGTGCGCTCGATCTCGCTGGTCGTCGACATCACCAACTACGTCATGTTCGAGCTCGGCCAGCCGCTGCACGGCTACGACCTCGAGCGACTGGAGGGCGGCATCGTCGTCCGCCGTGCCCGCTCCGGCGAGACGCTCGAGACGCTCGACGGCCAGATCCGCCGCCTGCACCACGAGGACCTCCTGATCACCGACGACGGCGGGCCGATCGGGCTCGCCGGCGTGATGGGCGGCGCCCGGACGGAGATCACGGACACGACCGCCGACGTCCTGATCGAGGCCGCGAACTTCGACCCGGTCTCCATCGCCCGCACGGCCCGCCGGCACAAGCTGCCGAGCGAGGCGTCGCGCCGCTTCGAGCGCGGCGTCGACCCGCTGGTCGCACCGGTCGCCGCCGCGCGCGCGGTCCAGCTGCTGGTCGAGCTCGCGGGCGGCACCGCCGACGAGCTCGGGTCGGTGCTCGCCGATTCCGGCACGGCGACGGCGATCGAGCTGCCCGACGGCTACATCTCCGGCCTGATCGGCCTCGAGTACACGCCGGAGGAGATCCGCGGCGCCCTGGTCGAGATCGGCGCGAGCGTCGAGGCCGGGGGAGCGGGCCTGCTCGTCACCCCGCCGAGCTGGCGGCCCGACCTGACCGACCGGTCGACCCTCGCGGAGGAGGTCGCCCGGATCACCGGGTACGACCGCATCCCGTCGATCCTCCCCGTCGCGCCTCCCGGTCGCGGCCTGACGCCCGGTCAGCGCCTGCGCCGCACGGTCGCGCAGTCGCTGGCGGCCGCCGGGCTCACCGAGGTGCTGTCCTACCCGTTCCTCTCCCGATCGATGAACGACCGCTTCGGCTCCGTCGACGGCGAGCCGGTCCAGCAGGTCTCGCTGGCGAACCCGCTGGACGCGACGGCGGGGCAGCTGCGGCTCTCCCTCCTGCCCGGACTCGTGCAGGTCGCGGCCCGCAACCGCTCGCGCGGTCTCGTCGACCTCGCCGTCTACGAGATGGGCTCGGTCTTCCTGCCGCAGAGCGACGGTCCGTTCGGCTCCGAGGGGCTGCCCCTCGCCGGCGCGCGTCCGTCCGCGGAGGTCGAGGCGGCGCTGAACGCGGGCATCCCGCGGCAGCCGCTGCACGTGGCCGCGCTGCTGACGGGCTCGGCGCTCGAGCGTCAGCCGGGAGTGGCCGCGCGTGACTTCGACTGGCGCGACGCGCTCGACGTCGTCCGCGACGTCGCTGCCGCCTCGGGCGTGCAGCTGGAGATCCGGCAGGGCTCGCACGCCGCCCTGCACCCGGGCCGCACGGCCGAGGTTCTGCTGGACGGCGCGGTGGTCGGCCACGCCGGCGAGCTGCTCCCGTCGCTCGCCGACGATCTCGACCTGCCGCACCGGGTGGCGGTGGTCGAGCTCGACCTCGATCCGCTGATCGCCCGCGCCGGGCGCCTCGTCGTAGCGCGTCCGGTCGGGGCGCTGCCCGCCGCGACGCAGGACCTCTCACTGGTCGTGCCCGTGGCCGTGCCGGCGGCCGACCTGCAGGAGGCCGTCGCCGAGGGCGCCGGTGAGCTGCTCGAGGCGATCCGCCTGGTCGACGACTACCGCGGTGCGGGCGTCCCCGAGGGATCCAAGTCGCTGACCTTCGCGCTGCGCTTCCGCGCCGCCGACCGCACCCTCACGGCCGCCGAGGCCAGCGCGGCGAAGGAGAGCGGCACCGCGCTCGCCGCCGAGCGCTTCGGCGCGAGCCCGCGCGAGTGAGCGGGCGGCCGCCGGTTCCGGCCGGCGGCCGCCCGCCGGGGCCGGGCGAGGGCGGGTCCCGCCAGCGACTAGGCTCTCGGGCATGACTTTTTCCGTGGCGGTGGCCGGAGCGAGCGGGTACGCGGGCGGCGAGCTGCTCCGTCTGCTCGCCGATCACCCCGAGTTCGAGGTGCGCACGGTCACGGCGCACTCGAACGCCGGCCAGCCCCTCGCCGCGGTGCAGCCGCACCTGCGCTCACTGCGCCACCTCGAGCTCGTCGACACGACGACCGAGAACCTGGCGGGCCACGACGTCGTCTTCCTCGCCCTGCCGCACGGCAAGTCCGGCGAGATCACGGCGACGCTCCCCGACGACGTGCTCGTCGTCGACTGCGGCGCCGACCACCGGCTGACCGACGAGCAGGACTGGGCCGACTACTACGGCGGCGAGTTCGCCGGCGCCTGGCCCTACGGCCTGCCCGAGCTGATGCTGCCCGGCACCGGCAGGCAGCGCGACGTGCTCGCCGGGGTCCGCCGCATCGCGGTGCCCGGCTGCAACGTGACCGCGATCACGCTCGGCCTCGCGCCGGGGCTGCACGCCGGCGTGATCGAGGCCGCCGACCTGGTCTCGGTCCTCGCCGTCGGCCCGTCCGGGGCGGGCAAGAGCCTGCGGACCGATCTGCTCGCGAGCGAGCTGCTCGGCTCGGCGCACGCGTACGGCATCGGCGGCGGGCACCGCCACAACCCGGAGATCCGGCAGAACCTCGCGCTCGCCGGTGCCGGTCCCGTCTCGATCTCGTTCACCCCGATCCTGGTGCCGATGTCGCGTGGCATCCTCGCGACCTCGACCGCTCGGCTCGCGCCGGGAGTGTCCGCGCAGGACGTGCGCGCCGCGTGGGAGTCGGCCTACGCCGACGAGCCCTTCGTCCAGCTGCTGCCGGAGGGGACCTTCCCCCGCACGGCCGACACCGTCGGCGCGAACACGGCGCTGATCGGGGTCGCCGTCGACGAGCGCGCCCGCCGCGTCGTGGTGGTCACCGCGCTCGACAACCTGGTCAAGGGCACCGCCGGCGCCGCGATCCAGTCGACCAACATCGCCCTCGGTCTTCCGGAGACCCTCGGCCTGAGCACGAACGGAGTCGCGCCGTGAGCATCACCGCCGCAGCAGGATTCGCCGCGGCCGGCGTCGTCGCCGGTCTCAAGTCGACCGGCGCCCGCGACCTCGCCCTCGTGCAGAACCTCGGCCCGCTGCAGAACGCCGCGACGGTCTTCACCAGCAACCGCTGCAAGGCGAACCCGGTGCTCTGGAGCGAGCAGGTCATGCGCGACGGCGTCGTCTCGGCGATCGTCCTCAACTCCGGCGGCGCCAACTGCTACACCGGCGCGGCGGGCTTCCAGGTCACCCACGCGACGGCCGAGGCCGTCGGCGAGAGCCTCGGCGTCTCGGCCGGCGACGTGCTCGTCTGCTCCACCGGCCTCATCGGCGATCAGCTCGACCTCGGCAAGCTGACGGCCGGGGTGACCGAGGCCTCGGCGGCTCTCCCGGGCGCGACCGGTCCGGAGGCGGCCGAGGACGCGGCCCGCGCGATCATGACGACCGACACCGTGCCGAAGCAGGCGGCCGTCCGCTCCGAGCAGGGCTGGACCGTCGGCGGCATGGCCAAGGGTGCGGGGATGCTCGCGCCCGGGCTCGCGACGATGCTCGTCGTGATCACCACCGACGCGGTCCTCGACTCCGCCGAGCTCGACACCGCACTGCGGGCGGCGACCCGGGTCACCTTCGACCGCCTCGACTCCGACGGCTGCATGTCGACGAACGACACCGTCGCCCTGCTGGCGAGCGGCGCGAGCGGGGTGCGCCCCGAGGCGGCCGACTTCACCGCCGCCCTGACCGACGTCTGTCGCGACCTCACCCTCCAGCTCCAGGCCGACGCCGAGGGCGCCGCGCACGACGTTGCGATCCGGGTGCTGAACGCCGCGACCGAGGACGAGGCCGTCGTCGTCGCCCGCGCGGTCTCGCGGAGCAACCTCTTCAAGGCCGCGATCTTCGGCAACGATCCGAACTGGGGGCGGGTGCTGGCCGCGGTCGGCACCACCGATGCGCAGTTCGACCCCTACGGCATCGACGTGGCGATGAACGGCGTGCAGGTCTGCAGGGCCGGCGAGCCCGACGCGAGCCGCGACCTCGTCGACCTCGCCCCGCGCAAGGTCTCGGTCGACATCGATCTGCACGCCGGCGACGCCACGGCGACGATCTGGACCAACGACCTCACCCACGACTACGTCCACGAGAACTCGGCGTACTCCAGCTGATGGCCGCCAAGGATTCCAGGGGCGCGGAGAGCGCTGCGGACGCCGAGACGTCCACCGAGGCCGAGGCGCTCGCGCTGCGCGACGCCGTGGCCGTCAAGGCCGGCACCCTGATCGAGTCGCTGCCCTGGCTGCAGCGGTTCCACGGCAGGACGATGGTGATCAAGTTCGGCGGCAACGCCATGGTGTCGGAGGAGCTGCAGCGCGCCTTCGCGCAGGACATCGTCTACCTGCACTACGCGGGCATCCGCCCGGTCGTCGTGCACGGCGGCGGCCCGCAGATCTCCGCGATGCTCGACCGGCTCGGCATCGCCAGCGAGTTCCGCGGCGGTTACCGGGTGACCAGTCCCGAGGCGATGGACGTCGTGCGGATGGTGCTCACCGGCAGCATCAGCCGCGACATCGTCCGCCGCATCAACGAGTACGGGCCGCTGGCCGCCGGCATCTCCGGTGAGGACGCGGGCCTCTTCGTCGGTCGCCGCCGCGGCGTCGTCCTCGACGGGGTCGAGCACGACCTCGGCCTGGTCGGCGACGTGATCTCCGTGGATCCCGCGGCCGTCCTCGCCCAGCTCGACGCCGGCCGCATCCCGGTGGTCTCCTCGATCGCCCCTGACTCCGACGACCCGACGCAGTCGCTCAACGTGAACGCCGACGCCGCCGCGGCCGCGCTCGCCGTCGCCGTCGGCGCCGAGAAGCTCGTGATCCTCACCGACGTTCCGGGTCTCTACGCCGACTGGCCCGACCGCGGCTCGCTCGTCTCGCACATCGCGTCCGACGAGCTCGCGGCGCTGCTGCCGTCGCTCGAGTCGGGGATGATCCCCAAGATGACGGCCTGCCTCGACGCGGTCCGCGGCGGCGTGCCGAAGGCCGCGATCATCGACGGCCGCGTCCCGCACTCGATGCTGCTCGAGGTCTTCACCTCCGAGGGCGTCGGCACCGAGGTCGTCGCCTCGGCCGACCCCCGCGACCGGGAGCGAACGTCGGGCCGCTGACCACCAGCGGCCCCGGCTCCGAGCGCCGCCCCGACGGGGTGCGCGCACCGACGGCCCTCCCGGCCGGACCGCTTCTGCTCGAAAGGCTCGACATGTCCACCGATACCGCTCCCGGCGTCCCCGCGCCCGAGGTCCCCGCCTCCGATCCCGCACCCGTCTCCGCCCGCACCGCGGAGGCCCGCGACCGCTACGCCGCCGCGATGATGCAGACCTTCGCCGCTCCGCTCGCCGTCCTCGAGCGCGGCGAGGGCTGCCGGGTCTGGGACGTCGACGGCCGCGAGTACCTCGACTTCCTCGGCGGGATCGCGGTGAACTCGCTCGGCCACGCGCACCCGGTCTTCGTCGAGGCCGTGAGCCGCCAGGCCGGCGCGCTCGCGCACGTCTCCAACTACTTCGCCACCGCCCCGCAGATCCGGCTGGCCGAGAAGCTCCGCGAGCTGACCGGCGCGGGCGAGGCGGGCCGCGTCTACTTCGCGAACTCCGGCACCGAGGCGAACGAGGCCGCCTTCAAGCTCGCCCGCCTGCACGCGGCCGGCGGCCGGCACCGGATCCTGGCGCTGCAGAACGCCTTCCACGGTCGCACGATGGGCGCCCTGGCGATGACCGGCAAGGCCGCGATGCGCGCGCCGTTCGAGCCGATGCCCGGCGGAGTCGAGCACATCGAGGCGACTCTCGAGGCGCTCGAGACCGCGATCGACGAGTCGGTCGCCGCGCTGGTCGTCGAGCCGATCCAGGGTGAGGCGGGCGTCATCCCGCTGCCGGACGGCTTCCTCGAGCGGGCGCGCGAGCTGACCCGGGAGCGCGGCGCCCTGCTGATCGTCGACGAGATCCAGACCGGCATCGGCCGCACCGGCAGCTGGTTCGCCTACCAGCGGGCCGGCATCCTGCCCGACGCGATCACCCTCGCCAAGGGACTCGGCGGGGGCTTCCCCGTCGGCGCCCTGGTCACCTTCGGCGCGGCCTCCGAGCTGCTGCAGAAGGGCCACCACGGCAGCACCTTCGGCGGCAACCCGCTCGCGACCGCGGTCGCCGGCGCGGTGATCGGCGAGATCGAGCGCGCCGACCTGCTCCGGAACGCCCGGGAGCGCGGGGCGCAGCTGACCGCGGGCGTGCTCCGCCTCGGCTCACCGCTGATCGCCGGCGTGCGGGGCGCCGGTCTCCTGCTCGGCATCGCGCTCAGCGAGCCCGTCGCCGCGCGGCTCGCCGCCGCCGCGATGGCGGAGGGACTCATCGTCAACGCGCCGAACGAGTCCAGCATCCGGATCGCCCCGCCCCTCATCATCACCGCCGCCGACGTCGACGAGTTCGTCGCCCGCTTCGGCCGCGCGGTGCAGGCGCTGGACGCCTGAACGACCCGACCTCCTTCCCCGATCGAAAGCGAACCGCAGCCGTGACCCGCCACTTCCTCCGCGACGACGACATCACTCCCGCCGAGCAGGCCGAGATCCTCGATCTCGCCCTCGAGCTCAAGCGCGATCGCTTCTCGCGGACGCCGCTCGCCGGCCCGCAGACCGTCGCGGTCATCTTCGACAAGTCCTCCACCCGCACCCGGGTGTCCTTCGCGGTCGGCATCGCCGATCTCGGCGGCAGCCCGCTGATCATCTCGACGGCGAGCAGCCAGCTCGGCGGCAAGGAGACCGCCTCCGACACCGCACGCGTGCTCGAGCGCCAGGTCGCGGCCATCGTCTGGCGCACCTACGCGCAGTCCGGGCTGGAGGAGATGGCGGCGGGCACCCGTGTCCCCGTCGTCAACGCGCTCTCGGACGAGTTCCACCCGTGCCAGCTGCTCGCCGACCTGCTGACGATCCGCGAGCACCGCGGTCGCCTCGCCGGCCTCACACTGACCTTCTTCGGCGACGGCGCGAGCAACATGGCGCACTCCTACCTGCTGGCCGGCGCGACGGCGGGGATGCACGTCCGGATCGTCTCGCCCGCGGACTACGCTCCCGCTCCTGCCGTGCTCGCGGACGCCCAGCGCATCGCGGCCACCACCGGCGGCTCGGCCACCACCACGACCGATCCGGCCGCGGGTGCCGCCGGCTCGGACATCGTGATCACCGACACCTGGGTGTCGATGGGCAAGGAGGAGGAGAAGGCCGCGCGGGTCGCCACCTTCCGCGACTACCGGGTCGACTCGGCCACGATGGCCGCCGCCGCGTCCGACGCGCTCTTCCTGCACTGCCTCCCGGCCGACCGCGGCTACGAGGTGACCGCCGACGTGATCGACGGCCCGCAGAGCGTGATCTGGGACGAGGCGGAGAACCGCCTGCACGCCCAGAAGGCCCTGCTGGTCTGGCTCCTCGAGCGCGCCGGCACGCCCGACGCCGCTCAGTAGACTCGACAGCCGACCCCGAGGAGAACCATGACGGAACGACCCTCCGCCCGCGCGGGCGAGGCCGGCGCACTCTGGGGAGGCCGGTTCGCCGGCGGCCCGTCGCCCGAGCTGGCCGCGCTCTCGAAGTCGACGCACTTCGACTGGCAGCTCGCCGAGTACGACATCGCCGGCTCCCGCGCGCATGCCCGGGCCCTCGCGACCGCCGGCTACCTCGACGACGCCGAGCTGACCGGGATGCTCGACGCGCTCGAGCGTCTGCGCTCGGCGGTGGTCGAGGGCCGCTTCACCGCGGACGACGCCGACGAGGACGTGCACGGCGCGCTCGAGCGCGGCCTGATGCTCGAGGCGGGCCCGGAGCTCGGCGGCAAGCTGCGCGCTGGGCGCTCGCGCAACGACCAGATCGCGACGTTCGTGCGGATGTACCTCCGCGACCACGCCGCCGTCATCGCCGAGCTGGTGGTGCAGCTGATCGACGCGACCGCCGCGCAGGCGTCGGCGCACCCTGCGGCGATCATGCCCGGCCGCACGCATCTGCAGCACGCGCAGCCGGTGCTGCTCGCTCACCACCTCCTCGCGCACGCCTGGGCGCTGCTGCGCGACCTCGAGCGGCTGCGCGACTGGGCGGTCCGCGCCGACGTGTCGCCGTACGGCTCCGGTGCCCTCGCCGGCTCGACGCTCGGGCTCGACGCCGAGGCGGTCGCCCGCGAGCTCGGCTTCGCCGCGAGCGTGCCCAACTCGATCGACGGCACCGCGAGCCGCGATCTCGTCGCCGAGTTCGCCTTCGTCAGCGCGATGATCGGCATCGACGTCTCGCGGATCGCGGAGGAGATCATCCTCTGGAACACGCGCGAGTTCGCCTTCGTCACCCTCGACGACGGCTACTCGACCGGGTCGTCGATCATGCCGCAGAAGAAGAACCCCGACATCGCCGAGCTCGCGCGCGGCAAGGCGGGCCGGCTGCTCGGCAACCTGACCGGCCTGCTCGCGACGCTCAAGGCGCTCCCGCTCGCGTACAACCGCGACCTGCAGGAGGACAAGGAGCCGGTCTTCGACTCGGTGACCACGCTCGAGGTGCTCCTCCCCGCGTTCAGCGGGATGATCGCCACGCTGACCTTCCACACCGACCGGATGGCCGAGCTCGCCCCGCAGGGCTTCTCGCTCGCGACCGACGTCGCCGAGTGGCTGGTCAAGAAGCACGTCCCGTTCCGCGACGCGCACGAGATCACCGGCGAGCTGGTCAAGCTCGCCGAGACCCGGGGCCTCGGTCTCGAGGACCTCGACGACGAGGCGCTGCGCTCGGTGTCGCCCCTGCTGACGCCCGACGTCCGCTCGGTGCTCAGCATCGAGGGCTCGGTCGCCAGCCGCGACGGCGTCGGCGGCACCGCACCCGACCGGGTGGCGGAGCAGCTCGCGCAGCTGACCGAGCGCGTGCGCGTCGTCCGGTCCGCCCTCCGCGGGGACGCGTCGTGACGCTCCAGGGCCCGCCCGGCGACGACGGCCGTCCGCCGCTGCCGCCGTGGCAGCAGCGGACCCTCGTCGTCGTCGCGGGCGTCGTGATCATCGCGGTGATCATCGTCACCGTCGTCTCGGGCCAGAGCTTCTTCTAGGGATGCCGGAGCCGCTCGACCTGTCGCGCTCGGCCCTCGAGGTCGCTCCCGATCTTCTCGGAGCGGTGCTGCTGCACCGCACCGACGAGGGCGTCGTCGGCGTCCGGCTGACCGAGGTCGAGGCGTACCTCGGACTCGGCGAGGACCCGGGTTCGCACGCGCACCGGCGCCGGTCGCCGCGGAATGCGCCGATGTTCGGGGAGCCGGGCACGGTCTACACGTACTTCAGCTACGGCATGCACACCTGCGTCAACCTGGTCTGCTCGCCGGCCGGCACGGCGTCCGCGGTGCTGCTGCGCGCCGGCGAGGTGGTCGTGGGGGAGGAGCTGGCCCTGCAGCGCCGGGGTCCTGTGCGCTCCCGCGACCTCGCCCGCGGTCCGGCGCGTCTCGCCAAGGCGCTCGGGGTGACCCTCGCGGAGTCGGGGGACCCGATGACGACGGCGTTCGAGCTGCGGCCGCGCGGGGCCGATGTGCTGATCGAATCGTCCGCGCGGACCGGGGTCTCCGGCGAGGGCGGTGACGCCGCCTTCCCCTGGCGGTTCCTGATCGCCGGCGACCCGACGGTCTCGCCGTACCGGCCCGCGGTGACGCGTCGTCGCCCGGAGACGGGCGGCGGTCAGCCCGCCAGGTAGAGCCGCCCGAGGATCCCGAGCGCCGCGGACCAGGCGAGGCTGGCGAGCGTGCCGATGATGAAGCGCTCGCGTGCCTCGGGGGACGCCAGCTCGCTGAAGCGGCCGACGCCCTTGACGGCGACGATCACGGCGACGCCCTCCGGCAGGCCGCTGAGCAGGGCGCCCGCGGTGGCGATCCGCTCGAGCACGCCGATGGTGGTGCCGCCGCGCAGCACCTCGATCGGCTGGCCGATCGCCGACGGAGCGACCCCGGGGGTCCCCGGACGCTGAGCGGCGGCGATCATGATGCCGCCGTGTGCACCGCTGCGGGAGTCGGTGGTCGCCAGATCGAGGGTGAGCAGGACCACCGGCCCGCCGCCGAGGACCGCGAGTGCGAAGGCGAGCACCACGACGGCGAGAGCGAGCGCCGGGGGAGCGGAGGCGCCGGCCACGCCGGTCAGCAGGAAGGCGGCTGCCGCGGCGCCGATGCTGATCCAGCCGAGCGAGGGGCGGCGCAGGCGCACCGCGAGGACGGCGCCCGCGACTCCGGCGAGGAGCACCAGGAGCACGCCGGTCCAGGAGGCGGACTGCGCGGCGACGGCGAAGGTCTCGGGCAGTGCGGTGCGGAGTGCCGTCATCGGGGTGTCCTCTCGGAAGCGGAAGCGGAAGCGGAAGCGGAAGCGGAAGCGGCGTCGGTCTCGATCGATCCTCGCTGCGACGGATCGGCGCTCGCCGCAGCGTCGGGGTCGAGCGTACGGTCGACCACCGTCAGCAGCCGAGCGAGGGCGTCCCGTGCCGGTCGGTCGGCGCGCGCGCTCGCCGCGCGCACCCGGAGGCTGACCGCCTGGGGGGAGACCGAGAGCTGCTCGGCCGCCTCCTTCTGCGACAGTCCTGCGTCGAGCAGGTCGACGATCTCCCAGCCGGCCGGGGTCCGCGAATCGCGGAGGTGGAGCAGGGGATCGAACAGGGCCTGGGCGTCGCGGACCGAGGGGAAGGCGTCTTCCGGCGAGTCGGTGCTCGGCTGGTCTGCTCCGGGGGAGCCGGGGTCGAGGGAGAAGCGGGTCGCCCGACCCTTCGCCGCCTCGACCGCGCGACGTGCCGCGAAGTACGCCGCTCCGCGGGCGGCGCGGGTGGTCCGGGGCAGCGGCCGCTCGATCGCGCCGATGCCGAGGCCGATGCTCCAGTGCCCGGAGCGGTGGAGCGCGAGGATCACGGACACGACGGCCTCAGCGCGGTCGAGCACGAACTGGAACTCGTCGCCCGCGGTGCGCTCGGGAGGGAGCACGAAGGACGACTCCTCCGATTCGAGCAGAGCGGCGATCGCCTGCTCGACCCGGTCGTCGTCGTGACGACTGTCGCGCTGATCGGCGGTGATGACGAACACGATGACCTCCTCGATCAAGTATCAGGGCTTGATGCCGTGCGATCAAGCTTCCGGACTTGATCATGCGCCGGGCGAGCCGCCGGCCTCGCGCTACCCTGGACGGGTGACCGATCAGGACTCCCGCGGATCCGCGACCATGCCGTCGCTCGATCCCTCGTTCGAGAACGTCTGGGACGAGCTCCTCTGGCGTGGCGCGATCCACGTGTCGACCGACGCGGCAGCGCTGCGCGAGCTCCTCGCCGGAGACCCGATCACCTACTACTGCGGCTTCGACCCGACCGCGCCGAGCCTGCACCTGGGCAACCTGGTCCAGCTGATCGTCCTCCGCCGGCTCCAGCTCGCCGGGCACCGGCCCCTCGGTCTCGTCGGCGGATCGACCGGGCTCATCGGCGACCCGCGGCCGACGGCGGAGCGGACGCTCAACTCCCGCGAGACGGTGGTCGAGTGGGTGTCCCGCCTGCAGGCGCAGGTGTCGCGGTTCCTGTCGACCGAGGGGGAGAACCCGCTGCGGCTGGTGAACAACCTGGACTGGACGGCGCCGCTGTCGGCGATCGACTTCCTCCGGGAGATCGGCAAGCACTTCCGGGTGGGCACGATGCTCAAGAAGGACGCGGTCAGTGCCCGCCTGAACTCCGACGCGGGGATCAGCTACACCGAGTTCAGCTACCAGATCCTGCAGGGGCTGGACTACCTCGAGCTCTACCGCCAGTACGGCTGCGTCCTGCAGACGGGTGGCAGCGACCAGTGGGGCAACCTCACCAGCGGGACCGATCTGATCCACCGGACGGAGGGGGTCTCGGTGCACGCCATCGGGACGCCGCTGGTGATGAACTCCGACGGGACGAAGTTCGGCAAGAGCGAGGGCAACGCCGTGTGGCTCGACCCGTCGCTCACCAGCCCGTACGCGTTCTATCAGTTCTGGCTCAACACCGACGACCGCGACGTGGCGGCCCGGCTGAAGACCTTCACCTACCTGCCGCGCACGGAGATCGAGCGGCTCGAGCAGGCGAGTGTGGAAGCACCGTTCAAGCGCGAGGCGCAGCGCGCGCTCGCGAGCGAGGTCACCACCCTGGTGCACGGGGAGGCGGTGACGACCTCGGTGATCGCGGCCTCCTCGGCGCTCTTCGGTCGCGGATCGCTGGAGGGCATCGACGCGGGGATCCTGCGGGGAGCGCTGCAGGCGGTGACGACGGTCGAGGCGACCGCGGCGACTCCGGTGGTGCAGGCCTTCGTGGAGGCCGGACTCGTCGCGAGTCTCGGCGAGGCCCGCCGGGCGATCGGCCAGGGCGGTCTCTCGGTGAACAACGCCGCGGTGTCGGACGACGCCGCCGTGCTCGGCGACCTCCCGCTGATCGACGGGATCGCCGTGCTGCGCCGCGGCAAGAAGAGCTTCGCCGGCGCCTTCGTCTCCTGACGCGGACGCGGTCCGCCCCGCGAGGAGCCCGGATCGCGACACGCCCGGGCGACGAGCGATTTGCAGGGCCGCGAAACCTCGACGTAATGTAACTCCTCGTCAGCCCAAAGGAGCGGACAGCGAGAGTCGGATGCAGAGCATCGTGACCCGCCGGCCCCCCTCAAGCGATGACCATCCCCTCGCTCTCAAGCCTGTTAGAGATTCGTCTCTTGATGGCGGCGGATCGCGAGCGTAAGATGCAAAGCCTCCGCGGGACCCAGGTCCTCGGCTTCGGTGCACGGCCTCGGCTGCGCACGATGACGGCGAGACGATCTCCGGATCCGACGCTGAGCATCACGAAGACGCCGATTTGACACGGCCTGCGGATGTGCTAAGTTAGTCGAGTTGCCACGGAGGCGATCGGGACTTCGGTTCTGATAAGCCTACCCGGTCTCGGCGACATGAACAAATCGAACGGCCCGTCTGAATCAGACCGGCTCTCGGTACGACTACTTCGATCACTTCCGTTGTGAAGCACCTCTTCTGGTGTGGAGGCGGGATGTGTCCGATTCTTGAGAACTCAACAGCGTGCACTATGTTCAATGCCAAATTTATAACCCCGTCCGGGTCTTGTGATCCG
>NZ_RJUT01000014.1:0-24194 GCF_003751395.1 Rathayibacter sp. PhB152 | reverse complement strand
AGGCCCTCAACCAGCTGAAATCCCTCGGCTACGACGTCCAACTCACACCACGAGCCGCGGCCTGAGGTCACCATGTTTTCCTAGGAGACCCACCCGGTCCGTCCGCTACGCCGTCAGGGAGACGGCGGTCCAGGAGACCGGGGGCAGCGTCAGCGCCAGCACGCCGTCGACCAGCGTGGCGTCGACGGGCTTGAGGCCGACGCGGTTCTGGTCGTCCTTGGTGTTCCTGGCGTAGACGTCCTCGTCGAAGAGGGCGACCGCCTCGGCGACGGTGGAGACGCCGAGGCCGTTCACGTCGACCGTGACCTCGAGGGCGTCGGTCGTCGAGCGGTTCACCAGGAACACGGCCGCGCGACCGTCATCCAGCGTGGCGACGGAGTCGACGAGCGGCGCGTCACCGTGGCGCGCGGTGGAGTAGGACCCGACCTCGATCCGCGGCCGCAGCACCGAGCCCGACGCGAGGCGAGCGGTGGTGGAGAACGGGAAGAACGTGGTCTGCCGCCAGGCCGCTCCGCCCGGCTCGGTCATGATCGGCGCGATCACGTTGACGAGCTGCGCGAGCGACGCCGAGGTGACCCGGTCGGAGTTCTTCAGCAGCGTGATCATGAGGTTGCCGAGCACGACCGCGTCGGCGACCGAGTAGACGTCCTCCAGCAGCCGCGGCGCGTACGGCCACTCCCGGGCACCGCTGGTGTCGGCGGCGGCGAGGGCGGCCTCCTCCTCCTGGTGCTCCTGGAGGTACCAGATGTTCCACTCGTCGAAGGACAGCTTGATGTCCTTCGACTTCTTCAGCTTGTGCTTCACGTGGTCGACGGTGGCCGCGACGGTCGCGATGAAGTACTCCATCTCGACGGAGGACGCCAGGAACGAGCCGAGGTCGCCGTCGTACTCCTGGTAGTAGGCGTGGCAGGAGACGTACTCGACGTCGTCGTAGGCGTGCTCGAGGACGACGCGCTCCCATTCGCCGAAGGTGGGCATCGAGGAGCCGGAGGAGCCGCAGATCACGAGCTCGAGCGAGGGGTCGGCGATCTTGAGGGCCTTGGCGGTGCGGGAGGCGAGCTTGCCGTAGTCGTCGGCGTTCATGTGGCCGACCTGCCAGGGGCCGTCCATCTCGTTGCCCAGGCACCACATGCGGATGTCGTGCGGCTCCGGCGACCCGTTCGCGATCCGCTGGTCCGCGAGGAACGTGCCGGCCTTCCCGTTCGCGTACTCGAGGACGTCCAGCGCCTCGAGGACGCCGCGGGTGCCGAGGTTGACGGCGTACATGATCTCGCTGCCGGTCAGCTTCGCCCACTTCGCGAAATCGTCCAGGCCGACCTCGTTGGTCTCGAGGGAGTGCCAGGCGAGGTCGCGGCGGCGCGGGCGGTCCTCGCGGGGCCCGACGCCGTCCTCCCAGCGATAGCCGGAGACGAAGTTGCCGCCGGGGTAGCGGACGGTGGTCGAGCCGAGCTCCTTGACCAGCTCGACGACGTCCAGGCGGAAGCCGTCCTCGTTCGCGGTCGGGTGCCCGGGCTCGTAGATCCCGTCGTACACGCAGCGGCCGAGGTGCTCGACGAAGGAGCCGAACAGCCGCGGGTTCACGGGAGCGACCACCGCGGCCGGGTCGAGGGAGATGCGCGCGGTCGCGGGCGGGGAGACGGCGCGGGAGGCGTCGGTCATGGCAGAGCCTTTCTGGATCGTGCTGAGGTGAGCGGTGATGCGGGAGTCCCGGCGGCGGTCGGCGTCACTTGACGGAGCCGATGGAGAGTCCGCCCTGCCAGTACTTCTGCAGGGTGAGGAACGAGACGATCAGCGGGATGACGGAGATCAGGGCGCCGACGATGACGAGGTTCCACAGCGACTGGCCGCCGGTGTTGACCGACGCCTGGGTCTGCCAGGTGCCGAGTCCGACGGTGACCGGGAAGAGCTGCGAATTCGAGAGCATCACGAGGGGGAGGAAGTAGTTGTTCCAGGTCCCGACGACGGAGAGCAGCAGCACCGTCACGAGTGCGGGGCGCAGCAGCGGCAGGGCGACGCGGAAGAAGACCGTGATCTCGCCGGCTCCGTCCATCCGGGCGGCGTCGAGCATCTCCTCCGGCACCGCGTCCTGCGTGTAGACGCGCATGAGGTAGACCGCGAACGGGTTGAGCATCGACGGCAGGATGACCGCCCAGACGGTGTTGGTGAGCTGGGCGGTGCTGAACATGACGAACAGCGGGATGACCAGGGCCGTCGCCGGCACCATCACCGACCCCAGGACCAGCGAGAAGAAGGCGTTGCGGCCCTTGAAGGCGTAGGCCGCGAAGCCGTAGCCGGCGAGCACCGACAGCACCGTCGCTCCGAGTCCGCCGGCGAAGGCGTAGAGGAACGAGTTGCCGAGCCACTTCCAGTAGAGGCCGTTCGAGTAGGTGAACAGCGAGCCGATGTTGGTGAAGAACTCGAAGGAGTCGCCGAACCAGAGGGGGCTGACGGTGCCCGAGAACAGGCCGACCTGGTCCTTGGTCGAGGCCACGACGAGCCACCAGAACGGCAGCGCGAAGTAGACGACGAAGGCGAGCAGGATCACGTGCGGGAGCAGCTGGCGGCCGCCGCGGCGGCTCCGCGCCCGGACGGCGTCGTCGCGTCGCTGGACGCGGTCGCGCTTGGGGGCGAGCGAGAGGGTGCTCATGAGAGTCCGTTCCTCTTCTTGGTGGCCATCAGGAACAGGTAGGACCCGAGGAACACCACGAGACCCAGCGCGAAGGAGATCGCGGAGGCGTAGTTGAACTGGTTGTAGGAGAAGGCGAGCGTGTACGCGTAGATGTTCGGCGTGTACGACGCGTCGATCGAGCCCGAGGCCAGCGAGCGCAGGATCTGCGGCTCGGTGAAGAACTGCAGGGTGCCGATGAGAGCGAAGACGAGGATCAGCACCATCGAGGAGGAGATCATCGGGATCTTGATCCGCAGCGCCGTCTGGATCGCGCTCGCGCCGTCCAGGCGTGCGGCCTCGTAGACCGCGGGGTCGATGCCCTGCAGGGCCGCGTAGATGATGATCATGTAGTAGCCGGCCCACTGCCAGGTGACGACGTTGACCAGGCTGCCGAAGATCGAGTCCTTGCCGAGCAGGTTCGGCGCGTCGAGACCGAGCCAGCCGAACACCTCCGTGGCGGGCCCGAAGGACGGGCTGTAGAGGAAGCCCCACATCAGGGCGCCGATCACCGCGGGCACCGCGTAGGGCACGAAGATCATCAGCCGGGCGAACCGCGAGAAGCGCGAGGTGAGCGCGTCCAGCATCAGTGCGGCGATCAGCGAGACCAGCATCTGGATCGGGATCAGGATGAGGGCGAAGCGCACCACCAGCCAGACGCCCTCGAGGAAGAGGGGGTCCGAGAAGGCCTTGGCGTAGTTCGCGAACCAGACCCACTGATTGCCGGTGGCGACGGTCTTGTTCTGCAGGCTCAGGATGAACGAGTAGATCAGCGGCGTGATCAGGAAGACCACGAGGAAGATCCCGAATGGGGCGACGAAGACCCAGCCCCAGCGGGCGCGCCGCGAGGCGACCACTCCGGTGCGGGGCTTCTTCGGACGGGTCTCGGCCGGAGCGGCGCTGGCGGCGGGGGCGGGGACGACGAGGTTGGACATGGTGCTCCTTCGAGGAGGGACGGGGCGGCCGCCGCCCTCGCGGACGGCGGCCGCCGATCGTCAACCGACCGTGTAGCCCTGGCCCGCGGCGTACTCGCTGACCGCGGTCTGATAGGTCGAGAGGGCGTCCGCGACGCTCGAGTCACCGCTGTTCACGGCGTTCACCGCCTCGGTGAGCTTGTCGTAGGCGAAGTTCTGGAACGGCGAGACCTGGAAGCCCTGGTACTCCGTGGCGGCGGAGAGGAAGACGTCCTTGTTGATCTGCTGACCGCCGAAGAAGTCGTACTCGAGGTTCGCGAAGTAGTCCGACTCGAGGATCGGCTTCCACAGCGGGAACAGAGCGCCCTTCTCGATGCCGATCTTCCAGGCCTCCTCGGTGCCGAAGATCTCCTTCGCCACCGTCGCGGCCGCTTCCTTGTCCTCGGCCTGGCTGGTCACCGCGAAAGCGGATCCGCCGATGTTGATCTGGGTCGGCTCGGCGCCCTCCCACTGCGGGACCGGTGCGGCACGCCACACGGCGTCGGTGTCGGCGCCCTCGAAGCCCTTCAGGTAGCCGGGCAGCCAGGCGGCGGCGACGACCGAGGCGTAGGTGCCGTCGACCAGGTGGGTGTTGTAGTCGGTGGTCGAGGCGTCCTCGGTGCCGACCAGGCCCTTCTGCACCAGGTCGCTCCAGTAGTCCATGACCTTCGCGCTGGCCTCGTCGTCGAGGTCCACCGTGACGTCCGTGCCGTCGACGGTGTAGGGCACCGAGCCGGCCTGCGCGAAGAGCGCCTGCTGGTAGGCGCGGCCGTTGCCGGGGAAGTCCGTCATGAGCGTGGTGGAGCCGGCGTCCTTGAGAGCCTGCGCCGCTGCGGCGTACTCCTCCCAGGTCGTCGGGACGGGGATGCCGTACTGGTCGAGGATGTCCTGGCGGTAGAGCATGCCGACCGGTCCGCCGTCGACGGGGATCGCGTAGGTGGCGTCGCCGCTGGAGACGTCGGCCCAGGCGCCCTCGGAGTAGTTGCTCTGCACGTCGCCCGCGCCGTACTCGGTGAGGTCGACGAGCGCGTCCTGCGGGATGTAGCTCTGCACGACCTCGCTCTCGAGCATGACGACGTCGGGTGCGCCCGAGCCGGCCTGCACGGCGGTGGTGAGCTTGGTGTACTCGTCGTTGCCGGCACCGGCGTTGCTCCAGCAGATCTGGACGTCGTCGTGGCTGTTGTTGAAGAGGTCGACGATCCCCTCGAACTCCGGGTACCAGGCCCACATCGTGACGACCTTGGCGTCCTCGTTCACGATCGTGTTCTCGCAGGTGGCGGCGTCGCTCCCTGCGGAGCAGCCGGTGAGGGCGGCCGCGGAGGCGGCGACGGCCACCCCCGCCGCGAGCATTCTCTTCGTGTGACGCATCATTGCGTGTCCTTTCGGATACGGCCGTCGTCGGCCGGGAAGGGGGGATCGTCCTGGAGCAGGTCGCTTGTACAACGATGGAAAACAACGTTGTAGAAATGATGATGCGGAGTTCGTCGGCGAGTGTCAAGAGCACGGCCGTCGTCCGCGACGCAACCGTGATCAACGGCGCTACGGCGCGGTCGACTCCCGCGACGTCACCGAGAAACCGGCCTCGTGCAGCGTCGGAGGCGCGAGGAGCGAGCCCTCGATCCGCCCCTTCAGCACCTCGACGGCGGTCTGCGCGATCTCGTCGCGACCCGGATCGATGCTCGACAGGCTCGGGACCGAGTACCGCGATTCGTCGACGTCGTCGAAGCCGATGACCGCGACGTCCCCGGGGATACTCAGCCCCTGCACCTGCAGCGCGCGGATGGCGCCGAGCCCGAGGGAGTCGTTCAGGGCGAAGACGGCGTCGAAGTCGACCCCGGACTCCAGGACCCTGCACATCGCCGCGTTGCCGTTGGCGCGGTGCCACGGTCCGGAGTAGCTGACGAGGCGCTCGTCGTAGGCGATGCCCGCCGTCTCCAGGGCCTCGCGGTACCCCCGCATCCGCAGTGCGGCCGAGCCGACGTCCTCGTTCTCGTGCGCCCCGAGGGCGACGATCCGCCGCCGGCCGGACTCGATCAGGTGGGTCGTCGCGGCGCGGGCGGCGGCGACGTTCTGCATGGTCACGTGGTCGACGCGCGAGGTGAAGATCCGCTCGCCCAGCAGGACCAGCGGGTAGTCGACCGCGAGCGCCGGCTCGTCGGCCATCGCCATCCCCAGGGGGCTGAAGAGCAGCCCGTCCGTGAGCTGGCGCCGCGAGCTGCGCAGGACGTCCCGCTCGCGCTGCGGGTCCCCTCCGGTCTGCTCGATCAGCACGGTCAGGCCCCGGTCGTCGGCCGCGCGCATGACGCTGTCGGCGAGCTCGGCGAAGTACGCCAGGCTGAGCTCGGGGAGCGCCAGTCCGATGACGTTCGTCCGCCCCCGCCGGAGACTCCGGGCGGAGAGGTTCGGGATGTACCCCAGCTCGGCGATCGCGGCCTCGACCCGCTCGCGGGTGGCCGGGCGCACGTGCGGGTAGTCGTTGATGACGTTGGAGACGGTCTTGATGGAGACTCCGGAGGCCCGCGCCACGTCGTGCAGAGTGATCGCCATCGATCTCCTTCAGTCGGGACCTGCTGAACATACAACGTTGTAGCCGACTCTAGCGCTCCCCTGAACGGGTGCGCCGGAGGGCGCCGCGCCGCCCACGGACGGAGGCGGTCCCGACGATCGGACGTGCGGCAACCGCCTCAGAGGAAGTCGTAGTCCAGCTCGCCCCAGAGCTGCCGGGGGTCGGCGTCCCAGACCCCGATCGGCTCCCGCGAGCGCTCGAGCGCGTCGAGGCGGTCGCGCAGGTCGAGCGCGGAG
Source organism: Rathayibacter sp. PhB152 (assembly GCF_003751395.1). NCBI lineage: Bacteria > Bacillati > Actinomycetota > Actinomycetes > Micrococcales > Microbacteriaceae > Rathayibacter > Rathayibacter sp. PhB152. Next base: position 17,774 of record NZ_RJUT01000014.1, on the reverse strand, counting down.
TCGGTGCCGGCCCCGGTCCGCTCGCCCCGCAGCAGGAGCGGGACCCCGACTCCGATCGTCAGGACCACCACCGCCGAGGCGTCGGAGGACGCCGCGTCCGCGAGAGTGACGGTGGCCATCCGGCCGCGATCGGCCAGCGCCACCGAGTAGCGCAGAACGGCGTCCGCGGCCTCGTCCTCGAGGACGATCGCGCCCCCGGCGTACGACAGAGTCTTCATCTCATGCTCCCCTGGTGCTCTCGGCGGATGGACGAGGTCCGACATCGGGGACCAGGATGCGGTCCGCTCACCGTACGCCACCCGGCCGCCGCCGCACAGGGTGGCGCCGGAGGAGCGACGCCGACCGCACGCCCGCGCCGATCCGCCCTAGCCCCGGACGGACGCGCATGTTAGCGTGAACACCACCCGCCGGCCCCTCTTCGGCGGCCTGATCCCCCTCACCCAGGAAAGGTCTCGACGATGAGACGACGCTCCCCGGAGCCCCCTGCCACCGCGCCCCGGCGCCGTGCCCGGTCCCTCTTCCTCTCCGCACTCGCGTGCACGAGCGTCGCCCTCGGAGGCGCCCTCGTCCCCGTGACGGCCCAGGCCGCCGACGTGCCGGCGCCGACCGCGCACTACGACATGTCGCACGCCGGCTCCGCACTCCTCGACATCTCCGGCAACGGCCGCAACGCGACGCTGACCGGGCTCACCGACGCCTCCTTCGCCGACGCCGGCGGCGACCAGGTCGCCCGCTTCAAGTCCGACGGCTACGCGAGCCTGCCCAAGGGACTGGTCACCGGCACCGACAACGCCTTCGCCGTCGAGTACACGGTGAAGACGCAGACCACCGCCAACCAGTTCGGCTGGGTGATCGGCGACGGCGTCGGCCCCTGGAACACCACCCAGCTCGGCAACCACGTCTTCGTGAACCCGCGGAACCCCGACGGCTCCCCGAGCGGCCAGGTCCTCGCCGGCATCCGCGTGAAGGACAGCGGCAACGGCGAGACCCGGATGCCCTTCGGCGGCACCCTCAACCCCGGCTTCACCACCCTCACCCTCGTCGGCACCGGCACCGGCTCGAGCACCGCGCTGACCCTCTACCGCGACGGCGTGCAGATCTCGACGGTCACCGCCGCGAAGTCGATGGCGAGCATCGTCCCCTCCGGGAGCACGCTCGGCTACCTCGGCCGCTCGCTCTACACCGGCGACCCGCTACTCACCGCGGACGTCACGGACGTGAAGTTCTGGGACACGGCGCTCACCGCCGACCAGGTCGCGTCGAGCATGCCGACCGCCGCCGCGAAGGCCGCCGCGACCTCGGCGCTGCTGCGCCCCGACATCCTGCCCGTGCTCCTGGCCGGCAACCCCTCGCTGACCGCCGTCTCGACTAACCTGACGCTCCCCGCGACCAGCAGCGGCGTCCCGCTCACCTGGACCTCCTCGAACCCCGCGGTCGTCTCCGGCACCGGAGTCGTCTCGCGCTCGATCGCGCAGGACACCCCGGTCACCCTCACCGCGACCACCGGCCAGGGCGCCGTGCTGACCTTCGACGTCGTCGTGCTCGCCCCGAGCATCAACGACGACCTCGACGCTCTGGTGCTCGCCACCCGCACCACCGAGAACCTGCCGCTCGCGGTCACGGGAGCCAAGAACGGCACCGCCATCACCTGGACCTCGTCCGACCCGGCGCTCGTCACCCCGACCAGCACCTCGTACACCGCCCCGGCGGTCGGCGCGGCCGACCCGTTCCGCGGCGGCGGCGTCGTCACCCGTCCGGCCTACGGCTCGGGCGACAAGCCCGTCACGCTGACCGCGACCGCGACGCTCAACGGCGTCACCGAGACCCGCTCCTTCACCCTGACGGTGGCCGAGCTCGGCCGCACCGCTCCCGACGCGGGCTACGCCTCGGCGTACTTCAAGTCGGACGGCGACGAGAAGATCTACCAGGCGGCGACGTCGGGCAACGACTTCTTCACCTTCTCGCCGGTCAACGGCGGCAAGGCGGTCATCACCTCGACGACCGACACCAAGGGCCTGCGCGACCCGTTCATCCTCCGCTCGCACAACGGCGACAAGTACTACATGGTCGCCACCGACCTCTGCATCTCCTGCGGCACCGGCTGGGGCGACGCGCAGTCCAAGGGCAGCCTCAAGATCGAGGTCTGGGAGTCGACCGATCTGGTGACGTGGACCCGCACCAACGGCGCCGACACCGGCATCACGGTCAACCAGCCGGCCGCCGGCATGACCTGGGCGCCGGAGGCGTACTGGGACGACGCCCTGCAGTCCTACGTGGTCTTCTTCTCCTCGCGCCTCTACTCCGACGCGACCAAGACCAACAGCGACAAGCTCTACTCCCGCGTCTTCTCGGTGATCACCCGCGACTTCCGCACCTTCACCCAGCCGCCCGCCACCTGGCAGGACACCGGCTACGCGCGGATCGACTCGACGATCACCAAGATCGGCGACTCCTACTACCGCTTCACCAAGAACGAGGAGGGCGGCGCCGCCGGCACCCTCGAGGCCGGGAAGGACATCTTCCTGGAGAAGTCGACGGTGCTCACCGCGCCGACGACCTCGTCGAACTGGAACGCCGACCCGACGAAGACCTGGCAGCTGACCGACACCAACATGACGAAGCTCGAGACCGGTCAGGACGGTGAGGGCCCCGAGATCATCAAGCTGAACGCCGGGGACCCCAACGACACCACCGCGAACGGCGACGGCTACGCCTTCCTCGTCGACAACTACGGCCAGGGCGGCTACAAGGCCTTCGTGACCTCGGGAGCCGCCATCGCCGGCAGCTCGCAGTCGGCCCGCCTCTCGAAGTCGGCCGACTGGAACGTCTCGACCAAGGGCGGCCTCCCGGCCAGCCCGCGGCACGGCGCGTTCGTCAGCGTCCCGCAGACGGTGCTCACCGCGATGAAGAACTGGACCGGCGTCACCGCCGTCGACTCCACCACGACCCTCACCGCCGACGGCCGCACGGTCACGGCGAAGGTCGCGGCGGCCGACAAGGGCGACGTCGCCGGCACCGTCACCTTCACCGGCGGCACCTGGAGCTCGACCGTTGCGCTCTCGGGCGGCTCGGCGAGCGCCGTCGTCCCGGCCGGAGTGAGCGGCGTCACCGCCTCCTACAACGGCTACGCCGACGCGCTGGTGCGCACCTCGGCCTCGGCCGCGCTGCCGCTCGACACCCTCGAGCTCGCGCCCGCCGTCTCGACCCGCTGCATCGCCGGCAAGGTCGTGCTCACCGTGACCGTCAAGAACACCGACACCGCAGCGGCCGACATCACCGTCGACTCCGCCTACGGCACGAAGGCGTTCTCCTCGGTCGCCCCGGGCTCCTCCGCCTCGGCCGCGTTCACCACGCGCCTGAAGTCGACCCCCGCCGGCTCGGTCACCGTCACCGGCACCTCCCCCGGCCAGCCGGCCTTCGCCGCCACCCTCCCCTACCAGGCGGCCACCTGCTGACCCCCTGACCCCGCGGCCCCCCTCCGCTCCGCGAGATGCCACTTGTGCACACGACACGCCGTGAAAGTCGAGCACAAGTGGCATCTCGCGGTGGCCGTCAGGGCAGGTCGAGGCGGAAGCCTACGCCGCGGAGGGTGGTGATCGTCACCGCCGCGCCGAGCTTGCGGCGGAGCGCGAAGACGTGGACGTCGAGGGTGCGGGTGGAGCCGAACCAGTTGCAGTCCCAGACCTCGTCGATCAGGGCCTCGCGCGTGAGCACCGCCCCCGGGCGCCGGGCCAGGGCCAGCAGCAGGTCGAACTCCTTGGGCGTCAGAGGGAGCTCCGCGCCGTCGAGGTGCACGCGACGGGACGCGGGATCGACGACGACCCGGCCGAGGGACAGGGGCGGCGGCGGGAGGGTGACCGCCGACCGCGCCCCGGCCGCGCCGACCCTCCGGCTCACCGCCCGGATCCGCGCGATCAGCCCTCGGACGCCGAACGGCTTGATCACGCAGTCGTCCGCGCCCACCTCGAGCGCGGCGACGGTGTCGGCCTCGTCGCTCCGCGCGGTGATCACGATGATCGGGACGTCGGACCTGCGGCGCAGCGTCCGGCAGACGTCGAGCCCGTCCATGTCCGGCAGTCCGAGGTCGAGGAGCACGAGGTCCGGAGGACCGGAGTCGAGCGCCTCCCTGCCCGTCCGCGCCCGGACGACGGCGTAGCCGTACTGCTCGAGCACCGCGGTCACGCAGTCGGCGATCACGGGATCGTCCTCCACCAGCAAGATGAGCACGACTCACTGTGCCACGCCGGGCGGGCGAGCCGCTCCGCTGTCACGGCGTGACGGGCTCCTTCGACGAGTGGTGCTCGATGATCTTCCACTCCCCGTCGATCTCCTCGTAGACGAAGGTGAACCGGGCGTGCACGAGCTCCCCGGTCTCCGCGAGCGCGAAGGTGTAGAGGCCGGTGTTCGAGGCGTAGCCGTCGCCGAGATCACGGACGACGCTCTCGTCGATCGTCCCCGTCGGCCGCTTCTTCAGGAAGGCGTCGAAGTAGCCGATGCGCTCGGCCGAGGTGTCGAGGACCCCGGGTGCGACGGTCGGCAGCAGCACCGCGTCGTCCGCGTACAGCGCGTCCACCTGCGCGGGGTCGCCGGTGGTGAGCGCCGCGTTCCACTCGTCGAACAGCCCCCGCACCTCGGCATCGGTGGGCGCGGCGACCGCGGCAGTGGCGGTCGCCGTGGACGCGGCCGGCGCGGGAGCGGCGCTGCACCCGGCGAGCACCAGGAGCAGCGCGGCCGGCGGCGCGAGCACAGCGGCGAGACGGCGGGACGGACGGGCACGAGGAGACGACATGGGATTCCCTTGACGACGAGAGGAGCGGCGGTCCGGCGACGCCGGCACTCCACACTCCGCTCCACGCCGTCAGCGCTCCGTCACCCCTGCATCATGCGCGCGTCACGATCCCCCCCCCTCGCCGTTCGGCAGCGTCGGCCCGAGGAGGACGAGGCATGTCGCGCCTCCGCTGCCGCAGGACGCGCAACGACACAGAAGCGGAATCCAGCCCCACTACGGTGTGGCAACCCGATCGATCGCGCGAGACGCTGCCGCCGGCCCTCACCGGGCCCGGTCCGCCCGGAGCATCCCGCCCCTCCCACCCAGGAGCAGCCATGCCTCGACGCCTCACCCGCCCGACCGCCGTCCTCGCGGCTCTTCTCGCCGTCTGCACCGCCCTTCCCGCGCACGCCGCGACGCCCGGCCCCTCCCCCCTCGACGATCCGCTCGTCGGGGTCAGGATGGAGGAGCTGCGCGTCCTGCCCGCGGACCCGAAGGTCGGACGTCCCGCCGCCGTGTACACGATCGTCGACGACCGGGACATCGCGTTCCCGGTGGCGGCGACGCCGCAGCCGGGTGCCGAGGGGTCGGCGTACGACCTGCGGACGGCGACGCCGCTCGCCGCGGTCACCGACGTCGCCAGGGGCCGGACCGCAGTCGTGCGCTGCTCGCAGGTGGACGCCGTCCCGGACTCGATCGCGACCGTGTTCGCGAGCCTCTGCCGGGCGGCGAGTGCCGCCGAGATGACCTGGAGGGACGGCCGCTCACTCGGAGTGCCGATCTGGTACGCCCGCGACCTCGACGGGGGCCTGGTCTGCATCACGGGGACGGGAACGGAGTGCCTCACGAGCGAGCCCGGCGTCGATCCGGCGTCGGGTGCCGATCGCTGGCGGGTGTCCGCCGCTCGGTGCAGCTCCGCGGCGGCGGGCTCCCCCCTGCTGCAGGCCTGTGGTCGGCTCCAAGCCGCTCTCGACGACTCCGGGCACTGGATCGCGCAGCGAGCGTACGACCGTCAGCACGCGCGGATGGATCGGCTCTTCTCCCTGGGGCTGAACGACGCGAAGCTCGGAGCGGAGGCGGCGCTCCGCGAGAGGATCGCCGCCTTCGAGCCGCGGATCCACCGCGCGATCGCCGAGCGGAGAAGCGCGTGCCAACCGTTCTGGCTGGCCCTCAGTCTCGGCTTGAGCATGGTCTTCTGCACAGCCGCCGGTCACGATGTGGAGACGCTCGAGGCGGAGCGGAACGCCGTCCGGAACGAGTACGGCGCCCGGGTCGCCGAGGCGCAGGCGGCCCTCCGGGCCCGGATGGCGGAGGACTGGCACGAGCTGCACCGCACCTGGGCGGGCGAGGACCCCACCGGCTATGCGGCCCTGCTCCGGGTCGAGAGCAAGGAGCTGTCCGAGTTGAAAGCTTCGGAGGAGGAGTACCGGCGCGCCGCCGACCGTGACGAGGAGACGTTCCGCGAACTGCAGCGGCAGTGGCTCCACGAGCACAGCGCGATCGGGGAGGCGGAGCAGATCCCGCTGATCGGGCCGCTGATCCGGCACATCGAGGAGTACGAGCAGAACCCGAGCGGGACCAACCTCCGCCGCGTGTTCCTCGGAGCACTCGGACCGGCGGGCGAGGCCATCGAGGGCGGGCTGGAGCTCTCCGCCGAGACCGCGCTCAAGACCGGCGAGCAGCGGTTCCTCTCGGACGCGCTGCACGAGATCGGAGGGAAGGACGACTTCGGGACCACGCTCGAGAGCCTCGTCACCGACTTCTCGAAGGACCTCGGCGACGAGGCGGTGGAGGGGGTCCGCGAGAGCGGCCTCTGGAGTGACGCGCCCGGGTCCGACGCTCCGCCCGAGTCGCACTACCAGGACTTCGGGCAGCTCCTCGCCCGGGCTTCGCGGATGATCCCGGAGGCGACTCACAAGTGGCTCCTCGCGAACGGGCCGCTCCGCGACGAGCTGGGGCTCGACGGCACGAAGACCTACCCCGTGGTCGGCGCCACCAGTGCCGATCTGCGCCAGGCCGCCGCGCAGGTCGCCTTCGAGCGCGGGGTGGAGACGGTGTTCACCCATGCGTTCGGCCCGGACTACGAGGAGGTCGCGCGGCAGAACCCCGCGTGGGCGAGCGCGGAGAGCCGGTCGATCACGGCGGAGCTGCTGAAGGTCCTGACGGATTCCGCGTACCTCGAGCAGATCAGTCCGCTCTGGGTCGCCTCCGACACCCTGGGCGACCGGCCCGCCGCCTTCGTCTACGACGACGATCAGAGCGCGATCCTGCTCAACGAGGACCTCGTGAGAATCACCGACGGCTCCGCGAACCCGGACTTCGCCAAGTTCTACCTCGAGGAGCTCGGTCACTCGCTCAACTGGTGGCGTTGCGCCATCTTCGACGTCGAGGTGAAGCGCTGCAAGGGACAGGGCGATGTCGGCGCCCGCTTCCGCGACGCCGTCATGCTGAGCACTCCGCCGTCCGACCCCGGATTCAGCGCCGCGATCGCGAGCCTCCCGGCCCACGACCAGGACAGCTCCGCGACGGTCCTCTTCACCGGCGGCTCGACCGCGCATCTGGAGGGCTGGAGCTCCTACAGCCTCCTCAACTCGCACATCTCCGGGAAGGGCCGCTTCAGCTTCCTCCTGCGGGCCGGGATCGAGCTCTCCTCCGAGTACCCCGGGGTGAGCGACGAGTTCGACCTGGAGATGTCCGTCGGCGCTCCGTCGATGACGAGGAGCGGCAATCCGTGGGTCACCTCTCCGAACGGGCCATGCGAGGTCCGGCAGCTCGCTCTCAAGGAGGACTGCAACGTCCCCACGATGTCGATCGCGTTCTCCTTCCGCGACTCGATCAACTACTCGGTCCTGGGGGCGCCGAAGGTGAAGGACACGGCGCTCGCGAAGGCGGGGGTCAACCTGTCTCCGGCGCTCGTCCGGAAGCACGGCGTCCGGCTCTACTTCCAGCCGAAGGCCGGAGAGCCCGACGCGTGGCGCTTCCTGCCCGGCCACACGATCTACTTCAAGGAGTTCAGCCTGGCCGGTGACGGCAAGGTCGACGGCACGAAGATGCTCGACACGTTCGCCGGCAAGCGGATGCCGGCCCCGCACCGGCTCGACGTCGCCGGGAAGGCGACCGTCGAGGGCAGCTACATCGTGGAGATCGCCACCCGGGAGAAGTCAGCGCTGGACGCCTGGCTCGCCCTCGACGTCTCGAGTGCGCTGCTCGGCTGCGCCGGCGGCTTCGTCTTCGCGATCGTCGCGGAACAGGACCCGATCACGGGCTGCCACGTCGGCTCCGATCTCCTCGAGGGGATCGAGACCGCGGCGGAGGCGGCGGACGGGCGGCTCACCAGCTTCCTGACCTCCAACGCCTCCGTCGCCGTGCCCCTCTCCGTGGAGTACAAGGCCACGCGAGCGGCGGGACGCGCCACCGACCTCCCGGCCGATGTACCGCCGCAGTCCGCAGTGGAGATGTGGGAGGTGGGACCGCCCCCGGCCGCCGCCGCGCACTCCGCCGAGCAGGTCTCCTCCCTGCGGACGAAGGCGAGCACTGCGCTGAAGAAGATGAAGTCGGTGTCCTTCACCGGCCTGGCCGTGTTCCGCCCCCGCATCAGCTGGACGCTCGGGACGCGCACCCTGCACCTCGGCACCCACTCGCTCCCCACCGCGAACCTCATCGAGTAGCCCGGGCCCCCTCCACCGCCGCGAGATGCCACTTGTGCACGCGACACGCCGTGAGAAGCGTGCACAAGTGGCATCTCGCGGAGGGGGTCAGCTCGTCGGGGTCAGCAGGTCGGCGTGGTGCACGGCCGCCACGTTCGGGTGCGCGCGCAGGCGGTAGCGCAGCGCGTTCTCGCCGTAGGTCTCGAGGATCGGGCTGTTGGTCGGGTCGACCGAGAGGCCGGACTTCAGCTCCTCGGGCAGCGGCAGCGAGGGCATCGTCGAGTCGAGCGAGGGGTTGAAGAAGAACGGGATCGAGATCCGGTCGGTGCCGATCAGCGGCGAGATCACGCGGTGCAGCGTCGCCTTGAGGTAGCCGCCGGTGGCCAGCTCGAGCATCTCGCCGATGTTGACGACGAACGCCCCGGGCAGCGCCGGCGCCTCGATCCAGGAGCCGTCGTGCTCGACCTGCAGGCCGCCCTTGCCGGGCTCGACCAGCAGCAGGGTCAGCACTCCGCCGTCGCGGTGCGCGCCGACGCCCTGCTTGGGCTCCGGGTCGGAGGTGCCCGGGTAGCGGACGACCTTGACCAGCGAGAACGGCTTCTCGGCGAACGCCTCGTCGAAGACGTCGGCCGGAGCGTCGAGGGCCACGGCCCAGGTGCGCAGCAGACGGATGGCGACAGCGGCGAGCTCCTCGTGCCAGCGCTCGAAGACGGCGCGGAACTCGGGCAGCGACTCCGGCCAGAGGTTCGGTCCCTCGAGGCGCTGGTAGTCCGGGACGTCGGCGCCGGCCGGCACGGTCTCGCGGTCGATGCCGATGTCGACCTGCTCGCGGTAGTCGACGTCGCCGTTGGTCAGCTCGGCACCGAAGCGGGTGTAGCCGCGGAACTGCGGACTGGCCGTGTTCTCGATCGCGAGCTTCTCCTCCTCGGAGAGCTCGAAGAAGCGGCGGGAGACGGCGACCACGTCGTCGAGGAGGTCCTGCGGCACGCCGTGGCCGACGAGGTAGAAGAAGCCCACGTCGTGCGTGGTCTCGCGGAGATCGCGGCGGAACGCGGCGGCTTCCTCCTCTCCCTGGTCGAGGCGGGAGAGGTCGAGGATCGGCAGGGAATCGGTCATGGAGAAAGCCTTGCGCAGTTCGCCTTCTCCGCACCGATTGTTACGACAACTAAATGCGAAGACCCAGCCTGGTCCGGGGACCGAGGTCTCCGGACGCCGGCTGGGCCCGCGGATGCCGCCGAGTGTTACGGCGTGGGCATGCCGCCGTTGACGTGAAGCGTCTCGCCGATGACGTAGCTCGACTCGGGCGAGGCGAGGAACACGTAGGCCGGAGCGAGCTCCGAGGGCTGGCCCCAACGGCCGAGCGGCGTCTGCGAGCCGACCTCGGGCAGCTTCTCCGGCGGCTGGCCGCCGGCGGTCTGCAGCGGGGTCCAGATCGGACCGGGCGCGACGACGTTCACGCGGATGCCCTTGGGTGCGAGCTGCTGCGAGAGCGCCTTCGAGAACGTGTTGATCGTGGCCTTGGTGGAGGCGTAGTCGACCAGCGTCGGCGACGGCTGGTAGGCCTGGATCGACGAGGTGCTGATGATCGCGGAGCCCGGGGCGAGGTGCGGCACGGCCGCCTTCGTCATCCAGAACATCGCGTAGACGTTGGTCTTGAAGGTCTCGTCGAACTGCTCGTCGGAGATGTCGAGGAAGTCCTCGACCGACTGCTGCTTGCCCGCGTTGTTGACGAGGATGTCGAGGCCGCCGAGGCCCTCGACGGCCTTCGCGACGGCGCCGACGGCGAAGTCGTGGTCGGTGATGTCGCCGGGGATGGCGACGGCGACGCGGCCGGCCTCCTCGATGAGGGCGACGACCTTCTTCGCGTCGGACTCCTCCTCGGGCAGGTAGACGATCGCGACGTCGGCGCCCTCACGGGCGTAGGCGATGGCGACGGCCGCGCCGATGCCCGAGTCGCCACCGGTGATGAGTGCCTTGCGGCCCTCGAGGCGGCCGGAACCGCGGTAGGTCGACTCGCCGCGGTCGGCGAGGTCGTCCATCTTCGAGTCGAGGCCGGAGCCCTCCTGATACTGCTCCTCGGTGTCGATGTCGGCGAACATCTTCGTGGGGTCCTGGAACGTGTACTGGTCGGTCGTGTTCTCGGAAGTCATGTCCTCGACGCTAGGCGCGACCGTCGCGCCCGCGCGCGTGGTTGACAGCGCGCAGTCCGCGCGGCAGAGCGGATGCCCAGCCTGCTTCCAGGTTCGACGTCCGCAGACGCGCGGAGAGGCTGACCACGGCCCCCGCTTCCGGGAGAATGGCCCCGTGACCCGCGACGACTCCCCGGCCTTCGGCCCCACCGCCCCGCTGCCCGGCTGGCAGCACGCTTACTCCGGCAAGGTGCGCGACCTCTACACCCCCGACGACTCCGACCCGGTGCTCGGCGCCGACCGGATGCTCGTCGTCGCGAGCGACCGGGTCAGCGCCTTCGACACGATCCTCGAGCCCGGCATCCCCGGCAAGGGCGAGCTGCTGACGGAGCTGTCGCTGTGGTGGTTCGGCCAGCTGGCCGACGTGCCCAACCACCTCGTCCCGGGGGAGATCCCCGAGGCCGTGCGCGGCCGCGCCATGCTCGTGAAGACGCTCGACATGTTCCCGATCGAGTGCGTCATGCGCGGCTACCTCTCCGGCAGCGGCCTCAAGGAGTACCGCGCGACCGGCGCCGTGTCCGGCGTCGCGCTCCCCGAGGGCCTCGACGACGGCGACGTGCTGCCCGAGCCGATCTACACCCCCGCCTGGAAGGCGCCCCAGGGCGAGCACGACGAGAACATCTCGTTCGAGCGCACCGTCGAGCTCGTCGGCGAGGACGCGGCGGAGGCGCTGCGCACCCTCTCGCTGCACGTCTACCGGGAGGCGGCCGCGATCGCGCTGCGCAGCGGCGTCATCCTGGCCGACACCAAGTTCGAGTTCGGCGTCGACCGCGAGACGGGCGTCGTCACCCTCGGCGACGAGGTGCTGACGAGCGACTCCTCGCGCTACTGGGACGCGGTCGACTACGACGCGGGCGTGCGCGGGCAGTCCTTCGACAAGCAGATCGTCCGGGACTGGCTCGCCGACAACTGGGACGGCCAGGGCGAGCCGCCCCGGCTCCCGCATGAGATCGTCGTCCGGACCGCCGGTCGCTACCGCGAGCTGATCGAGCGCCTCACCCGCTGAGCGCGCCGCCCCGCGGGAGCAGGGCCGCGGGCTGCAGGGCCGCGGGCTGCAGGGCCGCGGGCTCAGACCGCGGGCTGCGGTCCGCGCTCGAAGATCCCGGAGAGCCCCTCGAGGATCGCGGCGAAGCGCACCGACTCGGCGTCGGCGACCGAGTCGGTGAGGGTGCGGACCTCGCCGTAGACCCGCTCGTCGGTCTCGCCGAGCGCCGTCTCGGCCCGGCCGGTCAGGCAGAGGATCCGGCCGCGGCCGTCGGAGGGATCGAGCACGCGGTCCACGTAGCCGGCGCGGGAGAGCCGGTCGACGAGGATCGAGACGGCCGCCGTCGTCAGACCGATCGCCCCGGCCAGATCGACCGCGCGGATGATCTCGTTCCGCCCGGCCCCGGCGCCGATCAGACGCAGGGCGGCCAGGTCGGTCGCGCCGATGCCGAGCCGGCGCTCGACGCGCGCGTCGTAGCTCCGCTCCTCGGTCCGCAGCCGGGCCAGCAGTGCGAACAGATCCGGTCGATCGTCCATGGGTCGCCCTCCTGACGGCAGGCGCCCCGATCGGGAACTCGCTCCGACCATGCAACCACTTCTCGGCAGCCCGCGGGCGCCCTCCGGGAAACGCAGCACGTGCTGTCCCGGAAACGCACTGCTCGCCGGGCATTTAGCTAACCGATTTAGTCAATAAAGTACGCTGTTCTGTGGTGCGCCCCCTTCGGTGGACCGGAAACGGCGGAGGAGAATCGACGATGGGACGCCTGCTGTACGGGGCACCGCCGAGTGCGCACCGGTTCGAGGACCGCACCCTCGCGCACCTGCAGAGCGTGATCACCGCGCGGTTCCGCCGCGGCGAGGGCTTCCTGCTCACCACTGAGGACGACGACGGGCGACTGTCCGAGCTCTGGCTGCACCCCTCCATCGCCACGCGCTACGAGTACGACGCCGAGGGGCAGCACGACCTCAATCCGCACTGGCTGCGCGCGCTGACCGCGGCCTCGCACGGCCGGATCGGACTGCACGTCGTCGCGGAGCCCGAGAGCGCTCCCGATCCCCGGGCCAGGAGGATCCTCGCGTGAGCGACCACAACGGCACGCTCTTCCGGCGCGGCGGCACCGTCCGCTTCGTCCGCTGGGTGTCCTCGCGCGACGGGGGCTGGGCTCCGGAGATCATCCAGGGGCGCTACCTCGAGCGCGACGACGCCGGCTGGCTCGTCGACATCGACGGCACACCCACCCTGCTGACGAAGGACGACTGGGCGGTCTACCGCTGACTCCGCCGACGGCACCCGCCGCCGCGTAGTGTGGCGAGAGTGCCTCCCGTCGCCCGCCGCGGCATCACCTCGGCCCCGTTCCTCCTGACCACCGCCGGCACGACCGCGCTCGTCTTCCTCTGCGCGTTCGAGTCGCTCGCGGTGACGACGATCATGCCGATCATCAGCGCCGACCTCGACGGCCGGGCGCTCTACTCGCTCGCCTTCGCGGCCACCCTCGCCGCGGCCGTCGTCGGCATGGTCACGGCGGGCTCGTCGGCGGACCGCCGGGGACCGACCCCGGCGCTGATCACGGCGATCCTGCTCTTCACGCTCGGCCTGATCGCGGCCGGGACGGCCACGTCGATGCCGGTCTTCGTCGGCGCGCGCCTGCTGCAGGGCCTCGGCAGCGGAGGGATCACCGTCACGCTCTACGTGCTCGTCGCCCGGGTCTTCCCCGCCGAGCTGCATCCGCGGATCTTCGGCGCCTTCGCCGCGGCCTGGGTCGTGCCCTCGCTGGTGGGGCCGCTCGCGGCCGGCCTCGTCGCCGAGCTGACCAGCTGGCACTGGGTGTTCCTCGGCGTCGTGGTGCTGGTGGCCGTCGCGAGCGCGGTCATCGCGCCGACGCTGCGCGCGCTCGAGCCGCAGGAGCTGCGGCCCTTCGACCGGAGCGCGATCGGCCGGGTGGTCCGCGCCGTCGTCGTGGCCGCCGCCGTCGTCGTGCTGAGCACGAGCGCCGAGATCGCACCGGAGGCGGCGGGAGTGGTCGCCGCCGTCGCGATCGCGGTGGTGATCCTCGCGGTCCGCGCCCTCCTGCCGGTCGGCACGCTGCGGGCGCGCGGCGTCCTCCCGTCGACGATGCTGCTGCGGGCCCTCGTCGCGGCCGCCTTCTTCGGCACCGAGGTCTACCTCCCGCTGCTGCTCAGCGAGCGGTACGGACTCCCGCCGTGGCTGTCCGGGGTCGCGCTGACCGCCGGCGCCGTCTCCTGGGCGCTGGGCTCGCAGCTGCAGGGCCGGCCGGGCACCCGCCTCTCGCACGGCGGCGCGATGCGCCTCGGCACGGGTCTGCTGCTCGCCGGCATCCTCGTGGTGCTGCTGACCGTCGTGCTCGCGCTGTCCCCGATCGTCGCGGGAGCCGGCTGGTTCCTCGCGGGCGGCGGGATGGGCGCGATGTTCCCGCGGATGGGCACGCTGACTCTCGGCCTCTCGGCGCCGGGGCGCGAGGGCTTCAACAGCTCGGCGCTGCAGATCGCCGACTCGACGGGCGGGTCGGTCTCCCTCGCGCTCACCGGGCTGCTCGCCGCCGCGGTCACCGGTCTGCTCGGGAGCGGCGCCGCCGTCTTCACGGCCACCTTCGCCTACGGCGCGCTGATCGCCGTCGCGGCGGTGGCGCTGGCGCTCCGGCTGAGCGGGCTCCTCCGGCTCGAGGGCCGGGAGGAGCCCGCCGCACGGGATCGGGCGTGAGCCCGATACGGGTGCGGGGTCAGCTGTAGAGCGACTCCGGCACGTCGAGTCCGTAGATCGCGCGGCCCGAGCTCCAGATCACCGAGCACGCCGCGCGCAGCAGGTCGGTCTCGTCGGAGCCGGCGTCGACGATCAGGACGGAGTCGCCGTCGAGCCGGACCTTCGCCGAGCGGACCGAGTGCGTGCCGTTCCGGGCGACGACGGTCGCCGGGTACGGTGCGTCCAGCTCGCGCAGGTCGGCCAGGATGTAGGTCGGCCGCAGCTTCGGCTCGGCGGCCAGCAGCTGCTTCGCCCGGTCGATGCCGGTCAGCACGAGCACGCTCTCCATGCCGGAGGTGTTCGCCCCGGCGATGTCGGTGTCGAGCCGGTCGCCGATGAACAGCGGATTCGTCGAGCCGAACCGCGCGGTCGCCGCGTCGAAGATCGCGCGCTCCGGCTTTCCCGCGACGACGGGGAGGCGCCCGACCGCGGTGTGCACGGCGGAGACGAGCGTGCCGTTGCCCGGCGCGATGCCGCGGGCGACGGGGATCGTCCAGTCGGTGTTGGTGGCCACCCACGGGATGCCCGTGTGCAGCGCGAACGACGCCTCGGCGAGCTCCGCCCAGCCGACCGACTGCGCGAAGCCCTGGATGACGGCGGCCGGTGAGTCCTCCGCGCTGCGGGTGACGATGAAGCCGGCCCGCTCGACCTCGGTGGTGAGGCCCTCCCCGCCGACGACCAGGACGGTCGAGCCGGCCGGGATCAGATCGGCGAGCAGCACGACGGCCGCCTGCGGCGAGGTGACCACGTCCTCCGGGCGCACGGCGAGGCCGAGGTCGGAGAGGTGGCCGGCCACCGAGACGTCCGTGCGCGAGGCGTTGTTGGTGATGTAGCCGACGCGGACGGTCTCCGCCGCGCGATTCAGGCTCTCGACGGCGAACGGGATCGCGTCGGCGCCCTTGTAGACGACCCCGTCGAGGTCGGCGAGGACGCAGTCGCGCCCGTCCAGCGGGCTGGGCTCAGGCTTCGGGCTTCGGAACATCGGCGCCGTCCTCCTCGGTGTCGGTGGGGGTGATGGTGTCGGTGTCGTCTGCGGACTCCGCGTCGGTGGACGCCGCGGTGGTCTCGTCCGCGGGCTCCTCGTCGCCGGTCTCCTCGGCGGCATCCTCCACCGACAGCGCCTCGGGCGTCGAATCGGCGAGGGCCTCCTCGAAGTCCGCGTCGGACAGGCCGGCGTCGTCGAGCGCGGCCTGGTGCTCGATGGCGTCCACGGCCGTGGTCTCGGCCGACGCGTCGGAGTCGGCGGGCTCGTCGTCCTCCACCGATGCGCCGGCGTCGGCGGGCTCGACAGGCTCGTCGATCTCGAGGGGCTGGTCGATCTCGGGAGCGTCCTGCTCGGCGAGCTCGGCCGAGTCGGGGTAGAGGCTGTCGTCCTCGTCCTCGTCGTCGATCTCGAGCGAGTCGTCCAGGTCGGTCGCGGCGTCGGCTTCGGGGGCCGCGTCGGCGGCGACCAGGCCCGAGAGCTCGGCGCGGGTGGCGGGCACGTACTCGCCCTCCTCCTCGATGACCTCGATGGTCTCGTCGTCGCCGCCGCCCTCGGCCGCGAAGACGGCGCGCGCGGCGATGTCCGCGCGGCGCTGCCACTCGGCGGCCTCCTCGGCGCGGCCGACCTCCTCGAGGACGAGCGCGTACGCGGCGAAGAGGTCGGGGCTGTAGGAGAAGGCGCGATCGGGATCGAGCTGCGGGATCTCGAGCTCCATCAGAGCGAGCTCGCCCTGACCGAGGTCGAGGCGCGCACCGGACATCGCGATCGCGAGCGACACCTGAGCACCCGGGCTCAGCGTGCTGCGATCCACGGAGCGGCCGAGCTCGAGCGCCTTGTCGGGCCGCCCCACTCCGCGCTCGCTGTCGACCATCAGGGGGACCTGCTCGTCCGAGCCGGAGATCCGGCGGTAGGTGCGCAGCTCGCGCAGCGCGAGCGCGAAGTCACCGGTCGCGTAGGCCGAGATGGCCAGCGACTCGCGGACGACCGCGATCCGGCCGGCCCGGCGCGCGGCCGACAGCACGTGCCGGTGAGCGAGGTCGGGGTCCTCCTCGAGGAGGCGGCCGGCCATCACCAGGTGGCGCGCGACCCACTCCGCATTGTCCTTCGACAGCGTGCGCAGCTCGTTGCGGGCGACCTTGTCGAGATCCTTCGCCTGGACGTCGTCCGGCAGATCGGGGTCGTCGTGCCGAGGGCGCACCGACTGGAGGGAGCGACGCTCGCGCTCCTCCTCGGTGAGCTCCGGCTCCTCGCGAGGAGCGCCACGGCCGGCGTACCCGCCGCCGAACCCACCACGGCCGCCCGCGCGATCACCACCGCCACGACGGTCGTCGAAGCGCCCGCCGCGGGAGTCGCCGTCCCGACGCGGACGAGAGTCTCCGTCACGAGAGGGACGGGAGTCGCCCTCACGGCGAGGGCGGGAATCGCCATCACGAGACGGACGGAAGTCGCCCTCACGGCGAGGACGGGAATCCCCATCACGAGAAGGACGGAAGTCGCCCTCACGACGCGGACGGGAATCCCCATCACGAGAAGGACGCGAATCGCCGTCACGACGCGGACGGGAATCACCATCGCGAGAAGGACGCGAATCGCCGTCACGGCGAGGACGGGAGTCACCATCACGAGAAGGACGTGCATCGCCGTACCGGGGACGGGAGTCAGCATCTCGCGAGGGACGGGAGTCACCATCGCGGCGGGGGCGGGAGTCCCCATCACGGGAAGGACGGAAGTCGCCCTCACGACGCGGACGGGAATCACCCTCACGAGAAGGACGCGCATCGCCGTCACGACGAGGGCGCGAGTCGGAGTCACGGGACGGACGGAAGTCGCCCTCACGACGCGGACGGGAATCTCCGTCGCGAGAAGGACGGGCGTCGCCGGCCCGAGGCGGACGGGCGTCGCCGTCGCGGCGCGGACGGGACTCGCCACCGGAGTACGGACGCGAGTCGCCGTCACGGCGGGGACGAGAGTCTCCGCCACGGTCCGAACGTCCGGCTCCGTCTCGGCGCGGAGCGTCCGAGCGCGATCCGGAGTCGTTCGAGCGGTACGGACGGGAGTCTCCACCGCGAGCGGGCCGATCGCCGTCTCGAGCTCCGCCTCGCGGGGAGGAGGAGCGGTCGCCGCCGGCGGCGCGGGGCGGGCGCTCGTCGCGCCGGTCCTGTCCGCGGTCGTTGCGGTCGGGTGCTGCGTCGTCCATGCGTTCCTCGCCTGTCGTGGTGGAGCTCTGTGGAGTTGACCCGCCCTCAGGACGGGGATCGGCGGCCCGTGAGCCGCCAGCCACCACCCTAACCCGCACCACGGCGGATGCCACGGGGGTCGAGGTGCTGGATCTTCCGGTTCTCCCTGCGGAACCTCTGGTTAAACAGCGATGGCCACCCATTTCTGGGTGGCCATCGTGAATTGGTGTCCGGCGGTGTCCTACTCTCCCACAGGGTCCCCCCTG
>NZ_RJUT01000013.1:0-37313 GCF_003751395.1 Rathayibacter sp. PhB152 | reverse complement strand
ACAACACCGCGATCTGACCCCGCTCACCCGCATCCAACCGACGACCCGGCATGCAACCACCCCTCCGTTGCAACAACCGTATGAAACCGCCCCCCGCAGCCGCCCGAGCCTCGGCAGCCGTCGGCGTCAGATGTTCAGGCGGTTGAAGATCGGGGACGGCAGCAGGCGGATGACCGTCATGATGACGCGCCACTTGGCCGGGGCGTAGGCGACCGCGCGGCCGGAGGCCATGGCGGCGGCGACGTCCTTCGCGACGGAGTCGACCGGGGCCAGCGAGGCGCCGCTCTGCTTGAGCGAGGCGGTCATCGGGGTGTCGGTCGGGCCGGGCTTGATCAGCACGACGGACAGGCGCGAGCCGGCCAGGCGGTGCTGCAGGCCCTGGGCGAAGCGCTCGACGAGGCCCTTGGCGGAGCCGTAGACGTAGTTGGTCTTGCGGCCCCGGTCACCGGCGACGGAGCCGATCACGCCGATGCTGCCGGAGGTCAGCGCGTTCGCGTACGCCTCCATCCAGAGGGCCACCGAGACCCCGGTGACGACGAGCACGTCGCGGGCGACGGCGAGGTCGGCGGACGCCTCGTCCTGGGTCGTCATCGCGCCGTGGGCGATCAGCACGGTGTCGGGGGCGCCGCCCTCGAGCGAGGTCGCGACGACCGAGGAGATCGCGGCGGGGTCGGTGAGGTCGACAGCGGCCACCGACAGCGCGGCCGCGGGGAAGCGCACCCGCAGATCCGTCGCCAGCGCCTCCAGTCGGCCGGCGTCGCGCCCGACCAGCAGAGCCGAGCGCGCGCCCGTGCCCAGCCACAGCCGCAGCGTGTGCTCGGCGATGGCGGAGGTCGCTCCGACCACGACGATCTTGGAGGGGGTACCAGTGCTCACGTCAGCTCCCGAGGACTCGGCGCGAGAAGCCGGAGGAGATCCCCGGGTCGCGCTGGAGGGTGAATTCGGCGAGGCGCGGGAAGCCGGCCTCGAACATCTCGCGCGTCATGCGCGCGTCCTTCGCCGGGTACAGCCGGCCGCCTGCTGCGAGCACCAGCGCGTCGAGGCGCTCGAACAGCGGCAGCGCGACGGGCGTGTTCGGGAAGTCGAGCGCGAAGCAGACCCCGGGCGCCGGGAAGCTCAGCAGGCCCGGCGACTCCAGCGCGCCGAAGGTCTTCAGCACGCCGAGGAAGGAGCCGGTGCCCGAGGCCGCGATCAGCGCGAGCATCTCGCGGGTCGTCTCGAGCGCCCCCTCCCACGGCACGGTGCTCTGGTACTGGTAGAAGCCGCGCGGGCCGTACATCGTGTTCCAGCCCTCGATCGCGTCGAGCGGGTAGTTGAACTGCTCGTAGTGCTGCACGGAGCGGCGGGCGCGGGTCGCCTTCAGGCGGTAGTAGGCGCGGTTGAGCAGCGGCAGCGTGGCGCGGTTGACCACCGAGAGCGGGAAGGCGAAGGGCACCTTCAGCGAGCCCGGCCGGGTCTCCGGCAGCTCCGGGGCGGCCGTGCTGTCCGCGCGCGAGTAGACCCCGCGGCGCCCGCCGCCCGTGGTCACGTCGATCCAGGCGACGGTGTGCTCGAAGACGTCCATCGACTCGTGCACGAGATCGAGGTAGCCGTCGAGCGTCTGGAAGGGCACGTCCTCGCTGACGAGCCACGGCCCGGGGACACGGGCGAGCCCGAGCTCGACCTCGACGATCAGCCCGGTGAGCCCGAGGCCGCCGATCGTCGCCTGGAACAGCTCGACGTTCTCGGTCGGCGTGCAGCGCGAGGACGACCCGTCGCTGCGCAGGAGCGTGAAGGAGCGCACATGCCGGCCGATCGTGCCCGCGGAGGCGTGGTTCTTGCCGTGCACGTCGTTCGCGATCGCGCCGGCGAGGGTGACGTTCTTCGTCCCGGGGGTGACCGGCAGCATCCAGCCGCGCGGCGCGAAGACGGCCTGCACGTCGCGCAGCAGCACGCCCGGCTCGGCCCGCAGCACGCCGGTCTCCTCATCGAAGGCGAGCAGGCGGTCGAAGCCGCTGAAGTCCCAGATCCGGCCGCCGCCGTTGAGGGCGACGTCGCCGTAGCTGCGGCCGAGCCCGTAGGCGATCCCGCTGTCGCCCGCGGCCAGCGCGGCCTGCGCCTGCTCGATGCTCGTGATCCGGGTGACGCGGTGCTCGTCGCGCGAGAGCAGGCCCCAGGAGGAGACGGGGGTGGTCATGCGGGCTCCTCTCGCGGGCCGGAGAACGTGACGTTCTTGTCGAGGTGGTACTTGGCGACGTAGCCGATGGCCAGGCCGATGACGGCCCCGGTGTAGCGGGCCAGGTCGGTGCCGAAGAGGTAGTCGAAGCCGAACTCGAAGCCCCAGAAGATCAGGGTCGTCACGCCGCTCATCACGCCGTAGAGGAGGAACGTCCTCAGCCCGTGCGCCGCATTCATCGTCTCGTGCTTGAAGATGAAGCGCTTGTCGAGCACGTACTTGGCGATCACCCCCGTCAGGGTGCCCGCGAGCACGGCGGCGACGGTGGCCCACTCCGCGTCGACGGCGAGCTCGACGAGCATCTGAGTGCCCAGATTCACCGCCGTTGCAAGGATCGCGAAGACGACGTACAGCGCGGCCGTCCGCATGCGCTTCCCTCCGTGGTGCTCCGGTCGTGAGCGCTGCGGATCCGGGTGGATGGGAGCGCGTTCACCCCCGATTGTAGGTTGGGCCCGCGTCACCCCGATCCCGCCCGATCCGGCCGTTCCTGGCCCCGTTCCCCCGAGAGGGAGACGTCGTGAACACCGCCCGCGCACTCGTCGCCGCCATGCGTCCGCGCCAATGGCTGAAGAACGTCCTGGTGCTGGCCGCTCCGGTCGCCGCCGCACGCATCCTCGAGCCCGAGATCCTCGTCGCGACCGTCATCGGGGTGATCGCGTTCAGCCTCGCCTCCTCCGGCGGCTACCTGCTGAACGACCTCCTCGACGTCGAGTCGGACCGCGTGCACCCGAAGAAGCGCTTCCGCGCGATCGCCTCGGGCGCGCTGCCGCTGAAGGTCGCCTGGCCGGCCGCGTTCGTGCTGATGATCGTGCCGGTGCTGGTGACCTTCCTCCTCGGCTTCACCTGGTTCGCGGCGACGCTCGCGGCCTACCTGGTGATGCAGATCTCGTACTGCCTCTGGCTCAAGCACGAGCCGGTCATCGACATCCTGATCGTGGCGGGCGGCTTCGTGCTCCGCGCGATCTCGGGCGCGGCCATCGCGGACATCCCGCTGACGCAGTGGTTCCTGCTCGCGGTGTCCTCGGGCTCGCTGTTCATGGTCGCGGGCAAGCGCTACTCCGAGAAGCTGCAGAGCGAGGGCAGGGAGGAGAGCCACACCCGCTCGACCCTCAAGGTCTACACGCCGGGCTATCTGCGCTTCATCTGGTCGGTCGCCGCGTCGCTGACGATGATCTCCTACGCGCTGTGGGCACTGTTCATCAACGGCGAGAACTCGCTCTGGTCGATGGCGTCGGTGGTGCCCTTCGGTGCGGCGCTCTTCCTCTACGCCCTCGACATCGAGCGCGGGCGGGCGTCGGCGCCGGAGGACATCGTGCTCGGCAACCTGCGGCTGCTGGTCTGCGGCGCGCTCTGGGCGGGGCTGTTCGTCGTCGCGATCATGACGCGGACGACCACGGGCTGAGGTCGCGGGTCGGGCGTCGGGCCGGGTCCGCCGCGGGATCGACGTCGTCGACGCCCTCGACCACCTCGCCGGGCTTCTCGGGGACCGCGAGCCCCTTCTCGGTGATCTCGTCGAGCAGGCCCGCGAGCTCGCGCTGGTCCTCCGGCACGTCGACCCCGCGGATCCCGGTGGCGAGGATGAGCAGCGGCAGGGTGCTGCCCTGGATCAGCAGCGTCCCAGCGATCTTCTCGCCTCGTTGAACGTCCGCGACTGCTGTGTCGTGTCCTCGGTGGGACCACCTCGGCCCCCGCACTACAGGAGGCATCATGCTCAAGCGAATCGCGACCACTGTGACGACTGCGGCGTTCGCCGCCGTCCTTCTCGCCGGATGCTCGACGGCCGCCGGCTCGGCCGCCTCGTCGGAAGCGCCGGCCGACAGCCCCTCCGCCACCGCGATGGCCTCCGCCACCGCGACCGCCTCCGCTGAGACGGCGGCTCTCACGACGGCGTCCTCGCCGCTGGGCGAGATCATCACGGACGAGACCGGCTCCACCGTCTACACGTTCATGAAGGACACGCAGAACTCGGGCAGCAGCAGCTGCTACGACGAGTGCGCCACGACCTGGCCGGCCGTGTCGGCGTCCAGCACGACCGCCGCGGACGGGATCACCGGAGAGGTCGGCTCGATCACGCGCACCGACGGGACGACCCAGCTGACCGTCGACGGATGGCCGGTCTACCGGTTCGCGAAGGACACCGCGCCGGGCCAGGTCAACGGGCAGGGTGTGAAGGACGCCTGGTACGTCCTCCTCCCTGACGGCACGATGAACAAGGAAGCCGCGGCCATGAGCACCGCCACCCCGGCGTCCTGATGCGACGGCGACCCGTCCCCGCGGGCAGCGAAGCGCATCGCCCGGGCGGGTCGCCGGTTCTCGACAGGCAAGGACGGAGAGGGATGACCGGCAGTGATCGCAGCAACCGTGATGAGGGAGCGCGCCGTGGCGCTTCGAGGCGGTGAGCGTTGTGCCCCGCCCCGTCGATGAGCTCCTGGCGGCGCTGTACGAGAGTCACGGCCCGGCGTTGCGGCGCTTCGTGCAGAACCTCACTCGGAACGCGGCGCTGACGGAGGACGTCGTGCAGGAGACGATGGTCCGGGCCTGGCAGCGCCCGCAGGTCCTCGAACGCGACGCCGACGCCGCGCGCGCGTGGCTGTTCACCGTCGCCCGCAACCTCGTCATCGACGACGCCCGCTCCGCTCGGAGCCGACGCGAAGTGCCGGCGAAGGACGAGGACGGCGGCGGCGCCGTCCCCGATCGCACCGACGCGGTCCTGGACAGCATCCTCGTCGCCGACGCTCTCGCATCGCTGTCGGTGGAGCATCGTCGGATCGTGGTGGACGCGTACTTCCTCGGACACACCGTCCCCGAGATCGCCCGCCGGCACTCCATCCCCGAGGGAACAGCGAAATCCCGATTGCACTACGGACTGCGCGGACTGCGACTGGCTCTGCAGGAAAGGGGCGTCACCCGATGAACGACCACCACGGAAGCTCTGCGACGGAGGACGAGTACCGCGACTGGGACGCGTCCTACGTCCTCGGCGCTCTCCCCGCGGATCAGCGGCTCGAGTACGAGCAGCACCTCAGCGGCTGCGCGGCCTGCCGCGCGGCCGTGGCAGAACTGGCAGGACTGCCCGGCATCGTCGGTCGCCTCTCCGTCGAGGACGCTCTCGCCATCAGCGCATCGGACGACGGCGAGGACGCGCCGCCCTCCCTGGTGACGCTGCCCGCCATCGCCCACCGCGTCCGGACGCGCCGACGTCGGCGCCGGCTGGTGACGTCCCTCGCCGTCGCGGCCGCCGTCACCGCCTCCGTCTTCGGAGGCGTCGCTCTCGGCACGGGCATCGCGGGCGCTCCCGTGGCGAGCGAGGCGACCCTCGAACCGATGGACCCGATCGCGGCCGATCCCGCTCTCGCTGCGGACATCGAGGTCGAGGGGAAGCCGTGGGGCACCCGGCTGGAGTGGAGCTGCACCTACAGTGGTGATGCGCCCGCCGACGCGGAGTACGAACTCGTGATCACCCGCACAGACGGCAGCACGATCACCGTCGCCACCTGGACGGCGGCCGGGCAGCGCGCCGTCGACCTGGCGGCGTCCACGGGCATCGCCCGGTCGGAGATCACCGGTGTCGACATCAGGGTCCGCGGCGCGAACACCCCCCTCGTCCGCACCGACACCTGAGACACCATCCACCCGCAGGAGTCACCGACACTGCCCGCGGTGCCGCGGACACCGGACAGGAGCAGACCATGAGCACCGAAGCCACGCCGCTGCACATCACCCGCGAGGGCCCGAGAACCTTCATCGGCCGCAACGTGCGAGGAGCCGAGGTCCGCATAGGCGGGTCGGACGCCGACGGCGTGTTCTCGCCCGGCGAGCTGCTGCACCTCGCCCTCGCCGCCTGCGGCATGCTCTCCTCGGACCACCTCCTCGCCAGCCGGCTCGGAGCCGACTTCGAAGCGACCACCGACATCACCGCGACCAAGCCCGAGGGCGAGGACCGCTACGACTCCATCATCGCCGTGATCCGCGCCGACCTGTCGGCGCTGGATCCCGAGCGGATCGCCTCACTGTCCGAGCGCACCCACCGGGCGGTCGACCGTCAGTGCACCGTCGGCCACACGCTCGAGCACGGCGCGGCGTACACCGTCGACATCGTGGACGACCAGGCCGGTCCCGTCAGCGGTCCGCGGACCGGGACCGTCTGAGATCAGCGCCTCATCGGTCACGAGGACCGGTGCCGACCGAGCCGCGGACGTCTGCCTTCAGTGCCGTCAGTCTGCGAGTCGCCGACCGGATCCGAGACGATTCGCGAGGCGGAGCGCGTTCACGGAGCGGAGGTGCTGGTCGGCGCGATGACGTCCGTTGGCCGGTGAGGGGTGCGGTGCCGCGAGGACGGGGACGACACGGGGATCATCGTGCAGGGTCAGGTATCGCATGACCCCGTCGAGCGCCACGGTCCCGTAGGTGACGACGGCGTCGAGCGCGGGCAGCAGCTCCAGCAGCTCACCGAGCGCGAGCCTGCCCTGCTCGATGTCCGCGGGGCGGACGCGGCCAGGGATCTCCCACGGGATGAGGTTCCATCGGAGGTAGTGGTCGCGGGAGAGTCCGGACTCGATGCGGGCCGCCCGGAACGCGGCGGCGGTGGGCCCGAGGTTGTCCTCACTGCAGACGGCAGCGGATCCCGCGGCGATCGTCCGAGGGCCGGGTGACTGCATCAGCACCAGGACGCGACTGGCGGTGCCGCCGGAGCGGGGATCGAAGCCCGGAACGAAGCGTCCGGTCGCGTCCGCGGTACTCCGCCAGGTCTCGGCGAGGGCGTTCAGGGTTCGGATGTCCACGATGATCCTCGATCCCGGTCAGGCCGGTCGCGGTGGTGCGAGCAGGGTGCCGCGGATCACGGAACCGTGGAAGGTGCGGGCGGCGACGAAGATCCACGCGGCGACCAGGCCGACGTAGTAGAGCACGGCGAGGCCGGCGACGACCGTGAGACCGGAGTGCAGGGCGAGGCCGTTCAGTCCGGTGACGCAGGTGCCGACGGGGAACGTGAACGACCACCACGTCAGGCTGAACGGCAGGTGCTCCTTCGCGGTGCGGAGGGTGATCGCGAGGGCGATGACGGTCCAGAGCAGTGCGAAGCCGAGCATCGCGAAGCCGTACACCAGAGCCACGACCAGCAGCGCACGCGCCGTGCCGGCGTCGACGACGGTGGGCGCGTTCGAGGCGAGCAGATTCACAGCGGTGATCGACTGTCCGACCGGACCGAGGACGATCCACAGCGTCGGCACCATCCCCGCTGCTCCGACCTTGTGCTGCGCGAGCCGGTTCCAGATCAGGGTGATCACCACCAGCGACGCGACCAGGCTGAGGCCGAAGAAGCCGTAGCAGGACCACAGGAGCGTCTCCCGCGCCTGCCCGGCGGGCGCGTACGGCAGCAGCAGTGCGCCGGTGGAAGCGGACACCATCGGCGGAACGATCGGCATCAGCCAGCCGCCGAACGCCGAATCGGGCTTGTTCTCGTGCCGGGTGAACGCGAGGTAGGGCACCAGGACCGCCGTCACCAGCCCGCCGAGAGTCCCCGCACCCCAGAGCACCCAGTCGATGGTGACAGCGGCGGGCAGGCCGATCCAGTCCTTGCCGAGGAGGAGGGTTCCCGCGCCGACGGTGAGGAACGCCATCGGCGGCGCGCCGTAGAAGTGCGAGAGGACCGGATTCAGGTGGTGCCTCATCGCTGTACCGCGGTAGCGGACCCAGTGCAGCCCGGTCGCGACCGTCAGCGCGACGAGCAGCAGTGCGGCGATCGCCCAGACGACGGTGGCCCCGGTACGCAGTCCGGGGAACTGGAGTGGCAGGGACGCGGCGGCGACCGCGACGATGCCGGTGCCCATGATCGACGCGAACCAGTTCGGCGTCAGGTTCGACACGATCAGTCCCGGATGCTCCAGCTCCCGGAACAAGCGCCTCGACCGCGGAGGATGCCCGATCGAGGAAGATGCGCGGGCGGGGGAGAGAGTTGTCATGACTCCAGCCTGAGCATCGCCGTCCCCAGCCGATACAGCGATCGTGTTGGCGGGGCACAATGAGTGCTTGTGGCGACGCGGCGATTGACGGACCGGATCCTGGATCTCGACACGCTGGAGGTGCTCGAACGCATCGCCGAGGCGGGCTCGCTCTCCCGCGCCGCCGAAGACCTCGGCGTCACCCAGCAGGCCGTTTCGGCGCGTCTGCGGGTCGCGGAGCGCGCCATCGGGCAGCCGCTCGTGCGCCGCTCTCCGACCGGGTCCCTGATGACCGACGCGGGCCGGCTCGTGCTCGAGCTGGCCGGCCCGGTCCTCGAGGCGTCCCGCCGCCTCGAGGCGGGCGCGGCAGCACTGCGACAGCCGACCGGCTCACTGGTTCTCGCGGCGTCGCAGACCATCGCCGAGCTGCTGCTCCCCCGCTGGCTCCTCGAATTCCGACAGCGCACACCCGAGGTGAGTGTGCAGCTGATCGCCGGCAATTCAGCCACGGTCACCGAGCTCGTGCGATCCGGTGCGGCGCAGCTCGGATTCGTCGAGACACCGGCGTCCACGGCCACGCTCTCCTCTCACGTGGTCACGGAGGACGAACTCGCTGTCGTCGTCGCACCGGACCACCCCTGGGCACGCGCGGCGAGTATCAGCGCCGAGGACTTGGCCGGGACCGCACTGCTGACACGAGAGGAAGGCTCCGGCACCCGGACGACCCTCGAAGCATGGCTCCACGACGCCGGGCTCGCACCCACGACTCCCGCCGCGATCCTGGAGACGACGGCGATCATCCGAGCGAACGCCCGCGCCGGCATCGCGCCCGCTGTCATGAGCATCCTCACCGTCGAAGCAGATCTCGCCGCGCGCTCACTGATACGAGTGCCCCTCCGCGGACCAGCACTCGTGCGACCCCTCCGCGCGATCTGGTCCGATCGCATCGGGTCGTCCGCGGCGGCGTTCCTGGAGATCGCGCACGAGATGCGCTGACCGGTGCACGGCCGGGCCGGGCCGGGCCGAACCGGAGTGGTCACCTCTGCACACGGCGGCACGGACGTCACTTCGCGGTGATGGCGAAGAGCCCGCCGATGCCGACGGAGTAGAGCGCGAGCACGATCAACGAGTCGACTCCCATGCCGGCGATGCGGCGGGTGGGTCGGAAGATCAGTCCGACGACGTAGACGAGGGTGAGCAGGGCGGCGAGAGCGGTGAGGTAGATGTCGGACGAGTTCGCCTGCGGGAGGACTGCGGTGCCGGAGAGGACGGTGGCGACGAGGAACAGGACGGGGAGGAAGGCGTTGCCGCCGAAGATGTCGCTGATGGCGAGGTTGTCGTCGCCCTGCTTGATGGCTTGCAGCCCGGTCGAGATCTCGGGGAGGGAGGTGGCGAGAGCGAGCACGGTGGCTCCGAACAGCACCCCTGAGAGACCGAGCTGCGAGGATGCCGCGTCACCGGCGCGCTCGAGCACGACACCGGCGAGGAGGGTCGCCGCGGCGGAGATCGTGAACACGATGGTCGCCTTGCGTGTGCTCATCGGGTGCGTCTTCTTCTTCGCGGGGGATGCCGTCGCGTCGGGGGCCCGCCCGTCCTCGTGCCAGGGGAGGTGCTTGCCGGAGCGCTGCACGAGCAGCAGCCCCACGACCCAGAGGCCGGCGATGAGGACGACGTCCGGGGTCAGGCGCAGCACTTCCAGTCCGGAGGGCAGCTGGCTGCCGGCGATGACGACGGCGAGCACCGCGACGACCACGAGCCCCTCGAGCACGAGTGTGAGGGACGCGGCACGGTAGGTGAGCGGCTTCGCACCCTTTCCGCGCTTGCCGAACAGGTCGAGGACGACGAGGACCACGGTCTGCAGTGCGATGCCGCCGAGGATGTTGCCGACCGCGACGTCCAGGTTCCCGGAGAGCGCGGCGGACACGGTGATCGCGATCTCCGGCAGGTTCGTCGCGACGGCGAGGACGATCAGACCGCCCAGCGCACTCCCCAGGTGCAGACGCGCGTCCAGAACGTCCGTCGCCTTCGACAACTGGATGCCGGCGACCCACACCACTGCGGCGGCGGCGAGGAAGATGACGACGAGAACAACGAGAGGCAGACCATCCATGCACTGAGTGAACCGCGCCGACGACGATTCGAGACCCCCTTGCGCCTGGGCTGCTTCTCACCGTCAGCACCGGCCGGTCCTCATGATCCCCCTCTCCCCGGTCGATGATTCGGAGCCGCTGCCCTGGTCCTGACCGAGGCGCGGGGGTAGGCTGACGGCAGTGGCGATGGATCCCGCCCGGGCGTGAGCCCGAACTGCCGCCGAGGCTGATGGTTCCTACCTTCTCGATCAGAGACCAGGTAGGTGACCCGTGCCCGCGCATCCCCCGCTCGTCCTCGTGCGCCACGGTGAGAGCACCGGCAACGCCGACGGTCTCTTCTGCGGCGTCCTCGACGTCCCCCTCACCGACCTCGGACGTGACGAAGCGCGACAGGCCGCGACGCTGCTGAGGGACGCATCGATCGACCCCGATCTGATCCTCACGTCGACCCTGCAACGCTCCACCGAATCGGCCCGGATCATCGTCGGCGCCCTTCCAGGGCGGTCGCGGATCGTCACGGCCCAGTGGCGGCTGAACGAGCGCGACTACGGAGCGCTCACCGGCCTGTCGAAAAGCGCCGTCAGAGCCCGGTACGGGGCCGACGCCTTCCTGGAGTGGCGCCGGTCGATGGACGTCCGCCCGCCTGCTCTGTCCCCCGCCGCCTTCGCGCAGCTGCACAGGTCTGCGGCGTTCCGTGGGCAGCCGGCCGAGGCGATGACGGAGGCGGAGTCGTTGCGCGACGTCGTCCACCGACTGCAGCCGCTCCTCGAGGAGCGCATCGTGCCCGCCCTCGAGGAGGGCGAGACGGTGCTCATCGTCGCGCACGGCAACTCCCTGCGCGCGCTGCGCGCCCTTCTCGAGGACCTCGGCGATGCCGCGGTCCGCGATCTGAACATCCCGACCGGTCAGCCGTACCTGTACGACACCGGGCCGTCCGGGACACCGATCTCGAGGAGCGGACGCTACCTCGACCCCGCAAGAGCCGACCGGGCGGCGATCACGCTCGCCCACGAAGGAGGAACCTGATGAACGCCTACATCAGCCACACCCGCACCAGCATCCACGGATCGGGCGAGTACGTCGCCCACCCCGCCGGACACCCGCTGGTCATCACCGACGTCGCCGCACGGCAGATCCTCGACTCCCGCGGCTTCCCGACCGTCGCTGTCACCCTGCGTCTGGACGACGACACCGTCCTGGACGCCTCCGCCCCCGCGGGCGCCTCGACCGGCGCGTTCGAAGCGGTCGAGCTGCGCGACGGCGGCCCCGCGTTCGGCGGACGCGGAGTCCGCTCCGCTGTCGCGGCCGTCGACGGCGAGATCCGCGCCCTCCTGCTCGAGCACTCCTGGACCTCGCTTCGCGAGATCGACGAAGCGCTGCGAGCACTGGATGGAACCGCGAACCTCGCCCGCCTCGGAGCGAACTCCGTCGTCGCCGTCTCCATCGCGGCCGCCCGCGCCTTCGCAGCGCGCACCGGCCTGCCCCTGCACCGGTGGATCGCCGATCACACCGGGGCGACCGCCTCCCTGCCCGTCCCGCACTTCAACGTCATCAACGGCGGCGCGCACGCCGCGAACGGCCTCGACTTCCAAGAGTTCATGATCGCCCCCGTCTCCGCCGGCACCGAGGAGGAGGCCGTGCAGGTCGGCGCCGAGATCTATCACGCCCTCGCCGCCCGCGTCCGCACCGCCTACGGCACCTCCGGGCTCGGCGACGAGGGCGGCTTCGCGCCCCCCATCGACCGGCCCGAGGACGCCCTGGACCTCCTCGTCGCAGCGATCACCGACGCCGGATACCAGCCCGGCACCGGTGACATCGCGATCGCGATGGATCCCGCCGCGAACGGCTTCTTCCACGGCGACGGCCACTACACCGTCGCCGGCACCGACCTCGACCGCGACGCACTCGCCCGCTACTACGAGAAGCTGATCGCCGACTACCCGATCCGCAGCATCGAGGACGGCTTCGCCGAGGACGACCACGAGGGCTGGGCCCTCCTCGCCCACACCATCAGCGACCGGGTGCAGCTCGTGGGAGACGACCTCTACGTCACCGACGCCGACCGCATCCGCGACGGAGCCCGCAACGGCTACTCCAACGCCGCACTCATCAAGCCCAACCAGATCGGCACCATCACCGGCACCCTCGACGCGATCGCGGCCGCGCACGACGCCGGCATGCGCTGCATGGTCTCCCACCGCTCCGGCGAGACCCTCGACACCTTCATCGCCGACCTCTCGGTGGGAACCGGAGTCGGGCAGATCAAATCCGGCGCCCCCGCGCGCGGTGAGAGGGTCGCGAAGTACAACCGCCTCGTCGACATCGAGCACCTCGACCCCGCGCTGCACTACGGCCTCACCCACTGACCCGCCCCCTCCCGAAAGGCCCCACTCCTCGTGACCGATGACCTCCACCGTCACCGCCCCCCGGACCCCGACCCCGAGCTGCCGGTCGACAGCGACCTCGACGTCGACGACGCCCCCGACGGGACGCCACGACCCGTGCACCTGCGCCTGCGGTACCTCCTCCTCGTCGCCGCCGGCGGCACGGTCGGGACCGGGGCGCGGGAGGGCCTGACCCTCGCGTCCCCCGCCGGTCCTGCCTTCGACACCGTCGTCTTCGCCATCAACATCGTCGGCGCGCTCCTGCTCGGCGTGCTCCTGGAGGGCCTCGCCAGAGCCGGCAGCGACGAGGGCCGACGCCGCACCGCACGACTGCTGCTCGGTACCGGAGCGCTCGGAGGCTTCACCACCTACAGCACCCTCGCCACCGACACCGCCCACCTGGTCACCACAGGACACCCCGCACCCGCCGCCCTCTACGCGCTCGGCACCGTCCTCCTCGGTGCCCTCGCGTCCTGGACAGGGATCGCCCTCGCCGCAGCACTCCACCGGCGACGCACGCAGAGGAAGGTGCCGGCATGACACCAGCACTGTTCCTCGCACTCTCCCTCGCCGGTGGAATCGGAGCCGCGACACGGCTCCTCCTCGACGGGCTCATCAAAGCCCGCACCGGCGGCGCCTACCCCTGGGGCACCACCGTCATCAACGTCACCGGATCACTCCTCCTCGGCCTGGTCACCGGCCTCGCACTCGCAGGCATCGCCCCCGAATCGTGGCGACTCGTCCTCGGCACCGGCTTCCTCGGCGGCTACACCACCTTCTCCACCGCCAGCCTCGAAACCGTGCGCCTCCTCGCCGAAGGACGCCGCCTCGCCTCCGTCACCAACGCCCTCGGCATGCTCCTCCTCAGCGTCATCGCCGCAGCGACAGGACTCTGGCTCGGAGGCGCGCGATGAGCATCATCGATGGCCGCGAGAGCGGGAGCGGTTCTCTTCCTCGACGCTGATGACGGCGGCGATGCCGAGCTCCATCAGAGCGTCCTGCGGGCGGCGTCGGGCATCGGCGGTCTCGATTCGGGGAGGGGGAGGCGCCTGTCCGTGCGCGGGCGCTCGCGCGCGCGGTCGAGGCCGGACGGAGAGTCTGCGCTCGTGTCCGGCCTCGGCCTAGAGGGTTGCGGGTGGCGGGTGCGTGGCTCCGCGACCCGATCTCCTGGGAAGAGACGCCCGCCTGCACGCTGGTCGAGCAGCCCCGCAGGGGCGTCTCTGCATGCTGGTCGAGCAGCCCCGCAGGGGCGTATCGAGACCCGACTCCCCACGGACGTCGGTCGCCTTCCTGCCCTGCTGCCGCTCGTCAGCGCCGGTCGAGGACCCGGACGAGGCCGATCAGGAGGGCGATCGTCCCCAGCGCGGCGATCGCGATCGCGGCGGCTCCGGCCGGGCCGAGCGAGAGCGCCCAGTCGACGACGGCGGTCCGCAGCCCGGCGTCGGCGGCGAGGAGGAGCAGGAGGACCGCGACGGCGGCCTGGACCAGCCCCCAGACGATCGCGCCGGCGCGGATCCTGGGCCGCTTCGCGGTCTCGGTGGCGGTGCTGGTCTGCGTGGCGGTGGTGCTCTGCGCGGTCATCGTCCTACCTCCGTCGGGGTCGTGCTGTCGGTTCCGGGCGGGGTGCCGGGGTCTGTCGGGGTGGTGGGGTCCGTCGTGGTGGGGTCAGTCGTGCTGCCGGTGTCCGTCGGGGTCGGGAGGTCGGTCGCGGCAGCGGTCGCCCCCGAGGTCGGCTCCGCGGTCGCAGTGCCGTCCTGGTCGAGTGCGGCGCCGCTGGTCGAGTCCTCGGCGGTCCGGTCGTAGACGGTGACCCCGCCGCGGCCCTGCGCGATCCGGACGACGACCGGCTCGGCGTCCGGGTCGCCGAAGGTCTGCGTCCACGTGGCTCCGTCGCGGCTGTACTCGACGTTCTCCGGCTCGGAGCCCACGTCGCCGTCGGCGAAAGCGGTCGTCAGCCAGTAGTAGCCGTTGGCCGTGGACGCCTCGAGGCGGACCGCCGCCCCCGCCATCGGCATGACGGTGATGTTCCCGGCGCCCTGCCAGACGTCGATCACCTCCCCCGGGGCACCCAGCGACGGGTCGATCGAGATCTGCAGGTCGCCCGCCACCATCGCGTAGCTGCCCGGAACCGCGTTCGAGAGGCCGTACGAGCTGAGCATCGGCAGCAGCTGGCGATCGGGCGGGACGAGCGATGCGGTCGAGGCTGTCAGCACCGTGATCACCGAGACCGCGATCAGGAGGATCGCGCGCCGGCGCAGCAGTCCCGCGGCGACGATCGCCAGGGCGAGCACCAGGGTCGCGACGCTGAAGCCGACGACTGTCGCGGTCGAGCCGGAGACGGTGAGCGACGCGATCGCGCCGACGACGGCGGCCAGGCCGAGCACGAGCAGGGTGACGCTCCTCCGCAGCCGCGGGTTCGCCTCGCGGTGCAGCCGACGCCGCTCGAGGCGCGCCGCGGTGATCGCGGCGGCTCGGAGGCGCGACTCCTCGGCACGGGCCCGGGCCGTCTCGCGGGCGGTCGCGCTCTCCTGGGCGCGGAACGCCTCCCGCTCGGCCTTCCACTCCTCCTGGCGCTCGCGCCACAGCGCGAGGTCCTCCGGGGTGCTGGGCCGCGCCTCGGTCGGGCGCTGCGGAGGGAGGAGGGGAGCGCCGCTCGCGGGCTCGCCCTTCGGGGCGGGGTAGCCGGCGGTCGAGGCGCCGGGTCCCTCGGGGCTTCCGTACGGCGGGGGCGCCGGGTCGGTGCGGCCCGAGCGGCGGGCGATCCAGACCACGAAGAGCACGATGAGGACCAGGACGACGACCGTCCAGAGGGCGCGGCCGGTGGCGGGCGCCCAGGGGACCGCCCCGGTGTACGCGCCGCCGAGCGACCAGAAGCCCTGCGCGACCGGGAGCATCGAGGCGAGCACCAGGGCGCCGATCCCGGCGTGGACGCGGGTCAGGCGGCCGCGGAGCAGCTCCTCGACCGGCAGCACGCCGTCCTCGTCGGGAAGCAGCAGCCAGGCCGCCGCGTAGAAGAGGAAGGCCGGGCCGCCGAGGACGGCGACCACGACGAAGATCCCGCGCACGATCAGCGGGTCGATGCCGAGGCGATCGGCGATGCCGGAGCAGACGCCGCCGACCCAGCCGGGCCGGCGGGCGAGATCGAGGGAGCGCAGCCAGAGGAGGAAGCGGTTCTCGGAGGAGGGGCCGGGTGCGGAGGCGCCGGGGCCGGGGGTGCCGGTCCCGGGGGTGCCGTTCCCGGGATCGCCTGCTCCGGCGGTCGGGTCCGGCGTCGGCGGATCGCCCGCCGTCTCCTGCGCCGGGTCCGGCGGGGTCGTGCTCGCTGCTGTCATGGCTCGAGTGTGACCCTCCTCCACAGCCGCCGACCATCGGGGGAACCCCTGATCCGACCCCGACTCCCGCCCCGGCGACCCCGACGACCTGTTTGGATGCAGGGGTGAGCACACCCACCCTCCCGAGCACCGCGGCGCACCCACCGCGGCGTCGGCCGTCCCCGGGCCGATCGTCCGCGGGCCGGCCCGCCTCGGCCCGGCCTCCGCTGCGCCGCCCGCGCCGGATGGTCCTCGGCGGCGTGTGCGCGGCGCTCGCCGAGCACCTGGGCCTGCGCCCGGGGACGGTGCGCTTCCTCATGATCGTCGCGACGCTGCTGGGCGGCGGCGGTGCGCTGCTCTATTTGTGGCTCTGGGCGCTGGTGCCCCTGCGCGACGCGGGCGCGGACTCCGGTGCGCAGACCGTCGGTGTGCGGCGGTCGGTCCCGGTCGCCGTGCTGCTGGTAGGCGTCGCCGGGGCCGCGACGCTCTCGGTCGTGGTCGCACTGCGCGGGGGTGACGACACCGACGTCACCCGGGCGCTCGCCGCCGTCGCGGTGCTCTCCGGCGGCGCCGTCGCCTGGAGTCTCGGACTCGACCGCGGCGATCCGTCCCGCTCGGCGCGCTCCTCCGTCCTGGTCCGCCTCGCCGCCTGCGCTGTGCTCGTCGTCGCCGGGGCCGCCGTGCTCACGGCCCGCCCGAGCGCGGTCAACGCGGTCCTCGCCGTCGGCGTCCTCCTGGTCGCCGCGGGCGTGCTCGCCGCGCCCCGGGTCGTCACGCTGTGGACCGAGCTGATGGGCGAGCGCGCGGCGCGGGTCCGCGAGGAGCAGCGCGCCGAGATCGCCGCGCACCTGCACGACTCGGTGCTGCAGACCCTCGCGCTGATCCAGAACCGGGCGGGCGCCTCCAGCGAGGTCGCCCGCATCGCCCGCGCGCAGGAGCGGGAGTTGCGCGACTGGCTCTTCGAGCGCGACGTCCCGGTCGCGAACGACCTGGCGGCCGAGATCCGCGCCATCGCCGCCGCGATCGAGCTCGACTGGCCGGCGACGCTCGAGGTCGTAGCGGTGGGGGCCTCGGTGCCGGGCGCCGCCCCCGTGCTCGCGGCGACCCGCGAGGCGATGCTCAACGCCGCTCGGCACGCGGGCGGCGAGGTCTCGGTCTACGTGGAGTCGTCGGCCACCGGGGTGGACGTGTTCGTGCGCGACCGCGGCCCCGGAGTCGACCTCGGCGCGCTCCCCGGTGACCGCCTCGGCATCCGCGAGTCGATCGTCGGCCGGATGGCGCGCGCCGGCGGCAGCGCGACCGTGCGGCCCGGAGCGGGCGGCTCGGGCACCGAGGTCCACCTGCGCCTGCCGGCGGGGGCCGAGCGGTGACCCGCGTCGTGCTGGTCGACGACCACTCCATCTTCCGCTCCGGCCTGCGCGCCGATCTCGCCCCCGAGCTCGATGTCGTGGGCGAGGCGGCCGACGTCGACTCGGCCGTCGCGCTGGTCGCGGCCGAGCGTCCGGATGTCGTGCTGCTCGACGTGCACCTGCCCGGCGGCGCGGGCGGCGGCGGGGCCGAGGTCCTGCGCCGCAGCGCCGCGCACCTCGACGCCGTGCGCTTCCTGGCGCTGAGCGTCTCCGACGCGGCGGAGGACGTGGTCGGCGTCATCCGCGCCGGCGCCCGCGGCTACATCACCAAGGCGAGCTCCGGCGCCGAGGTCAGCCGGGCGGTCCTCGCGGTGGCCGGCGGCGACGCCGTCTTCTCACCGCGCCTGGCCGGCTTCGTCCTCGACGCGTTCGGGGCCCTCAGCGGCGAGCAGGCGGAGTCCGTCGACGAGCTCGACCGCCTCTCGGCCCGCGAGCGCGAGGTGATGCGCCTCATCGCCCGCGGCTACGCCTACAAGGAGGCCGCCGCCGAGCTCTTCATCTCGGTGAAGACCGTCGAGTCCCACGTCTCCGCGGTCCTCCGCAAGCTCCAGCTCTCCTCCCGCTACGAGCTGACCGCCTGGGCCTCGGCCCGCCGCCTCCTCTGAGGAAGGCTCCCATCTGATCTGCAGGCGATCCGATGCGGAAGGCGCCTTCCACCGCGAGGCGCGGAAGACGGATGCGCGCATCGCCTGCAGATCGGACAACGGACGGCAGACGCCCCCGCGCCCGGAAGCTAGAACGAGAGCAGCGGTAGGAACGGCAGCGCGGCCAGCGCCGCGAGCGTGCCGAGCGCCGCGCCCGCGAGCACGTCGGTCGGGAAGTGCATCCCGAGGACGATGCGCGACAGCAGCATCACCAGCACGACGAGGACGGCGAGCGGCCACAGCGCGGGCAGCATCACGGCGAACACGATCGCCGCGGCGGTGGTCGAGGACGCGTGCGAGCTCGGGAAGCTGAGCTTGCTCGGCGCCGTCCCCCGCACCTCGACGCCCTCGCCGAGGGGACGCGGCCGCCGGACGACGCGCTTGATCACGATCGACAGCCCGTGCGCCACGACGATCGCGACGTCGCAGAGCGCCCACGCCCAGAAGCGGGACGGATCGGCGAACGCACCGACCACGCCCAGCAGCAGCCAGCCCGCGGCGTGCTCGCCGAAGAAGCTGAGCCAGCGGGCGATCGGGCGCAGGGGCGGTGCCAGCGGCGAGCGCTGCACAGCGACGATGACCGCGGACTCGCGGCTCCGGAGGGTCGACATCGCGCTCAACCTAGCGCACCCCTCAGGCCCCGGTGTGCAGGCCCCCGTTGTGCAGGTGCCCGTCCGATGTGCAGGCGTCAGTCCGTTGTGCAGGCGACCGGCCGCGGAAAGCACTTGCCACCGCGTCGAGTGCGCCGCCGAGCGTCGGATCGCCTGCACAACGGACCTGCGTCCCCGATCAGGCCTCCGGCTCGGCCTCCGTGCCAGCCGCGCGGCGGCGCGCGCCCAGACCCAGTGCGGCCGCACCCGCGGTCAGCAGGGCGGCGGCGCCGGCGACGAGGCCGACGCTCTCGACACCGGTCGAGGCGAGTCCGCCGGTCGTGCCGCCGCCCACGGGCAGGGGGACGGGCGTGCCGGTCGGCGCGACGGTCGGAACAGCGGTCGGCGCGGCGGTCGGCCCGGCGGTGGGCGCAGCGGTCGGTCCGGCCGTCGGCCCCGCGGTCGGAACCGCGGTCGGCGTGGGCGTCGGCGTCACGAGCTGCGACGCCGGCAGGATCTGCACGATCGCCGGGCGCGGCGCCGCGACGGCACCCGCGGCGACGACTCCCGCAGAAGCGAAGTCCGGGAAGTACGAGCTCGGCGCCTCGAAGGTGCCCTCCTCGCCCGGGTGCTGGACGGCCACGAACACGTGCTGGTCCTGGTCGTGCACGATCGGGCCGCAGGTCTCGGCATCGCGCGGGACCGAGAGGAACTGCTCCACCCGCCCGCGCTCGGCGCCCTCGAGCGCCACCTTGAAGAGGCCGTCGTTGTAGCCGATGCCGCTGGGGGCTCCGTCGGTCGAGATCCAGAGGTTCCCGACCGAGTCGAACGCGAGGTTGTCCGGGCAGGAGATCGGCGAGACCTGGTCGACCGGGAAGCCGGAGAAGTAGACCGTGTCGCCCTGCGCGACGTCGCCGCAGAGCATCAGCAGGTTCCAGGTGAAGGTGCGGCCGGTCTGGTCGCCGCCGTCCTCGATGATCTCGACGATGTGGCCGTCGCGGTTCTCGGTGCGCGGGTTGACCTCGGTCGGCCCCTCCTTGCCCTCGGTGCCGCGGTTGGAGTTGTTGGTGCAGGCCACGTAGATCCGGCCGCTGACCAGGCTCGGCTGGACGTCCTCGCAGCGGTCCATCTTCGTCGCGCCGGCGATGTCGGCGGCCATGCGGGTGTGCACGAGCACCTCCTCGACGCTCATGCCGGCGATCATCGACGCGCCGTCGAGGACCAGGGGCAGCCAGGCGCCGATGCCGTCGAAGCCGCCGTCCGAGGGGACCGCGCCGGTGCCGGTGATCTCGGCGACGGGGGAGTCGCCGGTGAAGCTCGCGACGAAGAGGTCGCCCTCCTCCAGCAGCGTCTTGTTGTGTGCGCGGTCGCCCTCGATGTAGCGCTTCTTCGAGACGAACTTGTAGAGGTAGTCGAAGCGCTCGTCGTCGCCCTGGTAGGCGACCACGCGGCCGTCCGGGGCGAGGATGACGTTCGCGCCCTCGTGCTTGAGGCGGCCGAGCGCGGTGTGCTTCTTCGGGGTGGACTCGGGGTCGAAGGGGTCGAACTCGACGATCCAGCCGAAGCGGTTCGGCTCGTTCTCGTAGCCGGGCGTGCGGGCGTCGAAGCGCGGGTCGTCGAGCTCCCAGAGGCGGGCGGTCTCGGCGTCGGCGAGGCCGTAGCGCTTCTCCGCGTCGCTGGTCGCGGTGGCGCGGAAGTAGCCGTTGAAGTTCTCCTCGCCGGAGAGGATCGTGCCCCACGGCGTGGTGCCGCCGGAGCAGTTGCCGAGCGTGCCGAGGACGGAGCGTCCCGTCGGGTCGGCGGCGGTCTTCAGCAGCGCCGAGCCGGCCGCGGCGCCGGTGACCTCGTACGGGGTGTCCAGCAGGTAGCGGCGGTTGTGCTCGCAGCCCTGGACGTAGGCCCAGGGGCGGTCGACGGCGGTGCGGACCAGCTCGACGACGCTGAGGCCGTGGGCGGCGCGGCCGACGGCGCGGATCCGCTCGGGCTCGGCCTCGAGCTGCGCGGCCGGGAACATGATCGACTCGTTCGTGTACTCGTGGTTCACGACCAGCAGGGCGCGCAGGCGCTTCGAGCCGGGGATCTCGACGATGTCGGTGTAGTCGTTGTTGTAGCCGAACTGCGCGGCCTGGGCCGCCTCGGTCTGGTTCCGGATGTCGAACGCGGGGCTGTCGGCGAAGAGCGGGTCGCCCCAGCGGATGATCGGCTGCCAGGCGAAGCCCTCGGGGACGGTGAACTCGTCGACCGTGTACGGCACCGGGGCGATCGGGGTGAAGGCGAGCGGGGAGCCGCCGACCGCGGCACCGGCGACGGCCGCCTCGGCGGTGGGGGCGCCGCCGGCCGAGGCGACGGCGACGGTGACCGCGCCGGCGAGGCCGAGGCCGAGCGCGCTGCGGCGCGAGATCTGGCGCGCGACGATGTCGCGGAACGAGCTGTTGTGCGAGGTGTTGCAGGCGGCGGTCGAGCACGCGTTGGCGCACTTCAGGGCGCAGGTGACGGGGCTGCGCTTGCCGCGCACGTGCCCCGCCATGGGGAGGAGGAGCGGGCGGCGGGCGGTGTCGGTCATGCGAGGTCCTTCGATCGGCAGGCAGTGCGATCGAGTGGACCAGTGCGAGGGGACGCGCATCCCGCTCAGCGGAGGCCTCTCCCTGAACGGAATGTGAACGTTCTCACAAGAAGGTGAGGCTATCCTTCGTCGCTCCGGCGGGCGTCCCGGGCGGCCAGCACCGCGCCGACGTTGTCCGCGATCCACTCGACGACCGGCAGCAGCCGCTCGGCCAGCTCGGCGCCGAGCGGGGTCAGCGCGTAGTCGACCCGCGGCGGGATGACGGCGTGCGCCTCCCGGTGCACGAAGCCGTCCTCCTCGAGGGTGCGGAGGGTCTGCGCCAGCATCTTCTCGCTGATGCCGCCGATCCGCCGCCGCAGCTCGCCCCAGCGCAGGCCGCGCTCGGCCAGGGCGGCGAGCACGAGCACGCCCCACTTGCTCGTGACATGGCCGAAGACCTCGCGGCTCGGGCAGTCGGCGGAGTAGACGTCGCCGGTGAGGAGGGGGCTCTGGATGATGGTCACAGGAGTACTAACAAAATAGTGGGTACTGCATTCCGGGAAGTTCTGGCGGTGCGGCCCGGTTCCCCTCTCCGACGGCGCCCCACCCGCCGTCTCCCGAACGGAAGGACCACCCTCATGACCCTCGTCGTCACCGGAGCCACCGGCCACCTCGGCCGTCTCGCCGTCGAGCACCTGCTCGCCCGCGGCACCGCCGCCTCCGACATCGTCGCCACCGGCCGCGACGCCGCCAAGCTCGAGGCGCTCGCCGCCGACCTCGGCGTCCGCACCGCCGTCGCCGACTTCGAGGACCCGGCCTCGCTCGACGCCGCCTTCTCCGGCGCCGAGGCCGTGCTGCTCGTCTCCGGCTCGGAGGTGGGCAAGCGCGTCGCGCAGCACACCGCCGCGATCGAGGCTGCCGCCCGTGCCGGCGCGCGCCTGGTCTACACGAGCGCGCCGAAGGCGACCACCAGCCCGCTGATCCTGGCCCCCGAGCACAAGGCGACGGAGGAGGCGATCGCCGCCGCCGGCCTCCCCGCCGTGATCCTCCGCAACGGCTGGTACAACGAGAACTACGCGCAGACCGTCGCCGAGCTCGCCTCGACCGGCACCGCCCTCTCCAGCGCCGGCGACGGCCGTGTCTCCAGCGCCGCCCGCACCGACTACGCCGAGGCGGCCGCCGTCGCGCTGCTCGACGCGTCCCTGGTCGGCTCGGTGCACGAGCTCTCCGGCGACACCGCCTGGAGCTTCGACGAGCTCGCGGCCCTCGTCGGCGAGGTCGCCGGCCGCGACGCCGCGATCACGCACGTCGACTCCGCCGAGCACGCCCGCATCCTCACCGAGGCCGGCGTCCCCGAGGGCGGCGTCGGCTTCGTCGTCGGCCTCGACGCGAACATCGCCGACGGCCTCCTCGGCGAGACCGACGGCTCGCTCGCCCGCCTCATCGGCCGCCCGACCACCCCGATCCGCGCGTACGTCGAGGAGCAGCTCGCCGGCTGAGCCGCCGCCTCCTGCCGGGGCTGCCCCACCGGCTGATCACCGACTGACCTCCGGCTCGCAGAATCCGCGCCGGCTCGCCGGATCGTCCGGTTCTCGCGAGCCGGAGGTGTTCTCTCGTGCCCGACTTCTGACTGGTCCACCTCCGGCATGCGGAATCCGCTCCGGCTCGTCGGATCGGCCTGTTCCCGCGTGCCGGAGGCGGTTCCGCGTGCCGGAGCTGCGACTGGTGAACCTCGGGCCGGCGGAAGCCGCTGCGGCGCGTCCGATCGGCCGGACTCGGCGTGCCAAGGTGTCCACGCGTCGGAAGTTGCGAACGGACGGCCCTGGCGGCCCTCCGTCATCGACGCGCGGCCCGGCGAGGAGGGCCGAGAACGAAGCAGGCCCCCGACGAGTCGGGGGCCGCGCCCGGTAGTCGAGACATCCGGGTGGTTATGCGACGACCCTACTGCCGGAAACGGGGTGCGTCCACGCCGTGACGCCACGCGTCGGCTCCAGGCCGACCTCGCTGTGCGAGCCGGACTCGCGCCCGCGGGCCGCGGTGTCCGACCCCCGACGTAGGCTTGACGCCATGACCTCGACGACGCCTCGCTCCGGTATCGACCTCTCCGAACTCGACCCGGCGACGCGTCCGCAGGACGACCTCTACCGCCACGTCAACGGCCTGTGGATCGACCGCACCGAGATCCCGAGCGACAAGGCACGCTACGGCTCCTTCCACGTGCTCCAGGAGGAGGCGGAGAAGGCGGTCCGCGACATCATCGTCGAAGCGCAGTCCGCCCCGCAGGGCACCGAGGCGCGGATGTTCGGCGACCTCTACACCTCCTTCCTCGACGAGGAGCGCGCCGAGGAGCTCGGCGCCGCTCCGCTCGCCGACGACCTCGCGGCCGTGCAGCGCGTCGACTCGATCGCCGGGCTGCTGCAGGCCGTCGGCGCCTTCGAGCGCGCGGGCGTCCCCGGCCTCTTCGGCCTCTTCGTCGACAACGACCCGGGCGACCCCGAGCGCTACCTCGTCTTCGTCAACCAGGGCGGCCTCGGCCTGCCCGACGAGAGCTACTACCGCGAGGAGGAGTTCGCCTCCGTCCGCGAGGCGTACCTGCCCTTCGTCGCCCGGATGCTCGGGTTCGCCGGCCTCGACTCGCCGGAGTCGCGCGCCGAGCGCATCGTCGCGCTCGAGACCGACCTCGCCGCCGTGCACTGGGACAAGGTGCGCAGCCGCGACAGCCAGGCCACCTACAACCTCCGCTCCTGGGCCGAGGTCACCGAGCTCGCCGCCGGCATCGACCTCGGCGTCTGGCTGACCGCGATGGGCGCGCCGGAGGGGGCGCTCGCCGAGGTCGTCGTGCGCCAGCCGAGCTTCCTCGAGGGGCTCGCCGGCCTGCTGACCGACGACCGCCTCCCCGCCTGGCGCGACTGGCTGTCCTGGCAGGTGATCCGCGGCGCCGCGGCCTACCTCTCCAGCGATTTCGTCGACGCCAACTTCGACTTCTACGGCCGTACCCTGACCGGCACGCCGCAGAAGCGCGAGCGCTGGAAGCGCGCCGTCTCGCTCGTCGAGGGCTCGCTCGGCGAGGCCGTCGGCCGGATCTACGTCGAGCGCCACTTCCCCGAGACGGCGAAGGCCGCGATGGACGTCCTCGTCGCGAACCTGATCGAGGCCTACCGCCGCTCGATCGTGGACCTCGAGTGGATGGGCGCCGACACCCGCGAGCGCGCGCTGGAGAAGCTCGCGAAGTTCACGCCGAAGATCGGCTACCCGGTCCGCTGGCGCGACTACTCCGCCCTCTCGATCGACCCGGCGGACCTGGTCGGCAACGCCCGGCGCGTCGCCGCCTTCGAGTTCGACCGCGAGCTCGGCAAGATCGGCAAGCCGCTCGACCGCGAC
Source organism: Rathayibacter sp. PhB152 (assembly GCF_003751395.1). Lineage (NCBI taxonomy): Bacteria > Bacillati > Actinomycetota > Actinomycetes > Micrococcales > Microbacteriaceae > Rathayibacter > Rathayibacter sp. PhB152. Next base: position 12,808 of record NZ_RJUT01000013.1, on the reverse strand, counting down.
GAGTGGTTCATGACGCCGCAGACCATCAACGCGTACTACAACCCCGGCTTCAACGAGATCGTCTTCCCCGCCGCGATCCTGCAGTTCCCCTTCTTCGACGAGTCCCGCGACGCCGCGGCCAACTACGGCGCGATCGGCGCGGTGATCGGCCACGAGATCGGCCACGGCTTCGACGACCAGGGCTCGCGCTTCGACGGCGACGGCCGCCTCACCGACTGGTGGACCGAGGACGACCGTGCCGCGTTCGAGGAGCGCACGAAGGCGCTGATCGCGCAGTACGACGCCCTCGCCCCCGCGACGACGCCCGGCCACCACGTCAACGGCGCGCTCACCATCGGCGAGAACATCGGCGACCTCGGCGGCCTCGGCATCGCGTGGAAGGCCTACCTGCTCTCGCTCGACGGCGAGGAGTCGCCCGTGATCGACGGCCTGACCGGCGCGCAGCGCTTCTTCCTCTCCTGGGCGCAGGCCTGGCAGCAGAAGGCGCGCGACGAGGAGACGATCCGCCTGCTGGCGATCGACCCGCACTCGCCGTCGGAGTTCCGCTGCAACCAGATCGTCCGGAACCTGGACGAGTTCTACGCTACTTTTGACGTCACCGAAGGCGACTCCCTCTGGCTCCCGCCGAGTGAGCGCGTCGCCATCTGGTAGTCGCCGCCGACTGCCGTCCCGCACCACGGGCGAGCGGCGGGCATCGAGAGCCGACCGATGCCTCCCGCGCCGTCCGTCCACCGACGCGTCGTCGCGGTGGACCCCGCTCCTCCCCTCCGCACCGACCGTTCCACCGACCCGGAGAGAGGCCGCAGCCGTGGTGATCCCCGCCCACGAGACCCGTCGCGAGAGTCGTCGCGCCCGCCGCGGCCGGCACAAGGGCGACTACGACCACGACGACTTCCAGCGCGGCTTCGACGCGCTCGGCCGGCTCGCCCTGGACGGCGTCGTGGTGTCGGCGCGCGCGGTCGACCTCGGCACCGGCCGCGCGCTCTTCGCGGTCGACGACTCCGTCTCGATGCCGACGGCGTCCGTCGGCACGATCGTGCTCCTGGTCGAGGTCGCGGCGCGGCTCGCCACCGACCCGCAGGAGAACCTGCGCCTCGTCGACCGCACCGCCGCCGACGCCGTCACCGGCACGGGGATCTGGCAGCACCTGCAGATCCCGTCGATGCCGATCGCCGACCTGGCCGCCCTCGTCGGCGCGACCAGCGACAACCTGGCCACCAACGTCCTCCTGCGCCGCGTCGGACTGGACGCCGTCCGCGAGCGCGCCGAGGCGCTCGGCCTCTCGCGCACCGCGCTGCTCGACGTCGTCCGCGACGAGCGCGGTCCGGACGACGCTCCGCAGCTCTCCATCGGCTCGGCCAGCGAGCTGACCTGGCTGCTCGCGACCCTCGCGAACGGCGAGGTCGTCGACCCCGCGGTCAGCTCGCGCGTCATCGGCTGGCTCTCGCTGAACAGCGACCTGTCGATGGTCGCCTCCGCCTTCGGCCTCGACGCGCTCTCGCACCGGCAGCCCGACCACGGCGTCCTGCTCGTCAACCGGACCGGCACCGACGTCGGCGTCCGCGCCGAGGTCGGCGTGCTCCGCGGCCCGCGCGCCGGCGTCGCCTACGCCGTCATCACGCAGTTCGACGACTCCAGCCTGCGCTACCGCCTCGCAGTGCTCGACGGCATGCGCACGCTGGGCGTCGACCTGCTGGAGTACGTGCACTGACGGTCGCAGCGGCCGCGTGCTTCCGCTCGCTCCCTTGCGGTCCGCGCTCGCCGACCTCCGGCTCGTGAAACATCGTCCGGCTCGCCGGAATCGCGAGGTCCGGCGTGCCGGAGTCGGTCGTGCGTGCCGGAGGGTTCCACTCGCCTCCCGGCGGGATGTTCGGCACGCCGAATCACGTCCGGCTCGCGCGAAGCGCACGATTCCGCGTGCCCAGGTCGGTTCCGCGTGCCGGAGGTGCTCGCCGCGGGCGGCGTCGTCAAGCAGGTGACCGGGCCCGGAGGCGCGACCTAGGCTGCCCGCAGCGGCGCCGCCTCCCGGTGCGCCGCGGAGAGGACACCATGAGCAGCTTCGGCTTCGACGCCCCCGAGGACGTCACCGACACCACCCGTCCCGCCGCCGACTCCCTGCCGGTCCCCCCGGAGGACCCGGCCGAGGTCGACGACACCGAGGCGACCGGAGAGGCGACCGACGAGGGCGCCGACTCCCGCCTCGACGACGACGCGCGTCTCGACGACGACCAGGACCCGCCGGAGCACCCCTTCGTCCCCTCGCCCAGCTGAGCGAGGGACCGGGCTCCGGCCCGGCGCGTGCACAACTAAGGCTGGAAGGGCCGGATCGGCTCTGAACGCTCGATCCGCCGCTTCCAGCCTCATCTGTGCACGCCCTCAGCGGCTGACGTCGATCCGAGCGGCCGGTGACGAGGCGGTCGACCTCCGTCAGCCGCGGAACGCCCCGCGGTAGCGCGCCGCAGGGTGCCGCGGGTTGAGCCGCGCGGCTCCGGTCAGCCGCTCGCGGAGCCCGCCCGGCGCGTACTCCGACCGTGCCAGGCCGCGGGCGCGGAGCACTGGCATCACCTCGTCGACGAACTCGACGTAGCTGTCGGGCAGCGACCAGTGGTTGAGGTTGATGCCGTCGACGCCCGCATCGCGCAGCTCCGACAGCCGGTCGGCGATCTGCTCGGGCGTCCCGACGACGCGCTGGTGCCGGCCGACGGTGAGTCGCGCCAGGTCCGCGACGGTCGCGTCCCGGTCGGGGAGCAGCCGGATCATCGACTCGAGTGTGCTGCGATTGCCGTTGGTGACGATGTCGCGCAGCCTCGTCTCGGGCGGGAAGGGCTTCCCGTCGGCCTGGTCGACGCTCAGTCCCGCGTGCAGCAGGTGGGCGTCAACGCTGCTGTACTCGCCGAGCTCGGCCTCGCGCTCGCGGGCCTCGCGCTCGGTGCTGCCGACGATCACCGACAGGGGCGAGAAGAACAGCACGTCGTCGCCCCGGCGCCCCGCCGCCTCCGTGAGCGCCCGCGTCGAGGCGATCAGCTCGCGGGTCTGCTCCGTCGTCGAGCCGCCGACGAACTGCGCCTCCGCGTGCCGGGCCGCGAAGGCCCGACCGGCGGGGGAGGAGCCGGCCTGGAAGAGGAACGGCGTGCGCTGCGACGACGGCGCCGACAGGTGCGGCCCCTCGACCCGGTAGCTCGCGCCGGCGTGGTCGATCCGGTGCACCGACTCCGGACGGGAGTACGCGCCGGCCTGGTCGCGGACCGAGGCGTCGTCGTCCCACGACCCCTCCCACAGCTTGTAGACGACGTCGAGGTACTCCTCGGCCTGCGCGTAGCGGTCGTCGTGCTCGGTCAGGCGGTCGAGGCCGAAGTTGCGGGCCGCGTTCTCCTGGTAGCTGGTGACGATGTTCCAGGCGACCCGGCCCTTCGAGAGGTGGTCGAGCGTCGACATCCGCCGCGCGAACTCGAACGGGTGCGCCTGCAGGATCGAGCTGGTCATCGCGAGCCCCAGGTGCTCGGTCGAGCCGATCAGGGCGGCGAGGAGGATCGACGGGTCGTTGTTCGGCAGCTGCAGGCCCTCGCGCGCGTTCACCTCGAGCGAGGCGCCGACCGCGCCGTAGGTGCCCACGACGTCCGCGAAGAAGATCGCGTCGAACACCCCGCGCTCGAGCGTCCTCGCCACCTCGATCCAGTGCCCGAGGTCCTCGAACGCGCCGGGCCTCGCCCCGGGCCGCCGCCACTGGCCGTGGTGGATGTGCGAGGGCGTGTTCATCACGAACGCGTTGAAGAGCAGCGGGCGGGGATCGGTCATGCGGGTGCTCCTCGGGCGGGACGTCGGTCTCGTGCGAGGCGATCGTACGGGCAGCGCGCCTTCCCGCCGACCGGGCACGAAGCGGGTACCTCGCCGGGTCTCGATACGCCGCCTGCGGCGGCTACTCGACCAGCATGCTCCGGCGGATGCGGTTGCATGCTGATCGAGTAGCCCGCGAAGCGAGCGTATCGAGATCCGCCACCGCCGGAAGTGGAGTCGGCAGTTCCGCTCTGCTGGTGACCGTGGGTCTCGATACGCCGCCTGTGGCGGCTCCTCGACCAGCCTGATCGCGCGCCTACTCCCGCGGGGTCGACCCCGGCTTGATGCGCTGCGCGAGCCGCTTCAGCGGGTGCGCCGGCTCGCGCTCGAGCGGCTCCTCCACCTCGAGGCCGTAGAACGAGCCGATGTCGCCGACGAAGGCGGCCCGGCGGGCCTTGTCATAGGCGCGGATCTCCCTCCGGAAGGCGATCACTGTCGCCACGCACATCAGGATCATCACCACGCTGAACGGCAGCGCCGAGAGGATCGCGGCCGTCTGCAGCGCGTCGAGGCCGCCCGCGATCAGCAGCGAGAGCGCGAGCAGCGCCGTCGCGAGCGCGAAGAAGATGCGGATGCGGTTGCGCGGCTCAGCGTCGCCGCCGGTGGCGATCATCGACATCACCAGGGCGCCGGAGTCGGCGGAGGTGACGAAGAAGACGCCGATCAGGATGATCGCGCCGACCGTGAGCACGGAGCCCGCGGGCAGGCCCTGCAGCATCTCGAAGAGCGCCGCGTCGGTGCTGACCGAGCCGTCGGCGCCGACGAGCCCGCCGTCGCCGTACAGCTCGCGGAAGAGCGCGGTGCCGCCGAGCACGCTGAACCAGAGGAAGGTCATGATGGTCGGCACCAGCAGCACGCCCGCGACGAACTCGCGGACGGTCCGGCCCTTGGAGACCCGGGCGATGAAGATGCCGACGAACGGCGCCCACGACATCCACCAGCCCCAGTAGAAGGTCGTCCAGGACGCCTGCCAGGCCTCGCCCTCCTGGCCCGCGTAGGCGCTGACGGTGAAGGTCAGCCCGATGAAGTTCTGCAGGTAGTTGCCGAGCGACTGCACGAACTCGCGCAGCAGGAACTGGGTCGGGCCGGCGACCAGCACGAACACGAGCAGCGCGGCGGCGAGCAGCAGGTTGCCGGTCGAGAGCCACTTCATGCCCTTGCCGACACCGGAGACGAGCGAGAACACGGTGAGGGCGGTCACGACAGCGATCACGATGATCTGCACGGTGAGCGAGGAGTCGACGATGCCGCTCGCCTCCAGTCCCGCGGAGATCTGGGTGACGCCCAGGCCGAGCGAGGTGGCGACGCCGAACATCGTGCCGACGAGCGCGACCACGTCGATCGCGTTGCCCCAGCCGCCGCGGACGCGACGGCCCAGCAGCGGCTCGAGCGCCCAGCGGATCGACACCGGTCGCTTGCGGCGGTGGATCGCGTAGGCGAGGGCGAGGCCGACGACCACGTAGATCGACCAGGCGTGCACGCCCCAGTGCAGGTAGGTCTGCGAGATGGCGCTCTGCGCGAGCTCCGTCTCGGTGCCGGTGACGCCGGGGCGCGGGGTGGCGAAGTGGGTGAGCGGCTCCGCGACGCCGTAGAAGACGAGGCCGATGCCCATCCCGGCCGCGAAGAGCAGCGAGATCCAGGAGAGCATCGAGAACTCGGGCTCGTCGTCGTCGGCGCCCAGCTTGATGTCGCCGAAGCGGCTGACGCCCATCCAGATCGCGAAGGCGACGAAGACGGCGGCGATCAGCACGTAGTACCAGCTGAAGGTGTTGACGACCGTGGTCTGCAGGGAGGCGAACACGCTGGTGGCGGCGTCCGGCGCGATGATCGCGAAGGCGGCGATCGACAGGGTGATCACAGCGGCGGGCCAGAACACCCAGCGGGCGAGGCCGTGCGGCGATCTCACCGCGGTGGCGGTGGCGGGCGGGACGGCGGTGTCCGGGGCGGAAGGCTTGTCGGACATGGGGTCCTCTCGTCGGCGGCAACCTGCCACGGTACACGGGCGGTCGCGAGCGCGGTCGGCCGCCCGGTGGCGCAAGGTCCCCGATCGAGGGTCCCGGGGGCCCTGCGGGCGGGTCGGTCCCGACCGCGGCGACCGGCGTGCGCGAGGCTGGACCCGTGCAGTTCAGAGTCTTCACCGAACCCCAGCAGGGCGCCAGCTACGAGGATCTCCTCGCGGTCGCGCAGGCCACCGAAGCCCTCGGCTACGACGGCTTCTTCCGCTCCGACCACTATCTCCGGATGGGCGACGGCGACCCCGGCCCCGGCCCGACCGACGCGTGGACGACCCTCGCAGGCCTCGCGCGCGAGACCGAGCGGATCGCACTCGGCACGCTCGTCTCCTCCGTCACTTACCGGCCGCCGGGGATCCTCGCGATCCAGGTCGCCCAGGTCGATGCGATGTCGGGCGGCCGCGTCGAGCTCGGGCTCGGCACCGGCTGGTTCGAGGAGGAGCACGCCGCGTACGGCATCGACTTCCCGCCGCGTCGCTTCGACCTGCTCGAGGAGCAGCTCGAGATCGTCACCGGCCTCTGGTCGACGCCGGTCGGCGAGCGCTACTCGTTCGCGGGCGAGCACTACACGCTGACCGACTCGCCCGCGCTGCCCAAGCCCGCGCGGCTGCCGCTGCCGGTGATCGTCGGCGGAGGCGGGCCCAAGCGGACCCCGCGGCTCGCGGCCCGCTTCGCCAGCGAGTTCAACCTGCCCTTCCCCGAGTTCGACGCGATCCCCGGTGCGTTCGCGCGCGTCGACGAGGCCTGCGCCGCGATCGGGCGCGAGCCGTCCTCGCTCGTGCACTCGGTCGCGCTGATCGCGGTCGGCGGAGCGGACGAGGCGGAGTTCGTCCGGCGCGCCGCGGCGATCGGCCGCGAGCCCGCCGAGCTGCGCGAGCACGGCGTCGCCGGCGGGGTCGACGAGACCGTCGACCGCCTCGAGTCCCTGCGCGCGGCCGGTGCCGAGCGCGTCTACCTCCAGTTCATGGACCTCCAGGACCTCGACCACCTCGACTTCTTCGCCCGCGAGGTGCTGCCGCGCCTGTCGGCATGAGATCCGCTGAAGAGGAGCGCGCATGCTGCTGATCGAGGAGCGCGCTTCGCGCGCACCGTGCTGATCGAGTAGCCCGCGGAGCGGGCGTATCGAGATCCACCGTTCTGCAGAGGCCGGGTCTCGATACGCCGCCTGCGGCGGCTACTCGACCAGCATGGGGGCGCCGCTGCCCGGCAGCGCGGTCGGCAGGGGAAGCCGTTGCGCGGCTCCTCGGCCAGCAGGCGTCCGCCTGCCGCCGCGACCTAGGCTGGAGGGATGGTGGACACGATCGAGCGCGCCGACGAGCGGCTGGCGACCCGCTCGGCCGCCGAGGTGCCCTGGGTCGTGCTCGTCTGGGACGACCCGGTCAACCTGATGTCGTACGTGTCCTACGTGTTCCGCAGCTACTTCGGCTTCGGGCGCGCCGAGGCCGAGCGCCTCATGCTCCAGGTGCACACGGAGGGGCGCGCCGTGGTCGCGACCGGCAACCGCGAGGAGATGGAGCGGCACGTGGAGGCGATGCACGGCTACGGCCTGTGGGCGACGCTGCAGAAGGCCGACGCATGACCGGCCGACTGACGGCGGGCAGGCCCTGATGCGCTCCTTCCGCCGCGACTCCTCCGGTGCCGCCGTCGCCCGCTTCGACCGCGAGGAGGCCGGGATCCTCCGCCACCTGGCCGGCGAGATGCTCGAGCTGCTGGACCGCGGCACCTCTGAGGACGCCCGCAACGACCCCGCGCTCGCGCGCCTGCTGCCCGACGCCTACCGCGACGACGAGGAGGCCGCCGCCGAGTTCCGCCGCTTCACCGCCCCGGATCTGGCCGGCCGCAAGATGGACGACGCCCGCGCGATCACCGCCGCGCTGGACGCCGGCGAGGGCTCCGGCCACGCCCGCGTCTTCGCCGGTCTCGGCGAGGTCGCCGTCCGGCTCGAGCCGCCGCAGGCGCTGTCCTGGCTCCGCGGGCTCACCGACATGCGCCTCGCCCTCGCCGCCCGCCTCGGCATCGTCGACACCGACGACGTCGAGCCCGAGGACGAGACCGGGCAGGCGATCCGCGCGGTCTACGACTGGCTCGGCAGCGTCCAGGACGGGCTGGTCCGCGCGATCGACGTGTGATCGCGCCGCCGGCGCGTCACTCCCAGCCGCTGACGACGACCTTGCCCGGGCGTCCGCCGGCCTCGACCAGGCGGTGCGCCTCCGCGAGCGTCGCCGCGTTCAGAGGGGACAGCTCGCGGGCGAGCGTCGTCCGCAGCACCCCCTCGTCCAGCAGTCCGGACACCTCCTGCAGGAGGTCGTGCTGGGCGGAGAGGTCCGCCGTCGCGAACATCGGGCGCGTGAACATCAGCTCCCAGTGCACCGACACCGACTTCCGCTTGAGCGGTACGACGTCCAGGACCGCCGGATCGTCGATCACGGCGATCGCGCCCTGCGGGGCGATCGCGTCCACGAACGCGGGGAGGTTGACCGACGTCCCGGTCAGCGAGGCGATGAGGTCGACGGGTCCCAGGCGCTTCAGCTCCCGCGCGAGGTCGCGGTGGTCGGTCACGCGGTGGGCGCCGAGATCGCGCACCCACTGCTGCGACTCGGGGGTGGAGGCGGTCGCGATCACCTCGAGATCGGTGAGGCGCGCGGCGAGCTGGACCAGGATCGAGCCGACACCTCCGGACGCGCCCGCGATCAGCAGGCGACGGCCGCCGCCGCCGCCGCGCTCGACGCCGAGCCGGTGGAAGAGCAGCTCCCAGGCCGTGATCGCGGTGAGCGGCAGCGCGGCGGCCTCGGCGTCGGAGAGCCGGGCGGGCTTCCGGCCGACGATCCGCTCGTCCACCAGGTGCAGCTCCGCGTTCGTGCCGGGCCGGGTGATCGAGCCCGCGTAGAAGACCTCGTCGCCCGGGGCGAACAGCGTGACGTCCGCGCCGACCGCCTCGACCGAGCCGACGGCGTCGTAGCCGAGGACCTTCGGCGACGCCTCGCGTCGGCCGGAGGCGCGGATCTTCGTGTCGACCGGATTGATCGACACGGCGCGGACCCGCACGAGCAGATCGTGGCCGGTGGCAGACGGCTCCGGGAGCTCGACGTCGGTGAGCACCTCGGGTGCTCCGTGCCGGGTGATCGCGACGGCGCGCATCAGAGTGCTCCGCCCCGGGTCGCGGCGCTCTCGAGCGGTCGGTCCGCGGAGGGGAAGTCCGTGTAGCCCCGCGCGTCCCCGCCGTAGAGCAGGTCCGGATCGAGAGCCGCGAGGGGCGCGCCGGTCGCGATCCGGGCGGGGAGGTCCGGATTCGCGACGAACGGCCGGCCGAACGCGACCAGGTCGGCGTGGCCGGCGGCGAGGACCCGCTCCGCGCGCTCCGGGGTGTAGCCGCCCGCGACGACGATCCGGCCGAAGAAGGCGTCGCGCAGCCGGGTGCGGAAGGCGTCGGGGATCTCGGGGGCGTCGTCCCAGTCGGCCTCGGCGAGGTGCAGGTAGACCAAGCCGATCCGGTCGACGCGGCGGGCCAGCTCGAGGACCGTCTCCTCGATCCCGGGGCAGTCCATCCCCCGGGCGGTGATCTGCGGTGACAGGCGCAGGCCGACCCGGTCGGCGCCGATCTCCCCGGCGACCGCGGTCGCGACCTCGACGGCGAAGCGGAGGCGCCCGTCGAGGGAGCCGCCGTACTCGTCGGTGCGGTGGTTCGACGTCGTGCGCAGGAACTGGTCGATCAGGTAGCCGTTGGCGCCGTGCAGCTCGACGCCGTCGAAGCCGGCCTCGACGGCGGCGGCCGCCGCGCGGCGGTAGTCCTCGACGACGCCGCGGACCTCCTCGGTCGTCAGCGCCCGCGGTGTGCTGGTCGGGACCATCGTGCCGACGCCGTCGACGCTGACCCACACGCGCGCGCCGGAGTCGAGGGCGCTCGGAGCGACGGGCGCCGCGCCGTCGTGGAAGGAGCGGTGCGACATCCGCCCGACGTGCCAGAGCTGCGCGAAGATCCGCCCGCCTGCCGCGTGGACGGCCTCCGTGACGAGGCGCCAGCCTGCGATCTGATCGGCGCTGTGCAGGCCCGGCGTGAAGCTGTAGCCCTGCCCGGACGGCGAGATCTGGGTCGCCTCCGAGACGATCAGCGCTGCCGACGCGCGCTGCGCGTAGTACTCGGCGTTGAGGCGCCGGGGGATGTTCCCGGGCTGGGCGGAGCGCGACCGGGTCATCGGCGCCATCACGACACGGTGGGGCAGGGGCAGGGATCCGAGAGCGATCGGATCGAGGAGAGAGGTCATGCGGAGAGCGTGCCGCGGAGATGAGGAGAAGTCAAAGTACTCTTATCTCCGCTCCTGATAACCTCGGCTTATGGCGACCGTTCGGCAGTGGGAGTACCTCCTCCGAGTGGTCGACACCGGCTCCTTCACCGGGGCTGCGGACGAGCTGGGTGTCACCCAGCCCGGGCTCTCGCAGCAGATCCGCGCCCTCGAGCGCGAGCTCGGCGGACGCCTGCTCGACCGGCTCCCGCGTGCGGTCGCCCTCACCCCGCTCGGCCGCGCCGTGCTGGCGCCGGCCCGAGCCGTCGTCGCGGACGCGCAGCGCGCCCTGGCGGCCGCGGCGGACGTCGTGGCCGCGCGGACGGGGACGATCGACGTCGTGACGGTCACGTCGATCGGGCTCGGCGTGCTCCCCGGCGTCCTCGAGATCTGGCTGCAGGAGCATCCGGGGGCGAGCGTCACCGTCCTCGAGCACCAGTCGGTCGACGCGGTGGTCTCGGCCATGAGCGCGGGGGCCGGCGACGTCGCGATCGCTCCCATGCCGCGGGCGTGGACCGGCCCGTCCCGCCTGATCGGGCGGGAGGAGTTCGTCGTCGTCGGCCGCGCCGGCCATCCGCTCGCCGATGGCGGGCCGGTGGACCTCGCCGCGCTGGCCGACGAGCCGTGGGTGCACTTCACTCCCGAGCACGGCCTCGCGGGAGTGCTGGACCGCTACGCCGCCGAGGCGGGCTTCACGCCGCGCGTCGCGCTGCGCACCCCGCAGACCGCGGCCGTCCCCCGGTTCGCCGCGGCGGGTGTCGGGCTCGGACTGGTCCCGCGGAACATCCTCGACGGCGGCTTCCGCGGGGTCGTCCTGCCGCTGGACCCCGCCCGCACGCGGGCCGTCCGCGCCTTCACGCGGGCGGACCCCGATCCGCTCGTCGCCGCCTTCATCGAGACGGTCGCCGCCCACGCCGATCTCGCCGGTCCGGCACCGGGGGCGGCCTGACTCCCTCGAGGATCGAGAGATCTCCACAGCTGTGGACAAACCTGTGGAGAGATGTGGAGAACGGGCGTCCTCGCCGGTGCCCGCCGCCGCGGATCGCCCGTCCCGCAGCGGATCCGGTCGAGCAGAGGGTGTGGAAACGCGAGGTGTCCGGTCGGTGAACCCGTGCCCCTGGAAGGGGGCAACCGGCTCCCGGTTCGACGCCGGGGGCGGAACCGCGTACCGTCCGGACCGTGAACACTCCTTCAGGAACCCAGGCCAAGCGCGCCGCGGACGACGCGCAGGACTCGACCGCGGTGCGCACGCTCGCCCGCGGGGGCTACGCCGCGAACGGCCTCGTCCACGTCCTCATCGGCGTCATCGCCCTGCAGATCGCGACCGGCGGCCAGGGCGAGGCCGACCAGTCCGGCGCGCTCGGCTCGCTCGCCGCGCAGCCCGGCGGACTGGTCGTGCTCTGGGTCTGCGCGATCGGGCTCTTCGGACTCGCGCTGTGGGGTGCGCTCGAGGCGTTCCTGGTGGCGGGCGGCGACAGCGCCGCGTCCCGCTGGGCCAGCCGGCTCAAGGAGGCGGCCAAGGCCGTCGTCTACCTCGCACTCGGCATCACGACCCTGCGCTTCGCGATGGGCGGCAGCTCCGACTCGTCCGAGACGTCCGAGAGCGCGAGCGCGCAGGTCCTCGCCGCGCCCGGCGGGGTGGTGCTGCTCGTGATCGCCGGGCTCGCGATCCTCGCGGTCGGCGGCGTCTTCGTCTACCGGGGCGCGTCGAAGAAGTTCCTCAAGAACGTCGCACTGCCGGGCGGGACGGCCGGCCGGGTCGTCACCGGTCTCGGCATCGCGGGCTACGTCGCGAAGGGCGTCGTGCTCGGCGTGCTCGGGATCCTGGTGATCATCGCCGCCGTCACGCACGACCCGGCGCAGGCGGGCGGCCTGGACGAGGCGCTGAAGACGCTGACCGAGCTGCCGTTCGGCGTGGTGCTGCTCGGCGTCGTCGCCGTCGGGCTGATCGCCTACGGCGCGTTCTGCTTCGCCCGGGCGCGCTGGCCGAAGCTCTGAGGAGCGCCGACATCACTGGTCGCGTCCGATCCAGGTGACGGTGCGGGTGGTCTCCTGCCAGGGCTTGTCGGCGGGCCAGCTGCGGAGGGTGATGGTCTGCGGGTTCGGCAGCGGCCGGTCGAAGGTGAGGCGGAAGGCGCCCGTCGCGTCGGTCTCGACCGAGGGCAGCGCGGGGTCCTCGCCCAGGCGGAGCTGGAGCTTCTGACCGGCCGGGACTGTGCCCTCGATGCTCGTCGCCGTGACATGGAGGACCCTGATGGGCGAGTCCTCGACGCTCTCCGGGATCCGCGCCGGGACGGTCGGCCCGCCGTCCAGGACGATGCGCTCGGCGATCGTGTGGTCCTTGAAGGTCGCGACGAGGCGGGTGCTGCCGCCGGGCGCGTCGGGTCTCGCGGTGAGGGTGAAGTGCCCGTCCGCCGCGGTGACCGGGTCGGAGACGGGGAGACCGTTCTTGTCGGCGTCGGTGCTGTCCTGGGGCATGGTCTGCAGCTGCACGACCGCGCCCGCGGTGACGGTGCCGATCACGGTGCGGCCCTCGACCCGGAGGTCGGGTCCCCACTCGACGACGGGCTCGGGCTTCGCCTTCCCGGTCGTGGTCACGGTGACGGTCTTGCCGGTGCTCGCGAACCCGCCCGTGTCGGTCGTCGAGGAGTACAGCTCGTAGGTCGCGCTCGTTGCCGGTTC
>NZ_RJUT01000012.1:0-81173 GCF_003751395.1 Rathayibacter sp. PhB152 | reverse complement strand
GCGAACAACACCGCGATCTGACCCCGCTCACCCGCATCCAACCGACGACCCGGCATGCAACCACCCCTCCGTTGCAACAACCGTATGAAACCGCCGGGTCTCGATACGCCCCTGCGGGGCTACTCGACCAGCATGAAGGGCGGGGCGGCGAGGGACTCGGTGAGGAAGTGCAGGAGCTCGCGCAGCAGCGCCTCCTTCGAGTCGGCACGGCGGTACTCGTGGCCCTCGCCGTCCAGCTGGAGGTAGCGGACCGGGCGGCCGAGCTCCTCGAGTGCCGCGACGATCTGCCGGGCCTCGCCGATCGGGACGTTGGTGTCGAGCTCGCCGTGCACGACGAGCAGCGGCACGTCGATCGCGGCGGCCGCGTTCAGCGGCGACAGCTCCTCGAGCAGCTCCGCGTCGTGCTCGGGGTGTCCGTACTTGGTGACGGCGGCGGAGGCGATCCACGGCTCGGTGTCGCGGTAGAAGGTCTGCAGGTGCGACATCCCGCAGATGTCGACGCCGGCGGCGAAGACGCCGGGCGAGAAGGCGAGCGACGCGAGCGTCAGGTAGCCGCCGTAGGAGCGGCCGGTGACGGCGATCCGCGCCGGATCGGCGATCCCGGCGTCGACGAGGTGCGCGGCGGCCGCGAGGACGTCGTCGAAGGCGCCGCGGCGCTTCTCCACGTCGTCGGCGTGCACGAAATCGCGGCCGAAGCCCGAGGAGCCGCGCACGTTCGGCGCGAAGACGGTGATCCCCGCGGCGGCGACGGCCTGGTGCTGGGCGGAGAAGGTGGGCCGCTCCTGCGACTCCGGACCGCCGTGCAGGCTGAGCATCGCCGCTCCCGGCCCCGTCGCCCCGGGCGCGCGGTAGAGCCAGCCGGAGAGCGCGAGGCCGTCGCGGCCCGCGAAGCGCTCGAGGGTCGGCACGATCAGCGGCGGCGCGTCGAGTGTCGGCACCCCGGTGATCCGGGACCACTCGTGGGTCGCCGTGTCCAGCCGCCACAGCTCGCGCGGGCGCTCCGGGCCCTCCACGCCGAGGATCACCGCGCCGCCGTCGCGGGACAGCACCGGCGTCGTCGCCACCAGTCCCGGCAGCCCGGTGACCGGGACCCGCGCGCCGGTGGTGGTGTCCAGCAGCTCGATCTCGCTCGAGCCCGCGACGTTCCAGACCAGCATCAGCATCCGGCCGGCGTCGTCGGCGTCCAGGCCCTCGAGCTCGGCGTCGTCGCGGGCGGCGAGGCGGCGGATCCGGCCGCGCCAGCCGTCCGGGCCGAGCGGCATCGCGACGAGCTGGCGCCGCGGAAGGTCGACGTCGGTCGCGAGGTAGGCGACCATCGGGCTCTCGGTGTCGTGCAGCGGCGAGGGGCGCAGCAGCGCGACGTCCGTGGATCCGGTGCCCGAGTCGGGCAGGAGCGCGTGGTTCTCGTTCGTCAGCCGGTCGACGACCACGCAGTACTGCTGGCCGCGCTGGCCGTCGCGGACCACAACGAGGCGCTCCTCCACCGAGAGGTCGAGCACCGAGATCAGGTCGCCGTCGACGAGCGGCTTCCGCTCGCCCGTCACCGGGTCGACCAGGAAGGAGCGTGTCGGCTGCTCCGGCTCGGCCGACGGGATCGTGACGACGACGTGGTGCCCGCTGCGCGTCCACGGCCCGAGCTCGGCGTGGGCGTCGCGGGAGCCGGCGATGCGGCGGGCGTCCGAGCCGTCGGGGCGGACCACCCAGACCTGGCTGCGCACCCCGCCGTCGGTCGCGACGAGGCAGGCCAGCCAGGCGGAGTCGGCGGACCAGGAGACCTCGAGCACCGGATCCTCCGTGAGCGCGATGCGGCGCGCCTCGCTCGGCTCGGCCCCGACGACGACGTCCTGCACCCAGACCTCCGGCGACCCGCCGCGATCGCTGAGGAAGGCGACGCGGGCGGCGTCCGGGGTCATCGTCGGACCCCAGCTGCCCCAGGCGTGCACGAGTCCGAGCGCGAGCTCCTCGGCGGCATCCAGACGGTCGGCCTGCAGCGGATCGGTGAGCGGAAGCGTCATGCCTCCATCCTCCGGCACCGCTCAGCCGACGCCGTGCTCCTGGAGCCAAATCTCGAGCAGGGCGAGCTGCCAGAGCTCGTTCGAGCCCAGGCGGGTGCGGGTCGCGTTCGGGTCGGCCAGCAGCGCATCGACTGTCGCGGGATCGAAGATCCCTCGGCGCCGCGCGGCCGGGTCGGTCAGCGCCGCCCGCACCCGCTCCAGATAGGGCCCCTCCAGCTGGCGGATGGCCGGCACCGGGAACGAGCCCTTGGTGCGGTCGATCACCTCGTCCGGCACGATGCCCCGGACGGCCCGCTTGAGGATCCCCTTGCCGCCGTCGGCGAGCTTGAGCTCCGGCGGGATCGTGCCGACCAATTCGACGAACTCGTGGTCGAGGAACGGCACGCGCGCCTCCAGGCCCCAGGCCATCGTCATGTTGTCGACCCGCTTCACCGGGTCGTCGACGAGCATGACCGCGGTGTCGTTGCGCAGCGCCGCGTCCACGGCCGTGTCGGCGCCGGGGCGGGCGAAGCGCTCGGCGAGGAAGGCGGTCGCGGCATCGGGGTCCCCGCGCCAGGCGGGGGCCAGCAGCGCCTGCAGCGCGGAGAAGGGGCGGTCGACGAAGACGTCCGCGTAGGCCTCGACGGCGCGCTCGCGCGGCACGTGCGCCAGGGGCGGGTACCAGTCGTAGCCGCCGAGCACCTCGTCGGCGCCCTGACCCGACTGCACGACCTTCACGTGCTGCGAGACGTCCTCGCTGAGCAGGTGGAAGGCGACGGCGTCGTGCGAGACCATCGGCTCGCTCATCGCGCCGACCGCCGCGTCGATCCCGGGCAGCAGCCGCGCGGAGTCGATCGGCAGGCGGTGGTGGTCGGTGCCGAAGCGCTCCGCGACCAGGCTGGAGTACTCGAACTCGTCGCCGGACTCGCCGCCCGCCGCGTCGAAGCCGATCGAGAAGGTCTGCAGCCCGGTCTGGCCGGCCTCGGCGAGCAGCGCCACGATCAGGCTGGAGTCGATGCCGCCGGAGAGCAGCACGCCGACCGGCACGTCCGCGACCATCCGGCGCGAGACGGCGGTGTGGAAGGACGCGAGCAGCGCCTCCTGCCAGTCGCGCTCGCTCCAGGCGGCGCGGTCGGGATCGCGGGCGAACACCGGCTCCCAGTAGACGCGCTCGCGGCTCGTGCCGTCCGGCTCGATCACGCGCACGGTCGCCGGCGGCAGCTTGGTGACGCCGGCGAGGATCGTGCGCGGGGCGGGCACCACCGAGTGGAAGCTCAGATAGAGCATCAGCGCGGTGCGGTCGATCGAGGTGTCGACGCCGCCGGCCGCGAGCAAGGACTGGACCGTCGAGGCGAAGCGGATCCGCTCGCGGGTCTCGTCGAGGTAGAGCGGCTTGATGCCCAGGCGGTCGCGCGCCAGCACCACCCGGCCGGACTCGCGCTCGACGATCGCGAAGGCGAACATGCCGAGCAGGTGGTCGACGCAGTCCTCGCCCCACTGGGCGTAGGCCTTGCCGATCACCTCGGTGTCGGAGTGCGAGAAGAAGCGGTGCCCCTTCCCCTCCAGCTCGGCGCGCAGCTCCCGGTGGTTGTAGATGCAGCCGTTGAAGACGATCGTCAGGCCGAGCGCGGCGTCGACCATCGGCTGCGCGCCGGCCGCGGAGAGGTCGATGATCGCCAGCCGCCGGTGCCCGAGCGCGACCGGCCCGGCCGCCCAGAGCCCGTCGCCGTCCGGGCCGCGGTGCGCGAGGCAGCCGGTCATCCGGTCGACGGCGCCGATGTCGGCGCGCGCGCCGTCGAACCGGATCTCGCCCGCGATGCCGCACATCTCAGCCTCCGACGATCCAGGTGTCCTTCGCGCCGCCGCCGCGCGAGGAGTTGACGATCATGCTGCCCTCCGCCGCCACGCGGGTGAGCGCGAGGTCGGCGAGGCGGACGTCGCCGGGCCCGGTGCCGGTGACGAAGACGAAGGCGCGCAGGTCGACGTGCCGCGGCTGCAGGTCGGTGCCCGAGAAGGCGGGCAGCGAGGAGAGCCGGACCACCTCCTGGGCGACCCAGGCGCCCGGGTCCGCCGCGATCTCGGCGCGCCGCTCGGCGACCCGCGCCGCGGGGGCCGACGGGCCGATCATCACGCCGCGGCCGCCGAAGCCGTCGACCGGCTTGGTGACCAGCTCGCCGACCCGCTCGAGCACGATCCGGCGCTCGGCCTCGTCCTCGGGGCGGTAGGTCGGCACGGACTCGAGCAGCGGGCGCTCGTCGAGGTAGTAGCCGATCAGCTCGGGGACCGCGCAGTAGAGGGCCTTGTCGTCGGCGACGCCGTTGCCGGGCGCGTTCGCCAGGTACACGTCGCCGGCCGCCGCGACCTCGAGGATCTCGCGGCCGATCGGGCGGTCTCCGGCGACGAGGTCGGCCAGCTCGACGTCGAGCCGCAGGTAGAGCGCGTCCACGACCGTGCCGCCGGCCAGGACGCGGCCGCCCTCGACCGTGACGTCGCCCGCCTCGAGCAGCAGGAGTCCCGCGCCCTCGGCCAGCCGGCGGTGCTCGAACCAGGCCGAGCTCGACGCTCCGCTGGAGAGCAGCCCGAGCACCGGGTCCGCGCGCTTCGTCCCGTGGGCGAGCGTCGCGCGCAGTCCGGCGAGCGCCGTCGACGCGTCGAGCAGGCCCGCGGGGCGCGGCAGATCGGGCAGCACGTCGTCGAGCAGCGCGCGGATGCCCAGCGCGTAGGCGAGGCCGCTGGGGTTCCGGAGGTTGTCCTCCAGCACCCGCCAGCCGCCGAACTCGTTGCGGACGAGGTCGAAGCCCATCACGGCGCCGCGGACGGTGCCGGCGGGCAGCCGCGCGGCGTCCTCGCTCCAGCCCGGCGCGCCGCGCAGATCGCGGACCACGCCGGCCCGCACCGCCCGGCCCTCGCCGTAGACGTCCTGCAGGAAGCACTCGAGGGCGCGGGCGCGCTGCTCGAGCCCCGCGGCGAGCTCGCTCCACTCGTGGGCCTGGAGCACGCGCGGGACGAGGTCGACCGGGAACGGCCGGTCCTCCTCGCCGACTCGGAAGGTGAGCCCGGCCTGCTCGACGAGCCGGTCGCGCGACTCGTGCAGGGTCTCGAGCCGTTCGGGGCCGAGGCCGCGGAAGTGCTCGAGGATCGGCTGGTAGGCGCTCTTCGCGCGGCCGCCGGTCGCGACGGCCTCGTCACCGGCGCGGACGCGGTAGGTGCGCAGGCTCGGGGCCGGCAGGATCGGGCCGCTCGCAGGGCCGTGCGTCTCGGCGACCACGGCGTCGACCACGGCGTCGAGGGTGCCGCGCTCGGCGAGGACGGCGCGCTGGCGGTCGGCGGAGTTGCCGCGCGCGATCAGCGCCTCGGCGAGCGCGCGCACCTGCTCCAGGTCGCCGAGCTCGTCCAGCGCGGGCTGGAGGCGGGCGATCAGGCTGCGCAGCGCCTCGGCGGCGGGAACCGGACGGGGGTGCTCGGTGTGGTCGAGCAGCGGACCGGAGAGACCGCCGCGGGCGGCCTGCCAGGTGGCGGCGCGCTGGATCGGCGGCGGCGTGTGCCGGAACGGGCGGCCCGCCTCGATGTCGAGCTCGGCGGTGCGGACGAGGCCGCGGAAGAGCCCGGCGATCAGCACCGCGTCGTCGACGATCGGCATCGCATCGCAGACCCGCAGCTCCAGGGTCGGCGCGTGCGAGGAGGGGCGGACGTCGAAGTAGGCCATCTTCGAGTCGGCGATGACGCCGGTGGCGATCAGGTCGTCGAGCAGGCGGTCGTACTCGGCCGCGGACTCCAGCGGCCCGGTCGCGCCGGCGCTCGGCCAGCGCTGCCAGATGATCGTGCGGATGCTGGCGTAGCCGGTGTCCTGGCCGTTCCAGTAGGGGCTGCTCGCGCTGGCGGAGAGCAGCACCGGCAGGTCGCGGGCGATCCGCTGGGCGATCTGCACGGCGAGCTCGCGGTCGGAGACGCCGACGTGGATCTGGGTGCCGCAGATCAGCTGCTCGTCCACGAGCATCCGGTACTGCTCCTGCATGCGGCCGTAGCGGCCGGTGCTGGTGAGCTCGAAGTCGCCGTGCTCGGAGCGCGGCGCGGTGCCGACCGCGGCGATGCCGATCCCGTCGGGCGCCGCGGCGTCGATCACCGCGCGCCGGAGCGAGATCAGCTGCTCCCGGAGCCCGTCGAGCGAGTCGACCACCGCGGTGTTCGTCTCGACCGTGGTCCGCTGCAGCTCGGCCGAGAAGCTCTCCTTCGGCAGCCGGGCGAGCACCTGGGGGGCGTGCGGGGAGAGCTGCCTCGACTCGAGATCGATGAGGTGGAGCTCCTCCTCCGCACCGAGGGTCAGTTCTGCGCGCATGCGCTCACCGTACGACCCTCATGTTTCGGGCGGCTACCGGGTCGCCCGCGAGCGGCGCGGAGGACCGGGATCACGGAGGTCTCGGCAGGGAACCGGCTGTGGCGCGACAGCCCTCGATCCGGCGGGCCCGCGACCATACAATCGTGAATAGGAGGTGGTGGCGCATGTCTGATCTGCACGTGATCCCCCCGAAGGAATGGCGCAGCGAGCTCGCTCGAGCGAGGACACGCCGCGACCACGGCAGTGACGAGTTCCTCGCGGCGGTCGCTCGGGTGGCCGATTCCGGCGTCTCGCAGACCGAGATCGCGGGTCAGCTCAGGGCGTCTCAGCCGCAGGTCTCCCGATGGGCGGCGAAGGGTCGCAGGATCCTCGGTCTCGTCGCGGAGGGCCGGATGCTCGGCCGCTCGCCGTACCACGTCGCCGAGCGCTACTCCCGCGGCGAGATCTCCCGCGAGCAGGTCGTCGAGGCGCTCACGACCTGGCAGTACGTGACGGCCGAGACGAGGACGGGCGGCCTCCACGAGGATCTCCTCAATGTCGTCGCCGGCTCGTTCGACGAGGTCCAGGCGGCGTCACTCGACGACCTGATCGACGAGGACGTCTACGCCGCTGCGCTCGACGCCCTGAGGGCGCAGACCGCGGCCTTCCGCCAGACCGACGGTGAGTAGCAGCAGCGTCACCGATCGGGTCGACGAGCACCGAGCGGTCCTCCAGGCCCTGACCACTGCGGGCGGAGCGATCGGCGCGGAGAGCCCTCACGCCTCCCAGCGGAATGCGGAGTGGTTCGACCAGGAGACCCGCCAGCCGCTCCCCGGCCGGGACACTGCGCAGAGGGAGATGATCCGGGCTCTCCGCGCGGGGGCTCCGGACGTGCGTCGCGATCGCGAGGCGATCCTCCTGGCCGGCCCGCCCGGCGCGGGCAAGACGACGGCTCTGGACGAACTGCTGGCGAGCACCCGGACGACCGCGGCCGACTGGCGCATCCTCAACGCCGACGACGTCAAGGACCTCCTCCTCAGACGCGCCCTGGAGGACGGCAGCTACGAGTCCCACCTCACCCCTCCCGATGTCGCCGCGGTCGAGGCCGACGGCGAGAAGGTCTGGCCGCGCGAGCGTGCAGCGCTCGTGCACGAGGAGTCGTCGATGGTGATCAAGCGCGCCCGCGACCAGTCCGTGCGACGGGGCGAGAACGTCGTCGTCGACGGGACGCTCGCGAACGCGGACGCCGGAAGGAACCTCGTCGAGCGTCTCGAGGGGCAGGGCTACCGCGTCCGCGTCGTCCTCGTCGACGGCCCGCGCGCTGTCACGGAGGCTCGAGTCGCGGACCGCTGGGCGCGGGGCTACCGGTGCGCCGTCGACGGGATCGCCGACCCGGGCGATCCGGACCTCCTCGTGCTCGGCGGTCGGTGGGTGCCCGCGCAGGTGACGGATGCGCTCTACCGCGACGGCGACGACGCCTCGATCTGCACGAGCTCGGCGCGAGTGATCGCGGAGAGCTCCGCGGCGGTGACACAGCTCGACGTCTACCGGATCGCCCGGCCGAGCGGGACGCCCGAGCTCGTCGAACGGCGCATGGGCAAGCACGAGGACGGCCGCTGGATCGCCGTCGAGCGCTTCGGGACGGAGGAGCTCCGCTCCGAGAGGGGACGACGGGAGACGGAGCGACGGGAGATCCCCTGACGCACGCGACGTCAGCGGGCGGTGCGCGCGCGGATCTCGAGGTCGATCTGCGAGGCGTCGAGGGCGGCGAGCACCGAGGCGAGGACGTCGGCGTCGAAGGTGCCGTTGTCGCGGGCGTCGAGGAGGTCGGAGCGCTGGGCCGCGATCACGGCGAGCCGGTGCCGCTGGGCCTGGAGGAACGCCTCGGTCCGCGGGGCGTCCGGGGCGGGCGGCGGCTCCTGGACGGCCTCGGCGCTGGTGCGCAGGAGGGCGAAGACGCGGGTGCGCTCCTCCTCGCGGGACCTCTCCTCGGCCGCCTCGTCGACGTCCGGGGCGATGGCGCGCAGCAGCGGCCCGACCGTGCCGCCCTGCAGCAGCAGCGACAGAGCGGCCACCGCGAACGCGATCAGCACGAGGACCGACCGCTGCGGGGTGTCCTCGGGCAGGGTCTGCGCGGCGGCGACCGTGACGGCGCCGCGCATCCCGGCCCACACCACCGCCGTGCCCTCACGCCAGCCGAGCGGCGCGCGGACGAAGTACTCCATGTCGGCGAGCATCCGGGTCAACCGGGTGCCGAAGCGCTCGAGATCGCGGGCGGTCGGCGACCGGCGCCCGCGGCTGATCCGCTTCAGGCTCTCCTCGCGGCCCTCCTCGGTGCCCATCTGCTCCTGCAGGCCCTCGACGCGCGGGCGCATCCGCTCGCGCAGCCGGCCGCGGCTCCTCAGCACGCCGAGCAGCGGGGCGACGTAGGCCGCGCGCACCAGGATCGTCAGCAGGAGCGCGCCCACCGCGATCAGCACGGCCGGGCCGACGCCGGCGTGGTCCTCCTCGACGCTCGTCACGATCGCCCGGACCTGCAGGCCCATCGTGAGGAACACCGTGCCCTCGAGCACCAGCTCGACCGTCCGCCAGTTCTGCGAGTCGGACAGCCGGTTCTGCGGCGAGAGCTCGCGCGGCGCGCGGATGCCCGTGACGACGCCGGCGACGACCGCCGCGACCAGTCCCGAGGCGCCGAGGAGCTCGGCCGGGACGGAGGCGAGGAAGGGCACGGTGAAGGACAGGATCGTGTTGACCGTCGGGTCCTGCACCCGGCGGCGCACGGCCAGGTTCAGCCAGCCGACGAGACCGCCGACGATCCCCGCGATCAGCACGGAGTAGCCGAACGAGCCCAGCGCGCCCCAGAAGGAGAAGCTCGCCGCGGCGGCCGCGATCGCGGTGCGCAGCAGCACCAGGGCCGTCGCGTCGTTGAGCAGGCTCTCACCGTCGAGCATCGCGACGACCCGGCGCGAGACGGAGGTGCCCTTGACGATCGACGTCGCCACCGCGTCCGTGGGGCTGACGATCGCGCCGAGAGCGACGCCCCAGGCGAAGCCGAGATCCGGCAGGACCAGCTGGAAGAACAGGCCGAGCACGAGCGAGGTGCCGACGACCAGCAGCACCGAGAGTCCGCTGATCGCACCGAACTCGCGACGGAAGTTCATCGCCGGCATCGACACCGCGGACGAGTAGAGCAGCGGCGGGAGCACCCCGGCCAGGATCCACTCCGGCTCGATCTCGATCGGACCGACGACGGGCAGGAAGCTCGCGGCCACCCCGATCCCGACCAGCACGAGCGGCGAGGCGACGCCGAGGCGCGGGCCGACGACGGCGGCGCCGGCGATCACGACCAGCGCGAGGACCAGCACCACCAGGAGCGGGGTCACGCGTGCCCGGCGGCGTCGGAGGCGGCGTCGGAGGCGGGTCCGACCGCGCCGCGGCGGACGTCCTCGAAGAAGTCGGGGCGGAGCACCCGCTTCTCGATCTCGAAGGCGCCGCTGCTCCAGCCGTCGCCGAGGGGGTGCTCGGGATCCAGCAGCACGTGGCCCGGAGTGGCGCCACGGCCGAGGGCGGCGGCGATCGACCGGTCGGGGTCGTAGAGCGCGTGCTCGACGAGCGGGGCGAACACCTCGTGGGCGGCGAAGTCGGCGGGGGCGCCGAGGAAGACGGGCATCAGCTCCTCTCCCTCCCGCAGGCCGTTCGGCCACCAGCGGAAGCGCTCGACCAGCTCGTGGCAGGAGATGCAGGACGGCGAGAAGAAGACGAGGTGCGTCGGCGGGTCCGCCCACTCGGCGAGGGCGATCGGCTCGCCGGCCGCGGTGAGGAGGGCGAGGTCGTCGATGTCGCTCGGGGACGCGGGTGCCGGAGGAGGCGTCGAGGCGGCGGGTGCTCGCGCGGCGAGCCGGTCGCGCACCGGGACGAGTGCGAGAGCGAGCAGCACGGCGATCAGCGCCGGGACTCCGGGGACGAGCAGCTCCGCCGGTGCGCCGGCCCCGACGAGCCCGGCGAGCGCCAGCGCGAGCAGGACGGCGTTCCGCGCGACCGTGCGGCCGGTCATCCTGGCGTCGCCGAGGCCGCCGAAGCACTCGCACTCGACCGGCTCCGGGGCGCGGACCGCCCGGATCGCGACGACGAGGAAGACGACGTCGACCGCGACCGCGCCGAGCAGCGCGCCGCGGTGCAGCGGTGACGGGGCGAGCAGGATCGCGAGGCCGAGCGCGATCTCGACGACGGGGAAGGCGCGGGCGAAGAGCGGGCCCGCGGAGAGCCGGGCGGGCAGACCGAGCGCGGCGAGGCTCGCGCGGAACCGCTCCGTCCGCCCGAGCTTCAGCACGCCGCTGACGACGAGGACCGCACCGGCGGCGGCGCCGGCGACCGCGAGCAGGACCTCGAGCGCTGACGCGAGCATCCGTGTCCCTCCCCGCACCCGACGGTGCCCCCGCAGAGCACGCTACCGGGCGGAGGGCGCCGTCAGGAGTCGGGGCCGATCAGGAGTCGAAGCCCAGCCCGAGCGCGTCGAGGGTCCGCAGCAGCGGGTTCCGCCGGCCGCCGTCGTGGTCGGCGCGGTCGAGAGACCAGCGGGTGGCCTGGATGCCCGCGGTCGCGAACGGCTCGGGCGGGAACGGCAGCGGGCGCTTGCGGACCATCGCCAGCTCGGTCCGCTCGGTCGGCTCGCCGGCCAGGAGGTCGAGGAGCACGTCGGCCGCGAAGGCGGTCGTCCCGACGCCGAGGCCGGTGTAGCCCGCGGCGTAGGCGACGCGACCGGCGAGCGCGGTGCCGTAGAAGGCGGCGAAGCGGGTGCTGGTGTCGATCACGCCGGCCCAGCGGTGGCTGAAGCGCAGGCCCTCGAGCTGCGGGAAGGTGGTCAGGAAGTGCGCGGCGAGGGCGCGGTCGGTCTCCGGGCGGTCCTCGTAGGCCGAGCGGATCCGGCCGCCGGGGTGGTACACGGCGTCGTATCCGCCCCAGAGGATGCGGTCGTCGGCGGTGCGGCGGTAGTAGTGGAACTGGTTGGCGACGTCGCTGAGGCCCTCGCGGCCGGTCCAGCCGATCGAGGCCAGCTGGGCGGCGTCGAGCGGCTCGGTCATCAGGACATGGTCGTAGACCGGGACGGTCATCAGCCGGGTGCGCGCGAGCAGGGAGGGGAAGGCGCTGGTGCCGAGGATCGCCTGATCCGCCGCCACGGAGCCGCCCGCGGTGCGAACGAGCACGCCGACGCCGTCGCGCTCGAGGCCGAGCACGCGGCTGTCCTCGTGGATCTCGACGCCGAGCCCCTCCGCGACGCGCGCCAGCTCGCGGACGAGCTTGCCGGGGTGCACCAGGGCGCACTGCTCGGCGGGCGCGGCGAGACCGGCCAGGAAGGTCGGCGAGTCGACCAGGGCGCGCACCTCGGCGGTGTCGAGGAAGCGGCCGCCCGCGACACCGTCGCCGTCCGCGAGCGGGCCGACCTGGTACTCCTCCACCGCTACCGCGAGCGAGCCGGTTCGCTCGAAGTCGCAGTCCATGCCGTAGCGGGCGACGGTCGCCTCGATGTCGTCGAGGTTCCGCACCCCGAGCTCCTCGAGGCGGGCGGCCTCGGCGGGCCAGCGCGCGAGGCCGTTCTCGCGGCCGTGGGTGAGGCTCGACTCGACGAAGCCGCCGTTGCGACCGGAGGCGGCCCAGCCGAGCGAGCGGGCCTCGAGCAGCACCACGCGGCGGCTCGGGTCGCGCTCCTTCGCGCGCAGGGCGCTCCACAGGCCGGTGTAGCCGCCGCCGACGACCACCAGGTCGGCGCGGACGGCGCCGGCGAGGGCCGGGCGCGGGGCTTCGGGGTCCTCGAGCCAGAACACCCCGCGCCGCGTGCCGGCCAGGGCGGCGTCGACGACGGTGGGATCGGGGGCGGATCGTTCGAAAACCGTGCTCGTGAGGGCCATAGTGCCTCCATTACGTCAGTTATCCGGTCGTTTCGCAACCGGATCCGTCGTTCCGGCGCGGGACTCCCGGGCAGGTCGTCCGCCGCGGTCGTACACTGCGAGGGAAATCGGAGGGGACATGCGAGGACGCCGACCGCGCGACGGGAGACGCGACGCGACGGCGACCCCTCCGGCCGCGACCCCTCCCGGCGCGACTCCGCCTGGCGCGACTCCGCCTGGCGCGACTCCCCCGGACGCCGTCGGCGACGCGCCGCACGACGTCTCCCCCGGCATGCGCATCGCCGCCGCCTGGGGCTGGCGGGTGCTGGCCGTCGCGGCGCTGCTCTGGCTGGTCGTGAAGCTGGTCGCGCTGGTGCCGGTCGTCGTGGTGCCGGTGCTGATCGCGATCCTGGTCACCGCGCTGCTCACTCCGCTCCGCGACCGGCTCGAGCGCTGGCGGCTGCCGCGCCCGCTGGCCGTGCTCGTCTCGATCCTCGCGCTCCTGCTCGCGCTGGTCGGCCTCATCGGGCTCGTCGTCGTCCAGTCGCGCGCGGGCTTCGGCGGTGTCGGGCAACGGGCGCTCGACGCGGTCGACGACGTGGAGGCCTGGCTGCAGGGCCCGCCGCTCGGCTTCTCCGACGTGCAGCTCGGCGACTGGGCGCAGAAGGCGATCGACTGGGCCGACAGCCAGGCGTCGACCATCGCCTCAGGGGCCCTCGCCGTCGGCTCGCAGGTGGCCGAGGTGTTCGCGGGCGCGCTGCTCACCCTGTTCTCGCTGATCTTCCTGCTGCTGGACGGCCGGCGGATCTGGACCTGGTTCCTCCGCCTGATGCCGCGCGCCGCGCGCCTGCCGCTGGAGACGGGGGCCGCGGCCGGCTGGCGGACGCTGAGCCAGTTCGTCCGGGCCCAGCTCGGGGTGGCGGCGATCAACGCGATCGGCATCGGGATCGGCGCGCTCGCTCTGCAGCTTCCGCTGGTCGTGCCGATCGCGATCGTGGTGTTCCTCGGCTCCTTCGTTCCGTTCCTCGGTGCGATCGTGACGGGGGCGCTCGCGGCGATCGTCGCGCTGCTGTTCAGCGGACCGGTGGCGGCGCTGATCATGATCGGCGTCGTCGTCGTCGTGCACCTGCTCGAGGGGCACGTGCTGCAGCCGCTGATCCTCGGCTCGGCGGTCAAGGTGCACCCGCTCGCCGTGGTGCTGGGCGTCGCGACCGGGCTCGAGGTGGCGGGACTGGCCGGCGCGCTGTTCGCGGTGCCGGTGATCGCGACGCTGAACTCGGCGATCACGGCGATGCGGCGCGATCCGGAGCAGCTCGCTTCGGAGCCGCTCCCGACGGAGCGCCCCGCGTGAGCCGGCACCCCTTCGACCCGGCGGGCGTCCCCGGGTCGGCGGTCCTGCCCGCGCTCGCCTGCCCGGTCTGCAGGGCGGGGCTGGCGCCGGACGCGCTGCCGCGGCCGACGCTGCTGCGCTGTCCGCTCGGACACAGCGCGGATGTGGCGCGCCAGGGCTACGTCTCGCTGCTGCGCGGCAGGCACGCCACCTCGGGCGACACCGCGGCGATGGTGCAGGCGCGCGACGTGCTCCTGAGCTCCGGGCACTACCGGCTGATCCAGGACGCGGTCGCCGCCGCGGTGCCGGCGGACGCGGGGCTCGTCGTGGACCTCGGCTGCGGGACCGGCGCGTACCTCGCGGCGGTCCTCGAGGCGCGGCCGGAGGCGAGCGGGCTGGGGCTCGACCTGTCGGCGGCGGCCGCGAGGCGGGCTGCGCGCGCGCATCCGCGTGCCGCGGTGGCGACGGCGGACCTGTGGCAGCCGCTGCCGCTCGCCGACGGCTGCGCGGACGCGCTGCTGACCGTCTTCGCGCCGCGGAACGCGCCCGAGATGCGGCGGGTGCTGCGGGCGGGCGGGGTCGCGATCGTGGTGACGCCGCGCGAGCGGCACCTCGGCGAGATCCGCCCGGTGTTCGGGATGCTCGGCATCGACGCGGGGAAGGCGGAGCGGCTCGACGAGCAGCTGCAGGGCTTCGAGCGGGTGGCGCGCGAGGAGCTGGACTACGCGGTCGCGATGACGCCCGGCGAGCTGCGGGCCGAGGTGCTGATGGGGCCGAGCGCGCACCACGTCGACGCGGCGGCGGTGGATGCGCTGCTGGCGGGCCGCTCGGCGACGACGACGGTGACGGTCGCGGTGACCGTGTCGGTGTACCGCGCGGGCTAGGCGGAGCGGCGCGGGGGCGCTGGTCGCCTCACGGATCTCCCCCTCTCACGACGGTGCCTCTCCAGGGAAGAGACGCTCGCGGACATGCTGGTCGAGTAGCCCCACAGGGGCGCATCGAGACCCACCGTCATCAGCAAGGCCGGTCTGCAGGCTCGTCCTTCTGACGCGAGTGGGTCTCGATACGCGCGCTGCACGCGCTACTCGACCAGCAAGAGAGGCGACACAAGCCGGTCGAGCACCCCGCAGGGCGGCCGTTCATGCTGGTCGAGCAGCCGCCTCCGGCGGCCCTCCCCTGCTGGTCGAGTAACCGCCTTCGGCGGCGTCTCGAGACCCACCATCACTGACAGGTTCGGGAGCGGGTCTCCTCCACACTCGCGATCCGACGACGTTGTCCCCGATCAGCCCATGGTTCCGACCCGGTTGTCGGTGGCCCCTGATTCAATACGCGTATGTCAAAAGATGAGAACGCAGCAGCACTCGCGGAGGTGCGCAACTGCTTCGACGACTCCGCGGCCGCCGAGCGCGCCGCGTCCCCGACGCGCCTCAGGGCCGCAGAACGGATGCACCGCGGCTACCGCGTCGCCCTCACCGTCCCGGAGGCGTTCGCCCGCGGCGCGTCCCGGAGCGAGACGCGAGATCTCGTCGAGCGCTCCATCCGCGCCGAGCTCTCGGCGACGGTCGGCGTCTCCGAGCGGGAGGTCTCCCGCCGCCTCGAGACCGCCCAGATGCTGATGGAGCACCTCCCGCTCACCCGCGCGCTGCTCTGTGACGCGCGGATCCTCTGGGAGGCCGGCGAGGCGATCTGCAGGACCGCGAGCAGCCTCCCGGAGAACTCCCGCGCGGCACTCGACGAGCGCGCCGCCGACGCCGCCCTCACGATGACGACGACCCAGCTGCGCCGCGCCCTCAGCCGCTGGCGCGAGGAGCTGCACGAGCAGCCCCTCGCCGAACGGCACGCGCGCGCCCGGGAAGACCGCGCCGTCTGGGTCACGCCCGACGTCGACGGGATGGCGACGCTCTGCCTTCACGCCCCCGCGCCGGCGGTGATGGGCGCCTACGACCGACTCCGCCGCATCGCCCGCACCCTCCGCGACGACGGCGACCCCCGCACCCTTCAGCAGCTCAGCGCCGATGCCGCCGTCGACCTGCTCTGCGACGGCGACATCGCCGGCACCACGCCGAACGCCGAGCATCGCCCCGACCCGACCTTCGTCCCCGGTGTCCGCGCGGAGGTGCGGCTGACCCTCGCAGTGTGCACCGACGCGGGTCTCGATGACGCCCCTGCGGATCTCGACGGCTTCGGGCCGGTCCCCGCCGAGATCGCCCGCGAGCTGATCCGCACGGCGGCCTCCTTCACCCGCGTCCTCACCGATCAGGACACCGGCGCCGTCGTGTCTGTCGGCCGCACCTGGCGCGTCCCGCCCGCGCAGATGCGCCTGCACCTCCAACTCCGCGATCAGACCTGCCGCTTCCCCGGCTGCACCCGGACTGCCGCGACCAGCGAGGCCGACCACACCCTCGAGTGGCGCAACGGCGGCGAGACGTCCCTCGAGAACCTCGTCAGCCTCTGCACGTCCCACCACCACGTCCGGCACGGAGAGCAGTGGAGCTACGACCGGATCGACGACGACGGGACGCTCGAGTGGACGAGCCCCACCGGCCGGCGGATCAGCAACCGGCCACCGCCATTGCCCGGCCGGCCGCCCGAACGGCCGCCGGGGCCCCGCTTCGACACTGTTCCCGCACCGTTCTGACGGTGGGTGGATCTCGATACGCCCGCTCCGCGGGCTACTCGATCAGCATGCAGCGCGTGTAAGGCGCGTCAGCGCTCACCGATTCATGCTGGTCGAGTAGCGCGCAGCGCGTATCGAGACCGGGCCCCGGCAGACCGCGGATCTCGATACGCCCGCGAGGCGGGCTACTCGATCAGCAGGGGGCGCGGAGCGCTCCACTCGATCGGCAGCGGTGTCAGTAGCTCTCGCGGCGGCGCTCCTGGTCGACGACCGCGGCGCGGTCGGAGAGGGCTCGCAGACCCGCGAGGGGCTGGGCCATCCGGTGGTTGCCGCGGAGGACGGGCTCGGTGCGGTCGAGGAAGGCCCAGTAGCCGGCGGTGACCGGGCAGGCGTTCTCGCCCAGGCGCACCTTCGGGTTGAAGCGGCAGCCGCCGCAGTAGTCCGACATCTTGTTGATGTAGGCGCCGCCGGAGGAGTACGGCTTGGTCGCGACGATCCCGCCGTCCGCGTGCTGGGACATGCCGATCACGTTCGCGGGCATCACCCACTCCGTGCCGTCGACGAAGACGTCGACGAACCAGTCGTTCAGCTCGGCCGGGTCCCAGCCGCGCTGCAGGCCCCAGTTGCCGAGCACCATCAGCCGCTGGATGTGGTGCGCCCAGCCGTGCCGGCGCACGTCGTCGAGGGTCTCGTGCAGGCAGTTCGCCTCGATGCCGGCCGGATCGAGGTCGAGCAGCTGCTGCGGCAGCGGGGCCTTCGCGCCGAGCGCATTGCTGCGCTCGCGGTAGTCCGGGCCGAGGTGCCAGTAGAGGTGCCAGACGTAGTCGCGCCAGCCGAGGATCTGCCGGACGAAGCCCTCGACGCTCGCGAGCGGGGCGCCGCCCGAGGCGTGCTCGGCCGCGGCGGCGTCGATCACGGCGCGCGGATCGAGCAGGCCGAGGTTGAGCGGGGCGCTCAGCAGCGAGTGCGCCATCGTCCAGTCGCCGGAGAGCATCGCGTCCTCGTAGGTGCCGAAGTCGCCGAGCCGCGACGAGACGAAGTCGGCGAGCGCCGCCTCCGCCTCCGCGGGGGTCGCCGCGAACCGGCGCGGGCCGTCCTCGCCGACGAGGCGGATCGCGCCCTCGCGCTCCCAGCGGGCGAGGTCGGCGCGCACCTCCTCGTCGATGTCGTCCTCCTCCGGCCACCACGGGTCGGGCAGCCCGAGCCGCGACGCGCCCTTGGGCGGCGGGTTGCGGTTGTCGTGGTCGTAGTTCCAGCGGCCGCCCTCGGGCTGGTCGCCGCGCATCAGCACGCCGGTGCGCTCGCGGCTCCAGCGGTAGAAGTCCTCGAGGAGGAGGCGCTTGCCCGACTTCGCGAGCGCCCACTCGCGGAAGTCCTCCTCCTCCGTCACGAAGCCGCGGCTGGGCAGCACGCTCATGCCCAGCCGGCGGGCGAGGCGGCGGCCGCCCCGGGTCGGCGGGTCGATCACCTCGAGGTCGTCGCGGCCCGCGAGCCCCTCCGCGAAGGTCTCGGCGCGGACGTACTCGACGCGGTCGCCGAGCTCGCGGCCGCGGTGACGCAGGGCCGAGAGCAGCAGCTGCGCCTTCGCGCGGTGCATCGGCCGCCGACCGAAGGCCGAGCGGGCCTCGACGAGCAGCATCGGGCCACCGTCGTCGAAGAGGGGGCCGAGCTGGCCGATGACGCTCCAGCGGGTGCGTGCAGTCCGTGCAGTCATGCTCGGAGGCTAGGCGGCGGCGGACGGGTCGCGACAGGAGTTGCGCTCGGGGCGGGGAACGGCGAAGCGCCCGGGACGCCGACGTGTCGCGGACGTGCGCCGGATGTCAAGGTGCGCGGATGTGCAGCCGCGACGGCTTGCACCGGCGGACCGGGTGCAGGATCGTCGACTGCATCCACCCGACGCGATGAGGCGAGGAGCCCCGCCATGGCACACGACGACGAGTTCGAGACCACCACGACCACCGAGAGCGGCGGCACGACCGAGGAGACGACCCGACGCGGCCGCCACCTCGCGGACGGCGACGCGGACGGCCACGGCACGGACGGCCACGGCACCCACGGACACAGCACCGACGGACACAGCACCGACACCTCGGCCGAGGGCGAGTACACCGAGACCGACGGCGTCTCGCACACCGACGGCGAGCGGGAGGGCAGCTACGTCGATACTTCCTCGCACGAGGAGTCGAGCACCGAGAAGGGCAGCTACGTCGACACCGAGGGCTCCGGCCCCGACTCCACCGGCGAGGGCGAGTACACCGACCGCGACGAGTAGTCCGCGGGTGCGGGCCGGCCGTCGGTGCTGGCCGGCTGTCAGTGCTGGGCGGCAGCCCGCTCCGCCGCGATGAACGCGGCGATCGCGTCGGCGCCCGGATGGTCGTCGGCGCTGATCGTCACCACCGCGTCGCCCGCGAAGACGAGCAGCTGGCCGTAGGCGCCGTGCAGGCGCCAGCTCGCGCCGGGGCCGTCCCAGCCGGCGAGGGCGTAGCGCCGGTAGCCCGGGCCGGTGCCCGCGGCGACCCAGTCGGAGTGCATCAGATCGCTCCACTCGGGCGCGAGGATCCGCGCGCCGCGCCAGAGGCCGCGATCGCGGATCAGCCGGCCGATCCGGGCGGTCTCCTCCGTGCGGAGCGCCAGTCCGCTGCCGGCGACGATGCGGCCGTTCGGGCAGCGCTCCCACTCCGCGCCCTCGATCCCGAGCGGTCGCAGCAGGCGGCGGTCGACGTACACGCCCACGTCGCCGACCCGCGTCTCCAGGAGCCGCATCGCGGTGTAGCTGCTGGCGTTGGAGTACTGGAAGACGGGCCCGGCGGAGGGCCGGCGGAGGAACTCGACGGCGAGGTCCGGCCAGTCCGTCATCAGGGTCGGCGACCACGGCAGGTCGATGCCGCTCGTCATGCTGAGGAGCCGGCGGAGGGTGAGCGCCGCGACTCCCTCACCCAGGTCCGCGGTGACGTCGGCGGTCAGGGATCCCAGTGGCTCGTCGAGAGAGATCAGGCCCTCGTCGACGGCCAGCCCCGCGGCCAGCACGCAGACGCCCTTGGCGACGGAGTGCACGTCCTCGCGGACGTCCGGCGCCCAGCGGTGCTCGGCCGTGTCGTCGCCGATCAGCACGTGCAGGCCGTGCGCGCCGAAGCCGACGGCGTCGATGTGCTCGACGAGGCGGTCGCGGAAGATCTGCGCTGCGGTCACCGGGACAGTCTGCCCGGCGCGGACGCTTCCTAAGATCGTGGGCATGGACGAGGACAGCGCGCGGGGCACCTGGCGGCGCGAGCCGAGCACCGTCGTCGTCGCGGACACCGGTGCGCCGACGCGCATCGCCGAGCCGTTCGCGATCGCGGCCGGCAGCGTCCGGCTCGAGGCGCCGCACGAGTTCGCGCCGCACCGGCACGCGCTGCACGAGCTGGTCTGGGTCCGCGGCGGCACCATGACCGTCCGGCTCGAGCACCGGATCCTGACCGTGCCGGACGGCTTCGGCGTCTGGATCCCGGCCGGCACGGAGCACGCCGGGCGGACGACCGCGCGCACCGCGCTCTGCGACGCGCTCTTCGATCCGGAGCGCTCCCCCGTGCCGATCACGGCGCCGGTCCTCGTCGAGATCACCCCGGTGCTCGCCGCGC
Organism: Rathayibacter sp. PhB152; assembly: GCF_003751395.1. NCBI lineage: Bacteria > Bacillati > Actinomycetota > Actinomycetes > Micrococcales > Microbacteriaceae > Rathayibacter > Rathayibacter sp. PhB152. The sequence continues at coordinate 61,415 of NZ_RJUT01000012.1, read as the reverse complement.
TGCTCACCCGGCTCGCGCGGACAGACCTCGAGGCGGCGGCGCGGTTGCGGGCGGAGGCGGTGGTCTTCGACGTGATCGCGCCGTCGGCGGAGCAGTACTCCGTCACCGTGCCGCAGGGCGAGCGGCTCGCGCCCCTGGTCGCGGCCCTCCTCGACGACCCGACCGACCGGCGGACGCTCGCCGACTGGGCGGAGCACCTCGGCGTCGGCGAGCGGACCCTCTCGCGGGTCCTCCGCGCGCAGACCGGGCTGTCGTTCCTGCAGTGGCGCCAGGCGCTGCGGGCGCACCGGGCGCTCGCGCTGCTGGCGGAGGGGCGCAGCGTGCAGGACGTCTCGGAGCTGATGGGCCACACGCACCCGAGCACCTTCATCGCGGCGTTCAAGCGGGTGATGGGGACCACACCGGGTGCGTTCGCGCAGGATCAGCGCACGGCCGCTTCCTGACCGGTTGCGGCCGCACCTGGCCGGAACGCTCTATCCGGTGTCGTCGGCAGTCGATTGCGGTCGGTGGGGCGGCCGCCTAGCCTGAGGAAGGTAAGCCAACCCTTACTCAGCGGATCCCCTCCCGCTTCCCCTCCGACGCAGGAATCCGCTCCTCCCATGCCTCCCTCCCCCGAGCTCGCGCGCGCGTCCTCGCGCCTCGCCGGCACCGACCTCGTGCTCGGCTTCGGCCGGCGCACCGTCGTCGACGGTGTCTCGGTGCGGCTCGAGCCGGGGCGGGTGACCGCGCTCGTCGGGCCGAACGGCTCGGGCAAGTCGACGCTGCTGCGCGCCCTGGCGCGGCTGCACGCCCCGAGCGGCGGCGCCGTCACCCTCGCCGGCGACCGGCCCGCGACCGCGCTGAGCAGCCGCGACTTCGCCCGCGAGGTGACCCTCTTCGCGCAGAGCCGCACCGCCCCGCAGGGCCTCAGCGTCCGCGAGGTCGTCGCCTTCGGCCGCCACCCGCACCGCCGGGCCTTCGCCGGGCCGTCCGCCCGCGACCGCGAGGCGGTGGAGCAGGCGATGGCCACCACCGGGGTGCTGTCGATGGCGGAGCGCGCGGCCGGCGAGCTCAGCGGCGGCGAGCTGCAGCGGGTCTGGCTCGCGGCCTGCCTCGCGCAGGACACCGGCGTGGTGCTGCTCGACGAGCCGACCAACCACCTCGACCTGCGCTACCAGGTGGAGACGCTCGATCTGATCCGCGATCTCGCCGAGGTGCACGGGGCCGCCGTCGGCGTCGTGCTGCACGACCTCGACCATGCCGCGCGCGTGGCCGACCGCCTGCTGCTGCTCAGCGACGGGCGCGTCCTCGCCGAGGGCGCTCCCGTCGAGGTGCTCACCGCCGAGCACATCGAGGCGGCCTACGGACTGCGGGTCGAGGTCGCCGTGGACGAGCGGACCGGACACCTGCGCATCGACCCCGTCAGCCGGCACAGCGTCCGCCTGCACGACCAGACCCCCGCCCGTTCCCGAGAGGACACCGAAGAATGACCCGCGCCCCCCTCCTCCCCGCCGCCCTGGCCGCGGCCGCCGTCGCAGTGCTCCTGCTGACCGGCTGCGGAACCACCGCCGTCGAGAGCGCCGACGCGGCCGGCACCGTCGACTCCGCCGAGTGCGCCGCCGACGACACCGCGACCGCCACCGGCGCCGTCTCGCTCACCGACAGCCTCGGCCGCACCGTCGAGCTCGACGCGCCCGCCGAGCGGATCGTCGTGCTGGAGTGGCAGCAGACCGAGGACCTGCTGACGCTCTGCGTCGCCCCGGTCGGCGCCGCCTCGACCGAGGACTACGCCACCTACGTCAGCGCCGAGACGCTGCCCGCGAGCACCGCGGACGTGGGCGAGCGCGGCGAGCCGGACCTCGACACCCTCTACGGCCTCGACCCCGACCTGATCGTGATGGAGGCGTACAGCGCCGACGACGAGCTGCTCGCCCAGCTCGAGGAGCGCGACGTGCCCGTGCTCGCCACCATCGGCGCGGACGCGAGCGGCCAGATCGACAACATGAAGGAGGTGTTCTCGCTCCTGGGCGAGGCCACCGGCCGGACCGAGCGCGCCGACGCAGTGCTCGCGGAGTTCGACCAGCACCTCGCCGACGCCAAGACCGAGGTCGCCGAGGCGGCGCTCGCGACGCCGGAGTTCGTGTTCTTCGACGGCTGGATCGAGAGCGGCAACGTCGTCATCCGCCCCTACGGGAAGGGCGCGCTGTTCACCGAGCTGGGCGAGGAGCTCGGCCTGGAGGGCGCCTGGACCGACGAGATCAACGACTCCTACGGCAGCGGCGGCGTCGACCCCTCCTACGGACTCGCGCAGACCGACATCGAGGGGCTGACCGCGGTCGGCGAGGCGAACCTCGTCTACTCCAACGACGGCACCCCCGACAGCTACGTCACCGAGCTCGCCAAGAGCCCGGTCTGGTCCGCGCTGCCGGCGGTGCAGCAGGGCCGCGCCTTCGAGTTCCCGCCCGGCGTCTGGGGCGCGGGCGGACCGAAGTCCGGCGAGCAGGCCATCGACGCCTTCGTGGACGTCATCGTCGGCGAGTGACGACGACGCCGACCGCCGCCGAGCGCCGCGCGACCGCCCTCTCCGGGCGGCGCGCGGCGCTCGGCGGCGTCGGCGTGCTCGCGGCCCTCGCCGTCGCGGTCGTGCTCATCGGGCTCTGGCACCTGACCCAGGGCACCTCGGGCATCGGCGCGGACGGGCTGCTGCGCGCGCTGCTCGGCGAGGACGTGTCGGTCGGCGGAGTCTCGGCCGGCGACGTCTTCGCCGGCTCGCGGCTGCCGCGCCTGTGCGCGGGCATCGCCGTGGGCCTGGCTCTCGGCGCCGCCGGCGCGCTGCTGCAGTCGATCTCGCGCAACGCGCTCGCCTCCCCCGACACGCTCGCGGTGACCGCGGGCGCCTACTTCGCCCTGACCGCGGTGGCCGCCTTCTCGCTGACCGTGCCGCTCTGGGCGTCCAGCGGAGTCGCCTTCCTCGGCGGTCTCGCCGCGGCGGCGCTGGTGCTGGCGCTCACCGGGCGGGCCGCGGGCACCTCCAGCACCCGGCTGATCCTGGCCGGCTCGGCGATCGCGATGGCGCTCGACTCCGGCACCGCGATGCTGCTGATCCTCTTCCGGGAGAACACCACCGGGCTCTTCGCCTGGGGCAGCGGCTCGCTCGGGCAGCTCAACATCGACGCGTCGGCGCGCGCCGCTCCGCTGATCGTCGTCGTGCTCGCGCTCGCGCTGCTGCTCTCGCGCCGCCTCGACGTGCTCGGCCTCGGCGAGGACGGCGCCGCCTCGCTGGGCGTCCCGGTCCGCTCGACGCGGGCGCTCGCCGTGCTCTGCGCGGTCCTGCTCACCAGCACCTCGGTGACGCTGGCCGGTCCGATCGCCTTCGTCGGCCTCGGCGCCCCCGTCCTCACCCGGCTCCTGGCCGCGCGGGTGCCGGCGCTGCGCCGCCACGTCTTCCTGGTGCCCGCGTCGGCGCTGATCGGCGCCGCGCTGATCGTGCTCGCCGACGCGCTGCTGCGCGCGATCCTCAGCCCGGAGGGAGCCACGGCCATCCCGACGGGCATCCCCACCGCGGTGCTCGGCGGGCTCGTCATCGTGGTGCTCGCCCTGCGGATGCGCGACGCCGGTGCGGCGCGATCGGCGCGGACGGTCCGCTCGACGTTGCGGACGGCGCGGCGGTTCCGGGTCGTGCTCGGGGTCGTCGCCGTCCTGCTCGCCGTGACGATCGTGCTCGCCCTGCTCGCGGGGAGCCTGCAGCTGCGGCTCGGCGACGTCGTCCTCTGGCTGCAGAGCGCGGCACCGGACCTCGTCGCCCGCGCCCTCGACGAGCGGGCGCCGCGCATCGCCGCGGCCGTGCTCGCGGGCGGAGCGCTCGCCCTCGCCGGCACCGCCGTGCAGGGCACCGTGCGCAATCCGCTGGCGGAGCCAGGGCTGCTCGGCATCACGGCCGGCGCCGGGCTCGGTGCCGTGATCGTCGTCACCACCGGGCTGGGCGGCGGCGGCCGGCCGGTGCTGATCGCGATGGCGATCGCCGCGGGGCTCGCGACCTTCGGCGCGATCGCGCTGCTCTCCTGGCGCGGCGGGCTGCAGCCGGACCGCTTCGTGCTCGTCGGCATCGGTGCCGGCTACGCGCTGAGCGCCGTGACCGCCTTCCTGCTGCTGAGCTCCGACCCGTGGCGGACCCCGCGGATCCTCACCTGGCTCTCCGGCACGACCTACGGCCGCTCGCTCCCGGACGTGCTGCCGGTCGCGCTCGGGATCCTGGTGCTGCTGCCGGTGCTGCTCGGGCTGCGCCGCCGGCTCGACCTGCTGGCGATCGACGAGGACACCCCGCGGATCCTCGGCGTCCGGCCCGAGCGCACCCGGCTGGGCGTGCTCGCGCTGGCCGCCGTGCTCGCCTCGCTGGCGGTCGTCGCCGTCGGCACGGTCGGCTTCGTCGGTCTGGTCGCGCCGCACCTGGCCCGGACGCTGGTCGGCGCGCGCCACGGGCGCATCGTCCCGGTCGCGATGCTGCTCGGCGGCCTGCTCGTCCTCGTCGCGGACACCCTCGGCCGCACCCTGATCGCGCCGTCGCAGCTGCCCGCGGGGCTGATGATCGCGCTGGTCGGCGCGCCCTACTTCGTCTGGCTGCTCCGCCGCACCCGCGACTGAGCGACACGGCTGCGGCAGTGGCGCGGAAACGAGGAGAGGGACCCCCGCGGGGATCCCTCTTCCGATTCGATCGTCTGCAAGGGGAGGCCGAAGCCAGCAGGTCTCGCAGCTCTTGGGAGCGATTGTACCCTCGCTTCATGCCGCGCGCCACGCCTCAGAACGTCCCGGCGATCTGCGCAGCGCTCAGCGCACCCCGCATGGGAACGTACCTGGTGGCAGCGGCCGGCGACCAGGCGAGGGCGGTCGAGCTGTACGGCTGGAACGCCCGGATCTCGTCAGCACTGATGCTCCCCGCGCACTTCGCCGAGGTCTCGACGCGGAACGCGGTCGATGACGCGCTGACCGCCAAGTACGGCCCACGGTGGCCGTGGAACGCCACCTTCGAGCAGAGTCTGCCGGACAGTGGTGGACCCGCCTTCAACGCACGGCGGAACCTGAGGAGCGTGAGAGCCGTTGAGCACTCGACCGGGAAGGTCATCGCGGAGCTGAAGTTCATGTTCTGGCAGACGATGTTCACCGCACGTCACGATCAGCGCGTCTGGAATCGGCAGATCGCCGCACTCTTCCCGCACGCCGACACCGACAGTCCGCAGCAGCTTCGCGCGAGGATCTACAACGACCTGGAGACGATTCGACGCCTCCGCAACCGGATCGCGCATCACGAGCCGATCTTCGCCCGCGATCTTGCAGACGACCTCGCGAAGATGATCGACCTCTGCAGGATCAGATGCCTCGCGACAGCCCGCTGGGTCCAGGCGCTGGAAGACGTGACGGCTACTCTCGCGGAGCGACCCTGACCGGCTCGGTCGCGCTCCCGTCGGGCCGCGCACGCGACAAAGCGATTGCCCGGTAGGCCGCGCCGACGGCGAGCACCGCGAGGCCGCCCGCGATCGAGGCGGGCGGGAGGGTCGCCACGAGCAGGAGGCAGCCGGCGACGCCGACGACCGCCAGCGGGCGCGGGTAGCGGCGATGCGGGGCCTCCTGGGTCAGCGCCGCGATGTTCGCGATCAGGTAGTAGAGCAGCACGCCGAACGAGGAGAAGCCGATCGCCGAGCGCAGGTCGGCGACGAGCACCAGGACGACGACGATCAGGCCGACGGCGATCTCGGCGCGGCGCGGGACGCTGCGGATCGGGTCGATCACGGCGAGCGCCCGCGGCAGATCGCCGTTCCGCGCCATCGCCAGGCTCGTGCGGCCGATGCCCGCGATCAGCGCGAGCAGTGCGCCGAGGCTCGCCGCCGCGGCGCCCACGCGGATCGGCACCGAGGTCCACGGCCAGGCGGCGGCCGCGTCGACGAGGGGCTGCGTCGATGCGGCGAGCCGCTCCGGTCCGAGCGCCGCGAGCAACCCGGCGCCGACGACGGTGTAGAGCAGGACCGCGAGCACGAGGGCGCCGAGGATCGCGCGCGGGATCGTGCGGGCGGGGTCGCGCACCTCCTCCCCCATCGTCGCGAGGCGGGCGTAGCCGGCGAAGGCGAAGAACAGCAGTCCGGCCGACTGCAGCACGCCGTAGGCGTCGAAGGGCCGATCGGCGCCGGTGACGGACGCCGGTCCGGACGCCGCTGCCGCCGCCATCGCGACGACGAGCACCACGAGCACGATCGAGAGCAGGATCCGCGTCGCGAGCGCCGTGCGGGTCACCCCGAGCACGTTCACCGCGACGAGCGCCACGACCGCGGCGACCGCGACCGGCCGCTCCCAGCCCGCGGGCGCGGCGTAGGCGGCGACGGTCAGCGCCATCGCGGCGCAGCTCGCGGTCTTGCCGACGACGAAGCTCCAGCCGGCCAGGAACCCGGGCCACTCGCCGAGGCGCTCCCGGCCGGAGAGGTAGGCGCCGCCCGAGCGCGGGTACTGCGCGGCGAGCTGCGCCGTGGAGGAGGCGTTCGCCCAGGCGACGATCGCGGCCAGGGCGAGGCCGACCAGCAGCCACGGACCGGCCGCCGCGGCAGCGGGGGCGAAGGCCGAGAAGAGCCCGGCGCCGATCATCGAGCCGAGCCCGATGACGACGGCGTCGCGGGTGCCGAGGCGGCGGGCGAGGGAGGCGTCGGCTGTCACCGGACCGTCTTAGCGCACGCGGGGAACGCGCGGGTTAACCTGGGCGTCCGCGCCGAGACCGGGAGGCTCCCATCCGCATCCTCATCGTCGACGACGAGATCAACCTGCTGGGCGCGCTCGAGGCGGGGCTGCAGGGCGAGGGCTTCGCGGTCGACACCGCGACGAACGGCACCGACGCGCTCTGGCTCGCGCAGGAGGCGGAGTACGCAGCGATCGTGCTCGACCTGATGCTCCCCGACATCAGCGGCTTCCGCGTCTGCGAGCGGCTGCGCGCGGCCGAGGACTGGACGCCGATCCTGATGCTCACCGCGAAGGACGGGGACCTCGACCAGGTCGAGGCGCTCGACACCGGCGCGGACGACTACCTGACCAAGCCGTTCTCCTTCCCCGTGCTGGTCGCGCGGCTGCGGGCGCTGATCCGCCGCGGCGCCGCCGAGCGACCCACCGTGCTGACCGTCGGCGACCTCGTTCTCGATCCGGCCGCGCGCCGGGTGGAGCGGGGCGGGGTCGCGATCCCGCTCACGGCCCGCGAGTTCAGCGTGCTGGAGTACCTCGTCTCGCGGGCGGGCGACGTCGTCTCCAAGCGCGACGTGCTCGGCGCGGTCTGGGACTTCGACTTCGACGGCGATCCCAACATCGTCGAGGTCTACATCCGGACGCTCCGCAACAAGATCGACCGGCCGTTCGGGCGCGAGACGATCCGCACTCAGCGCGGCGCGGGCTACACGGTGCTGCCGTGACGGGCGGGACGACGCGGCGGCGCTCCCTGCGCTCCCGGATCACGCTCGCGGCGACCGCCGTCGTCGCCCTCGCGGCGGTGCTCGGCGCGGCCGGCTTCCTGCTGGTGCTCTCCTGGGTGCTCGCGGGCAGTGCCGCGACGGCCGCCGAGACCGAGGCGGAGCGGGTCGCGACGCTGGTCGAGCGCGGCGGTGCCGACGCGGTGCGGGCCTCGGAGGGCGTGGTCCAGCTGGTCGTCGACGGCCGGGTGGTCGCCGCGGGCGAGGACGCCGAGGATCTGCCGGCGCTCGCGACCGAGGAGCGCGACGAGCCGTTCACGACGACGCCCGCGGACGAGGATCCGCTGGTCGTCGCGACCCAGGAGCTCGACGACGGCGCGCTCCTGGTCGTCGGCGTGCCCGACGAGGGCCGCGCGGAGGCGCTCGCGACGACCGCCGGTCTGCTGGCCGTCGCCGTCCCGCTGCTGGTCGCCTTCGTCGCGATCGTCTGCTGGATCGTCGTCGGCCGCGCCCTGCGGCCGGTGGACCGGATGCGCGCGGAGGCGGACGCGGTGACCGCCGCGGCCCTGGACCGCCGCGTCGCGGAGCCCGGCTCCGGCGACGAGATCGACCGGCTCGCGCAGACCCTGAACCGGATGCTCGGCCGCCTCGAGGACGGCCAGGAGCGGCAGCGCCGGTTCGTCTCGGACGCCTCGCACGAGCTCCGCTCGCCGGTCGCGGCCCTGCGGCAGAGCGCCGAGGTCGCACTCGCGCACCCCGACCGACTCGACGCGGCCCGGCTGGCGACGACCGTCGCCGAGGAGTCGATGCGGATGGGCGGGCTGATCGAGGGCCTCCTGCTGCTGGCGCGCGCGGACGAGGCGCGGCTGGCCGTGCTCGCGGTCCCGGTCGACCTCGACGACCTGGCGCTGCGCGAGGTGCGGCGGCTGCGCGACTCCGGGATCGCCGTGGACGCCTCGGGCGTCTCGCCGGTGCAGGCGGTGGCGGACGAGGCGCTGCTCGGGCGGGCGCTGCGGAACCTCGTCGACAATGCGGTGCGGCACCGGGCCGCGCGGCTGGCGATCGCGACCCGCGGGGAGGGCGACTCCGCGGTGCTGGTCGTCGACGACGACGGGCCGGGCGTCCCGGCGGCCGACCGCGAGCGGGTGCTGGAGCGCTTCGTGCGGCTGGACGAGGGGCGCACCCGCGACGCCGGCGGCTCGGGCCTCGGGCTCGCGATCGTCGCCGAGATCGCGGCGGCGCACGGCGGGAGCGTCGCGATCGAGGAGTCGCCGTGGGGCGGCGCGCGAGTGACGCTGCGGGTGCCGCTGCGCTGACCGGCGCCGGGTCCGATCCGCTTCAGGCTGGCTTCAGCGGCGCCGCGGGACAGTGGCTGCGGCGTCGAGGAACGGCGCCGGAGACGGAGCGGATCATGATGAAGAAGAAGACCGGGATCATCGTCGGAGTCGCGGGCGCGATCGTGCTCGTCGGAGCCGGTACGGGCATCGCCTTCGCCGCGACCGACGGCTTCGAGCGCTCGGACGCGCTGACCGGCGCCGACCTCGACCGCGCCAGCGAGGTCGCGATCGCCGAGATCGGCGGCGGGACCGTCACCTCGGCCGAGCGCGACGACGACGGCACGCCGGGCTACGAGCTCGAGCTGCGCGGCGACGACGGCCTCGAGTACGACGTGCGGCTCGACGACTCCTTCGGCGTGCTGGTCGTCGACCCGGACGACGACGCGGTGCGCGGCACCGGCGGCAGCACGAACGACGGCACGGACGACGGCACGACCGGCACCACCGGAGACAGCACCGACGACAGCACCACCGGCGTCACCGGCGCGGTCGACCCCGACGACCTCGTCGGCGAGGAGCTGACCCGCGCGAGCGAGGCCGCGATCGCCGCGGTCGGCGGCGGCACGGTCACCGAGGCCGAGCGCAGCGACGACACCGACCGCGCCTTCGACGTCGAGGTCACTCGCGCCGACGGCACCGACGTGGACGTCGACCTCGACGCGTCCTACGCGGTCGTCCGCACGGAGGAGTAGGTCGCGGGAGCGGAGGGTCTCAGCCCTTCCCCGGGCCGTTCCCGTTGCCGGGGCTCTGGCCGCTCTCCGGGCTGCGGCCGTTGCCGTTCCCGCCGCCGTTCCCGCCGCCGTTCCCCGGCCCCTCGACCGGCTCCTCGACGGGAGCCTGCGTCGCGGGCGCCTGCACAGCGGGCGCACCGGCGGCCGGCGTCGTCGCGGCAGGCGCCGGCGACTCCTCCTCCGGAGGCTCGGTCGGCTCCACCGGCTCGGTCTCCTCGGGGCTCGGCGACGGCTCCTCCTCGGGAGTCTCCACCGGCGCGGGCGTCTCCTCCTCCGGGGTCTCCTCGGCCGGCGGCTTCTCCTCGACGGGAGTGGTCTCCTCCGGCTCGGGCTCGGTCGACTCCTCGGGCTCCGGCACGGCGGCGATCAGCGCGGCGAGGTCGGCGCGCACGAGGTCGGCCTGCGCCTTGATCGACGTGGCCCGGTCCTCCCGGACGTTCCCGCCGGCGACCGCCGCGTCGAGCGTCGCCTGGAGCGCGTCGAGCTCGGTGAGCGCTCCGGCCCAGTCGTCGGCCGACGCCTTCTCGGCGACCGCCACGACCGCGTCGTCGAGGGCCTGCGCGGTGCCGTCGTCGATGGACGGATCCGCGGCGGAGCAGCCCGACAGCACGAGGACGGCGGCGAGCACCGCACCCCCGGCCCGCAGGCGCAGACCTGTCCGATTCGCGCCCCTCACGAGCGGATGCTCTCGCGCAGCTGACGGAGGTGCTCGCCGAGTTCCCCGTCGACGGCGGGCAGCGGCGACTGCGGACCGTCGAACAGCACGATCACGAGGCCGACCGCGACGGCGACCAGCGCGAGCACCACGACGATCAGCCACGGGCTCGGCCCGGTGCGGCGACGCGCGACGGAGGCGGGCGGGGTGACCGGCGCGCTCGGCGCGACCCGCGTGGTCGTCGCGGGCGCGGCGCCGGGCAGGAGCTCGGTCGCGCCCACGGGCAGCACCGACGTGGCGTCGAGCAGCTCGGTCGCCGCGGACGTCGGAGCGAAGCGCTCGGTCGCGGGCATCCGCTCGGTCGGCGGCGGCCCGGCGGGCTCCCGGACCGGCACATCGGGGACGACGATCGCCGTCGGCGGTCCGTCGCGGCGCGGATCGATCAGCGCCCGCGCCGACTCCGCGACCTCGATCGCCGACGGCCGCTCGGCCGGCTCGCGCCGCGTCATCGCGTTCAGCAGCGCCGACCAGCCGCCGCCGAGCGAGTCCGACACCTCCGGGTCGCGCAGCAGGCGCGCGAGAGTGACCTCGATCGCCGATCCGGTGAAGGGGCGGCGCCCGGTCAGCGACTCGAGCAGCACCAGGCCGAGGGAGTAGACGTCGCTCGCCGAGGTCAGCACGTCGCCGTGCGCCTGCTCGGGGCTGAGGTACGCGGCGGTGCCGATCAGGGTGCCGGGCGAGGTGATCCGGGTGGCGTCGATCAGGTAGGCGATGCCGAAGTCGGCGAGCTTGGGGCGGAACTCACGGCTCGTCAGCGGGCTCGGCACGAGCAGCACGTTCGAGGGCTTCACGTCGCGGTGCACCACTCCGGCCGCGTGCACCGTGTGCAGGGCCTCGCCGAGGTCGGCGGCCATCGACGCGACGTCGTTCGGCAGGACGGGCCCGCTGGCCAGCCGCTCCGCGAGACTCGGCCCCTCGGCGAGCTCCATCACCATGTAGGCCTGGCCGCCGGTGTCGTCGCCGCCGTCGTCGGCGTCGTAGAGGGTCACCAGCGCGGGGTGGTTGAGGGCCGCGAGCAGCCGGATCTCGGACGACTTGCGCTGGAGGTCCTGCGTGTCGTCGATGCCCGGCGCGAACATCTTCAGCGCCACCGAGCGGCCGAGGATCCCGTCACGGGCCCGGTACACGGTGGCCATCCCGCCCCGGCCGATCAGCTCCTCGATCGTGTAGCGACCGCCGATCGTCGTGCCGACGACGCGGTTCTCGCCCGTTCGGTGGGATGACACGGTTCCTCCTCGGGCGGATGCTGCGGCAACGCCGCGCCCCCCGGTGCGACCGTCTCCCCAGGGTAGTACGTCCGTCTTCCGGGCCGCAGGGCTCGACTCGGGGCCCGCGAGCTGTCAAGCGGGTGCCCGCCGGTGGGCCCGCGCGTAGCGTGGCTTGTCCCGACGAAAGGCAGAGGCACATGGACGAGCACGAGCAGGGATCGACGATCGGTGCGACGGACGGAGCGGCTCCGGCCACGCGGACCAGCAGCGAGCAGGTCGAGAAGGACCGCGCCGAGTCCCCCGGCAGCGAGCGCGAGACCGAGGTCCGCCAGGACCAGGACCCGACCACCAGCCGGACAGAGGTCTCCGGCTCGGCCGAGGTCGTCTCCGTGCCCGGCACCGGCGGCGCCGACGACGTCGGCACCGTCGAGGTCGACCCAGACGAGGTGTCGCTGAACGGCAAGCCGTTCCCGGGCCACGCCGGAACGAAATGATCCGGCCCACCCCGGGAACCCTGCCCATCAGCCGGCTCCGCCGGCGGGCGGGCCACGCCGGAACGAAGTAGTCGCTCCGCACGTCGTATCGGACGGCTGAACCGCTTCGCATCTCGGTGGCGAAGGAGAAGACGGTCGGCGCCCGACCATGCTGGTCGAGTAGCCCCGCAGGGGCGTATCGAGACCCGCCGGCGCCAGCAGGGCGGGTCTGCGGACTCGCGTTCTGACGGTGGTGGATCTCGATACGCCCGCGGCGCGGGCTACTCGATCAGCATGAGGTGCGTCGCCGAGGCGTCCTCGAACCGTCGAGGCGTCCCACTGCTCTTGGACGTCTCGACCGTCCAAGGACGCCTCGGCGGGCGGGTCTGCAGACTCGACTTCCGGCGGTGGTGGATCTCGATGCGCCCGCCGCGCGGGCTACTCGATCAGCATGGCTTCCTCCGACGTCCTCGGTGATGTTTCCCAGGTCGCTGAACGCGATCGTCTCGGAGGAGCTCAGCAGCGGCCGACCGGGCACACCGTGATGGTCGAGGCGACCGCGACCAGCGCTAGGGGCAGTAGAGGGTGCGCGCTGTTGCTGCAGGTCGATCCAGGCTCACACTTCGTCGAGGACGACGCCGAAGCGGGCGGCGACGTCCGCCAGCGACTCGCTCTCCATGCCCACGCGCTGCCTCACGACTGCGGCGATCTCCTCGTCGTCCAGGCGCGAGAGGAACCGACCTCGACGTCCTGACGGATGTGACGTGCTACCGAGCTGAGTCGGACATGCGCCTCGCAGAGGGACCAGCGAGGACAGGCGCGTGAGCAGCATCCGGCGAGGGTACTCGTGACGGTCTCCGACTGCCGGAACGAAGCTTCACCTGGCGCGCGATCCGAGAATCGTCCCGGGCTTGTCGAGCGGGAGGTCCTACGCGACCGGGTCGAGCAGGCCCGGGTCGTGGCGGTCGACCGTCCGCGCGTTGTTCACGCGGCGGTCGACTGGGTAGGCCGTGATGGTCGACGCGACGGCGACCGACGCGCGGTCGAGGGTCGCGAGCATCTCCTCGCTGGAGGCGAGCGGCTCCGGGCTCAGCCAGGCGTCCCGGACGTCGGGCGTGAGGAAGACGGGCATCCGGTCGTGCACCTCGCCGGAGGCGTCCCGCGCCTCGCGGGTGATGATCGTGAAGGAGACCCGCCACTCGTCGCCCTCCTTGCGCGCCGCGTACAGGCCGGCCGCGGCGAGGATCGGCTCCTCGCCGTGCAGGAACCACGGCTGCTTGCCGTCGGCGCGCGCCTCCCACTCGTAGTAGCCGCGCATCGGCACGATGGCGCGCTGCTTGGCGAAGGCCCCGCGGAACAGCCCGTTCGAGGCGACCGTCTCGAGCCGCGCGTTGATCGGCGACGGCCCCTTCCCCTTCGCCCAGGACGGCCGGAACCCCCAGGAGGCGAGCTCGATCTCGCGCTCCAGCGACTCCTCGTGCCTGTGCTCGCGCACGATCGGCGCCGCATCGGTCGGCGCGATGCTGAAGTCGGGCGCCCAGTCGGCCGCCCGGCCGCCCGCCGCGACGAACTCCGCGATCAGGGCGTCGGTCTCGGAATCCATCGCGAAGCGTCCGCACATGCGGGCGACACTACGCCGGACCGCCGACAGCGGCGAGGACGGGATCGCGCCGGCCGCGGCGGATCGTCGCGACCGCGAGGCCCGCGACCATCACCGCGCCGCCGACCAGCACGCCGGCCGACGGGACCTCGCCCAGCAGCACCCACGCCGACAGCACGCCGACCACCGGCACCAGCAGCGTGAACGGCACGACCGAGGCGGCCGGGTAGCGGGCGAGCAGCGAGTTCCAGATGCCGTAGCCGATCAGCGACGCGAACACCGCCGTGTAGAGCGTGCTGAGGACCGCCATGAGCGAGAGCCCCTGGAGCGCCGTCTCGATCGCGGGCCCGCCGTCGACCAGCAGCGAGAGCAGCAGCGCCGGGATCGGCACGACCAGCGCCGACCAGACCACCAGCGAGAGCCCCGAGGCGCCCTTCGCGCGCCGGGTCAGCACGTTGCCGATCGCCCAGGACAGCGCTCCGCCGAGGCAGACCACGAACGGCAGCCAGGGCGCGACGGCCCCGTGCGAGAGGGCGACGATCACGAGCCCCGCGACGCCGACCACCAGGCCGATGCTCTGCCGCCGCGTCGGCCGCTCCTTCAGCAGCACCGCGGCGATCAGCACCGTCAGCACGATCTGCGCCTGCACCACCAGCGACGCGAGCCCCGCGGGCATCCCCAGCGCCAGCGCCAGGTAGAGCAGCGCGAACTGCCCGAGGCTCATGAACGCCCCGATGGTCGCGACCGTCCGCAGCGGCGCCTGCGGCCGCGGCACGAGGAACACGGCCGGCACCGCGACCACCGTGAACCGCATCGCCAGGAACAGCAGCGGCGGCACGTCCGCCAGCCCCACGTCGATCATGACGAAGTTCAGCCCCCAGAGCAGCACGACGAGGAGGGCGAGGAGGCTGTGCCGGCGGGTCATGCCCCCAGACAAGCGCGGATGACCCGGCAGCACCAGCGCCGGTCCGCACCGTCGACCCGGTAGCGTCGCTGCATGATCGAACGCGCTGCAGGGATCGCGAGCCCCGCATGATCGAGCCGTCCGCGCTCCGCGCCCTGATCGCCGTCCGCGACTGCGGCACGGTCGCGGCCGCGGCCGACGCGCTCGGCTACACCCCGTCGGCCGTCTCGCAGCAGCTCAAGCGCCTCGAGCGCCAGTCCGGCGGCGCCGTCGCCGAGCGCTCCGGCCGCGGCGTGCTGCTCACCGAGCACGGCCGCGCCCTGGCCGATCGCGGCGAGCGCCTCCTCGCCGAGCTGGAGGCGCTCGGGCACCTCGGCACCGTCCCCGCGGAGGAGGTGACCGGCACCCTGCGGGTCGTCGCGTTCTCGACCGCGATGCGCGGCCTGCTCGTCCCCGCCCTCGCGCGGATCCGCGAGCGGGCGCCGCGGCTCCGGCTCACCCTCGACGAGCTCGACCCGTGGGAGGCGTCGCGGCGGCTCGAGCGGGGTGCCGCCGACCTGGCGATCCTGCACGACTGGCCGGGCCTGGCCCTCGAGCTCCCGCCGGACACCATCGAGACCGAGATCCTGCTCGAGGACCGCGCCGACGTCCTCCTGAACCGGGCGCACCCGCTCGCCGGCAGCGCCGAGATCGCGCCGAGCCGGCTCGCGGACGAGACCTGGGTGAGCATCCCGGCGGGTGCGATCTGCCACGCCTGGCTGCTGCGCACCTTCGCCGGCACCGGCCGCCAGCCCGACATCGCCTACTACGACGAGGACTTCAGCACCCACATCGCCCTGGTCGAGGCGGGCGCCGCCGTCGCGCTGGTCCCGCGGCTCGGCCGCGAGCCGCTCCCGGAGGCGGTGGTCGCCGTCCCCGCGGTCGACCCGGTGTCGACGCGGGTCGTCAGCGCTGCCTGGCGCTGCTCGGGCCGCGGGAACCCCGCGCGGGCGGTCGTGCTCGAGGCGCTGCGCGCCGTCTGCTGACGAGCGGGGAGCGCCGGCCGGTGAGGGTCAGCCGCCGACGACGCGGCTCTTCGCCGACCAGAAGCGCATCAGCGCGCCGGCCGCGATCGAGCCGGCCGCGCCGGCCGCGAGGTCGCCCAGCGTGTCCTCGTAGCCGACGAAGATCGACGGGTCGACGAAGCGGTGCCCGGCCCACTCGCCCCACTCCCAGACCACGCCCATCGACAGGCCGAAGCAGGCGCAGAGCACGATCGCCGGGGCGAGCGGACCGCGGTCGCCGGCGACCGTCGGCACCACGCCGGCGCGCGCGGCGACGATGTAGGCGACGGCCGCGACCAGCCCGTTCAGCACGAAGTGCACGACGAGGTCCCACGACGCCCAGGCCTGGTAGAGCCCGAGCACGCTGCTCCAGGACGCGACCAGCAGAGCGAGTCCGAAGGTGGCGTCCAGCGCCGGGCGGATCCCGAGGAACCGCGGCAGCACCAGCCCGATCGCGGCGAGGGCGAGCACGGCGACGTCGACGAGGTCCCAGCCGATCATCGCGGCGACGATGCTCACGGCGCCGAGGGCGCGGACCGCGTCGGCGAACCACTCGCCCCGGGTGCGCGGGGGCTCCATGAAGGTCGAGATCAGGACGGGCTCGTTCTCGGGGCGGGCTCTCACGGCGGGTCGGGTCACGGCTTCGTGAAGCGGAGGACGGCCTGAACCGCCTCGTGGTCCGAGCCCGGCGCCGTGCCGTAGCGGGTCGCGTTGATCGCCGCCGAGACGACCTCGAAGGCCCCGGCGCTGACCGTGAGCCAGTCGATGCGGCGGCCGGCCTTCGGCGGGCGGTAGTTGGAGTAGGTGCCCCAGTGCGGGGTGAGGTGCGTGCCGGCGACGACCCAGGAGTCCGCGAGCCCGCCCTCGTCCAGCAGCGCCCGGTACGGCTCGGTGCCGACGTCGGTGTTGGTGTCGCCCATGACGATCGCGGGCCGGCCGAGGTCGGTGATCCGCTCGGCGACCAGCTCGGCCGAGCGCAGTCGCGAGCGCCGCGAGAGGTGGTCGAAGTGCGTCGCGACGACGGTGAACTCGCGGTTCGTCGCGTGGTCGGTCAGCTCGGCGATCACCGCGGTGCGCGGGATCCGGTTGCCCCAGCTGCGCGAGCCGGCGACGTCCGGAGTCGCGGACAGCGCGATCTGCGACCAGTCGCGTACCGCGAAGCGGCTCCGGTCGACGAAGAGCATCACCCGCTCACCGCCGCGGTCGGCGTCGCGGCCGAAGCCCATGCCCTCGAACGAGGCGCCGAGCGACTCGTGCACCCACTGCGCCTGATCGGGCAGCGCCTCCTGCACCGCGAGGATCGACGGGCTCTCCTCCTGCAGCAGCCGGCGCACGAGGGGCTTCCGGCGCTCCCACTGGTCGACCGCGCGGGCGGTCAGGCGGGGCATGCGGCGGCGGATGTTGTACGTCATGACGTGGAGCTCGGGCGCCGGGATCGGACCGATCAGGGGGGACGGGTCGGTCATGCCTCCACCCTACGGCGGCGATCCGAGCTGCCAGGGAGGCTTGCGGAGTCGCTCCCGCGCACCCCTACTCTTCGAGGATGACCCTCTCGCCCGCTCTCGCGGCCCTCTCCGACGCTTCGTTCGTCTCGCTCACGACCTTCCGGAAGACGGGCGTCGGAGTGTCGACGCCGGTGTGGATCGCCCGGGACGGCGCGGACCTGATCGTCACGACTCCCCGCAAGAGCGGCAAGGTCAAGCGCCTGCGCAACGACCCGCGGGTGACCCTCGTCCCCTGCGACCGCCGCGGCCGCGTCGCCGACGGCGCGACCGTCCTCGAGGCGGAGGCGCACATCGTCTCCGACACCGACACCGTCGAGCGCCTCGGCCGCGTCTTCCTCCGCAAGTACCGCCTCGAGTACCGCGTCTTCATGGTGATCGAGCGGATCGTCTCCCGCGGCGACCGCACCCGCGTGATGCTCCGCATCGCGGACCGCTGAGCGCCGGAACGGGTGGCGCCGGTAAAGTAGAGGAGTTCACGAGGGAGGTTGGCATGGCGCACGCACTCGGGGCGATCACGCCCGATCACGCTGAGGTCGATCAGCACCTGATGTTCGCCGAAGCTGCTCTTTCGCTGGCAGGACACGAGGTCACGGATCCCGCACTACTCGCGATCATCGAGCGTGCCGCGCGCCATGAGCTGACAGGGGACGAGGCCGTCGCTGCGATTCGGCGACACATTCAGGGCTGATGTCCCTCGGTTCCACCTTCCGTACCTGGGATGACTACTTCATTCCGGGTACGACTGTTCTGCGCAACAAGTTCACAGGACCGGGCAAGCCCTACGGCGAGACGGATCCGGTGAAGCTGCGTGCGATGGAGGAGGCGATCACTGCTGTCCGCATTCGAGAACTGCACGAGAACCCCGTCAAGGGTCGGTTCGACTACGCGCACATGAAGGCGATCCATCGTGCGATCTTCCACGACGTGTACGCGTGGGCGGGCCAGGAGCGGGTCGCTCCGGTCGGCGCGCGCATGACGAAGGACGGGCACGCCTACTACCCTGCCGGCCCGGCCCTCTCCGAAGCGGCGGATGCCGAGTACGCGAAGCTCGCTCGCAAGGATCATCTCCGTGGTCTCGGACTGGAGGAGTTCATCGATGAGCTCGCCGAGAGCTGGGGCGAGCTGAACGTGATCCACTTCGCGAGGGAGGGCAACACCCGCACACAGTTCGTGTTCTTCTCACAGCTCGCCGAACAGGCGGGCTACCAGATCGATGCAGCACTCTTCGCGCCCGGAGCGCCACTGCGCGACGCCTTCGTGGAGGCGAGGTTCCACAGCCAGGACACCGGCAGCAACGAGGACCTCGCAGCCGTCCTCCGGCAGGCCGTCGCACCCCTTCCGGGTGGTGCCGACGCAGGATCGAAGTGATCGCCGGCATTTCGCCAACAAGCTGTTGGCGAAATGCCGTGGGGACGCGGGAGCGGCCCCTCCATGCTGGTCGAGCAGCCCCGCAGGGACGCATCCATGCGGATCGAGCAGCCCCGCAGGGACGCATCCGTGCGGATCGAGCAGCCCCGCAGGGGCGTATTCATGCTGGTCGAGTAGCCCCGAAGGGGCGTATCGAGACCTACGTCCTCAGCAGGGCGGGTCTGCAGACTCTGGTGCTGACGGTGGTGGATCTCGATACGCCCGCTCCGCGGGCTACTCGATCAACATGGATGTCCCGCCTACACCCCGGCCGGCGGTGGGGGATAGGGCTTCGGCCGCGGGGCGCCGCGGCACTACGGTGGGGCGTCACCCGCCGGTGCCCATCGCGCCTCCCGCGCACGCCGGCGCACGCAGAAGGAGCACGTATGAGCATCGGAGCAGGGATCTTCCTCCTCGTCGTCGGCGCGATCCTCGCGTTCGCCGTGGACGTCCAGGTGGCCGGAGTCGACCTCAAGCTGGTCGGCTACATCCTGATGGCCGCCGGAGCCGTGGGCCTCATCCTCGGCCTCGTCCTGATGACCCGCCGCCGCCAGGCTGTCTCGACCACCCGCTCGGCGGTCGACCCCGCCAGCGGCGAGCAGGTCACCCGCCGCACCAGCGAGGGCAACGGCCCCGTCGTCTGACCTCGGAGAACGACGAGAGGGGCGTCACCGGCATCACCGGTGGCGCCCCTCGTCTCGTCGCCGAGCGTGCCGCGGCGACTACTCGTCGTCCGGCTCGCCGCCCGAGACGGTGTCCGTGTCGCCGCCGCCGCTGGAGGTGTCGGTGCCGGTGCCGTCGGGGAGGTCCTCGGTCTTCTCGGTCTTCTCGTCCTCCGTGCCGTTGCTGCTGTCGCTGCTCATCGCCGCTCTCCCTTCGCCCGGCGCTCTGCCGGAACGCCCACTCTCCTCCGCGCCGCACGGACCGCGCCAGAGGGTGGCGGCGGGCGGCCCGGGGAGGCCACGATGCCCACGCCCCCGCACAATCCCCAGCGGCGCACCCCGCGCCTCCGGTTGACTGGGGTCGCTCCGCCGACCGACGGCGGCACTCTGGAGGAGACATGGCGAACCACCGATTCGAGCTGCGGTCCGGACGCGGGATGGGCGTCTCGGCCGCCGGCGACCCGATCGCGGACCGGCTGGTCGTCTTCTGCCACCCCACTCCCGGCGCGGGCGGCTTCGACCCCGACCCGCTGGTCACCGGGCCGTGGGGCCTGCACCTGCTGATCCTCGACCGCCCCGGCTACGGCGCCTCCGATCCCGTCGACGCGCAGCACGGCCGCGTCCAGGACCGCGCCGACGACCTCGCGGAGTACCTCCGCCGCTCCGAGCGCACCGCCCGCGACGTCGACGGCGCCCGCTTCGGCAGCGTCGGCGTGGTCGGCTGGGGCTCCGGCGGCGCCTTCGCGCTCTCGCTCGCCGCACGGCACCCGGACCTCGTCGACCGCATCGCGATCGTCGGCACCCCCGCTCCCCCGCAGGCCGGCGCGCTCGTGCACCCGACGACGGCGTGGGAGCGGCGGCAGACTCTGCCCGGCGAGGACGCCGCGGGGATCGCCGCGACGCTCCCCGCCGACGTGCCCGGCCTCGACTCGCTCGGCGTCGACCCCGGCGATCCGGTCCTCGAGAGCCACGGCGGGCTGCGCAACCGGCTCGAGCGGATGCTCGGCGAGGGCTGGCGCCAGGGCCCCGGCGGCGCCGCGACCGACCTCGTCGCGCTCCGCGACGGCTCCTGGGCGGAGGAGCTCGATCGGGTCACGGCCGAGGTCCTGATCGTGAACGGCGACGCGGACCCGGTCGCCGGCTCGGAGGACGCGCGCTGGTTCCGCTCCCGGCTCGCCGACGCGCGCTCCGCGACCGTCGACGGCACCGGGCGGCTGGCGCTGGTGCGCGAGTGGCGCCGGATCCTCGACCACGTCGCTCCGCTCGAGCGCGGGGCGCAGGGCCGATGAGCCGCCGCGCGCTCCGGCGACGGCGTTCCGCCCGCGCCGGGGCTGCCCGCCTCGGTGCCGGCCCGCTCGCGCTCGTCGGCGCGATGGCGGTCTCGGGCGTGATCCACCTCGCGCGCCCCGCCGTCTTCGAGCGCGCCGTCCCGCGGGCGATGCCCGGCTCGGTCCGCGGCTGGGTGCTCGTCTCGGGCGTCGCGGAGCTCGCCTGCGCCGCGACGACGCTCTGTCCGCCGACCCGCGCCGTCGGCGGTCTCGCCTCCGCCGCCCTGATGGCCGGGGTCTTCCCCGCCAACGTGCAGATGGCCCTCGACGCCCGCCGCCCGCGGACCCGGGCGATCACGCTGCTGCGCCTGCCGCTGCAGATCCCGCTGGTGCTCTGGGGGCTGCAGGCCGCCCGCTCGACCCCGCGCTGAGAGCGGCCGCCGAGGCCGACGCAACCCCGAGCGGCGCTCGCGATCGCGCTGCTACCGTCCAGGCATGAGCGACCAGAAGGCGGATGATCGCCGAGACCAGCTGACCAGCGCACCGAACGCGACGGAGGCCGACGCGGCCCCGCGCATCGACGTGACGACCACCCCCGCGGGCGACACCCGCATCGACATCCGCAACGACGCCGCCGTGCGCCCGGGCCGGGTCGACGCCGACGGGAACGAGCTCGACGAGGACGAGGACGGCGCCGATGTCTGAGCTCCGCCGCGCCGCGATCGTCTACAACCCCGTCAAGGTCGACCTCGAGGCCGTGAAGGCCGCCGTCGCGCGCGCCCAGGAGGCCGCCGGTTGGGACGAGACCCTCTGGTTCGAGACCTCGGTCGAGGACCCGGGAGCCGGCCAGACCAGGGAGGCGCTCGAGCAGGGCGTCGACATGGTGATCGCGGCCGGCGGCGACGGCACCGTGCGCGTGGTGGCCGAGGCGCTGCAGGACTCGAAGGCGTCGCTCGCGCTGCTGCCCTCCGGCACCGGCAATCTGCTCGCCCGCAATCTCAATCTCACGCTCGACGACGTCGACAACGCGCTGACCGTCGCCTTCTCGGGTGAGGACCGCGCCATCGACATCGGCGTGATCGACATCGAGACGTCGAAGGGCCGCGACCGGCGCTCCTACGTCGTGATGGCCGGTCTCGGGATCGACGCGAAGATGCTCGCGAACACCGACGACGACCTGAAGAAGCGCGCCGGCTGGCTCGCCTACGTCGACGCGCTGCGGAAGGCCCTGCTGGACAAGAACCAGCTCGAGTTCCGCTACTCCCTGAACGGCGCGAAGACGCGCAAAGTGCGCGCGCACACGATCATCGTGGGCAACTGCGGCGCCCTGCCGGCGAACATCCTGCTGCTGCCGGACGCCGCGGTCGACGACGGCGAGTTCGACATCGTGCTGCTGCGCCCGGAGGGCTTCTTCGGCTGGGTCCAGATCATCTTCAAGGTGGTCTGGGAGAACGGCGTGCTGCGCCGCAGCGGCGTGGTCGGCACGAAGCTGATGGGCCTCACGAAGGAGGTCTCGGCGCTGCGCTACGTGAAGGGCCACGAGCTCGTGGTGCGCCTGGAGAAGCCGCAGGAGATCGAGCTGGACGGCGACCCGTTCGGGACGACGTCGGCGTTCCGCACCTGGATCGAGCCGGGCGGACTGACCGTCCGAGTCCCCGCCGCGTAGCGCGGCCGTCCTGGACGAGCGCGGACCCGCCGCCTGATCGGCAGGCGGCGGGCACCGGCGAGCGACTGCGGCGCGGGTTCGGGTCCCGCACCCCATGCGCTTGCATGGACACGGCGACCCTAGTGCGCATTCCGTCGTCGAGGCAATGGATTCCGCACCTCTGCGCGCCATTTCGCCACAGAACAGGCGATTCTGCTCAGTGGAGGCGGCCGGACGCAACCGATTCCGCACTCCACGCTCGATCCGGCCGCCGCCCGGCGACCTCCGCCACCGGGGCGACCGCGCGGTCGTCAAGCGGGAGAACCGCGCCCCGTCCCTCCACTACGGTTCCCCCCATGGGCTTCTTCGACCGCACCGTCCCCCCGGCCGCCTCCCCGGCCACTCCCCCCGCCGAGCGGCGGCCGACGGTGTGGACCGACGGACTCGGGCGCTTCGCCCTGCGCTGCCTCCAGGTGCTCGTCGTCCTGGCGCTCGCAGCGGTCCTCGTCCTCGCGATGACCCAGCTGACGCTGGTGCTGATCCCCGTGCTGATCGCGATCATCCTCGCGTCCGCGATCCACCCGGTCCTGGCCTGGATGCGCCGCAAGGGCGTGCCGTCGATCCTCGCCACCTGGATCGCCCTGATCGGACTGCTCGCGATCCTCGGCGCCATCGGCTGGCTGATCACCGTCGCCGTCCGCAACCAGTGGGACGAGCTGGTCAGCAGCGCCTCCGACGGCATCGCCTCGCTGCAGGACTACGTGCAGCACCTGCCGTTCCAGATCGACGAGCAGCAGATCGAGGACGCCCGCCAGAGCGTCGTCGACTTCCTCACCTCGAGCTCCTTCGGCTCCGGCGCCCTCGCCGGCGCCGCCGCCGCGGCGAACTTCGTCACCGGCCTGGTGCTGATGATCGTCGTCCTCTTCTTCTTCATGAAGGACGGCCCGAAGATCTGGGAGTTCCTGCTCCGCCCCTTCACCGGCTCGAGCTACGACCGCGCCAAGCGCGTCGGCGGCAAGACCGTCGACGTCCTCGGCGGCTACATCCGCGGCACGGCGACCGTCGCCGCGGTCGACGCGATCGGCATCGGCGTCGCCCTCGCGATCCTGCAGGTGCCGCTGGCCCTCCCGCTCGCCGTGATCGTCTTCCTCACCGCCTTCATCCCGATCGTCGGAGCGACCGCCGCCGGCATCCTCGCCGCACTCGTCGCCCTCGTCGCGAACGGCCCGCTGGCCGCGCTGATCGTGATCATCGTCGTCATCGCCGTCAACCAGCTCGAGGGCAACTTCCTGCAGCCGGTCGTGATGGCCCGCTCGCTCAAGCTGCACCCGCTGATCGTGCTGATCGCCCTGACCATCGGCACCGTGCTCGCCGGCATCGTCGGCGCCGTGCTCGCCGTGCCGATCGCCGCGGTCGCCTGGGGCATCGTCTCGGTCTGGAACGGCCCCGACCGCCCGGCCGAGCCGGCCCGGCAGAAGCGCGACGAGTCCGTCTGACCCGAGCCGGTCGCCGACCTCGGCGGGATCGTCGACCGCGCCCTTAGGGCGTTCGCCCGATGATCCCGTCGCGCAGCGCCTGGCGGCGCAGGGCGATCTTGGTGCTCACGCCCACGCCCTCGGCGCGGTACTTCGCCCGGGCGTTCCGCAGCGAGCTGCGCGCCGCGTCCTGGGTGATCCCGAGCTCGGTCGCGACCTGCTTGAGCGAGAGCCCCTCGACGAAGAGCCCGACGATCCGGCGCTCTCGGGCCGTCAGCGGGCCCGTCCCACCGCCGCCGAGCAGCGCCCGGGTCTGCGGGGTGAGGAAGCACTCGCCGCGCGCCGCGGTGCGGATCGCCTCGAGGATCACCTCCGTCCGCTCGCTCTTCACCAGGTAGCCGCGCGCTCCGGCCTCCAGCGCCCCCGCGACGGTCTCCGCCTGGGAGTGGGTGCTGATGATGACCGGGGCCGCGCCGGCGGCGGTGATCGTGCGGATCTTCATCGCCAGGTCGAGGTCGTCGCCGAGGTCGATGTCCAGCAGCACGACGTCGGTGGGGAAGCGCGGATGCGCCAGCAGACCGGTCCAGCTCGAGGCCGTCGCGACGACGCGGATCTCGGCGCCGGAGCGGTTGATCCACTCGGTGAGCGCGCTGAGCAGGATCGGATGGTCGTCGAGGATCGCGAGGGCGATCCCGGTCTGCTCGCCGGTCGCCGTCCCGGCGTCCGCGCTCACGCCGGCCTCCCCGGCAGGCGGTGGTCCAGCTCGATCGTCGTCCCCGAGCCCGCAGGCGAGGCGCGGTGCGCCCCGATCTCGCCCAGGATCCCCCAGACGGCGGGGTCGACGTCGCGCGGGCGCAGGCCGGGCGCGCGGAGGACGATCCGCACCGGAGCCGCCGCGTCCTCGCGCTGCGCGAGCAGCAGCTCGATCGGCGGGCGGCCGGCACCCGCCTGCGTCGTCAGCAGCCAGAGGACCGAGAGCAGGCGCGAGCGGTCGGGCGGAGCGAGGCCGGCGGCCACGCCGCGCGGGTCGCGGACGACGACCGCCCCGGACAGCAGCGCGGACTCCTCCACCGCGATCAGGAGCCAGGTGCGGTCGTGGCTGCGCGCCAGCACCTCGCGGAGCCGGTCGCCGAGCACGCGGGCCCGCTCGCCGAGATCGGCGTCGGGGACGGCGCCCTGGGCGACGACCTCCTCGAGCAGCTCCGCGATCTCCGCGTCGACCCGGGCGAGCTCCGCGGCGGCGAGACTGCCCGGCCCGGTCCCCGGACCGTCGACCACGCTGTCGGCCAGGGTGCGGTCGAGCCCGCGGTGCACGTGACGGTCGAGCGCGGTGAGCAGGGACGCGGAGACGCCCACGGGGGCCGTCGCCAGCAGCACGTTCCCGACCGCGATGCTCGACCCCTCGCCGGTGAGCACCGCGTGCCCCAGCAGTCCCAGCAGGCTGAGCGCGACGAGCAGGACGATCGCCCCGGTGCTCCGCGACGGCGGCTGCACGCCGAGCAGCGCGATCACCGTCGCGCCGACCCCGATGCAGACCGTCGGGTAGTAGAGCGGCGCCGGCGCCGGGAGCGCGTAGTCGGCGAACTCCAGCACGAGCGCAACGGCGTCGACGGCGAGCACCCCCGCGAACACGGAGCGGGGCAGCTCGCCGCGCCGCGTCGCCACGACGGCGATCCCCACGGCGAGCGCCCCGAGCACCAGCACCCAGGAGACGCCGGAGAGCCAGGTGGCCGACCGGTCGTTCAGCGCCCAGAGGAAGGAGGCGAGCCCGCGGACGACCAGCGCCACGGTGATCGCGAGGAAGCCGACACTGAAGTAGCTCGCGGTCAGGCGGTGGGTGCGGGTGATCCGCTGGCGGACGGAGTCGAGCGTCCGAGGACCCTCGCCGGCCGCGCGGACCAGCTCGACGAGCGTGCCCTCTCCGGCGCGGTCGGCGCGGTCGGAGCGGTCGGCACTGCCGGAGAGGTCGGCACTGCCGGAGAGGTCGGCGGCCTCGGCCGGCGCGGTCATCGCGGCACGCTCAGCAGGACGGTGGTGCCCGCGCCGACCGCGGAGAAGATCCGCACCCTGCCGCCGACGGCCTCGATCCGCCCGACGACCGACTGCGCGAGCCCGAGCCGCGCGCCGGGGACGGCCGCGGGGTCGAAGCCGCGCCCCGCGTCCGAGACGGTCACGCGGACCGAGTCCAGCCCCTCGTCGAGCGTGACGTGGGCCGTCGTTGCTCCGGAGTGGCGCCGCACGTTCTCGAGGCACTCCCCCGCAGCGCCCGCGAGCGCCTCGAGCGACGCGCCGCCGAGGGGCGTCGCGCCGGGGGCGGCCGTGCCGGCGTGCCAGCGCACCTCCACCCCCAGCGCCTCCGCCCGGCGGCCGACCTCGGCCAGCACCGAGGCAGCGGTGCTCGCGTCGGCACCGGACGCCCGGCTCGCCTCGGCGCAGTCGCGCGGCGCCGGGTCGAGGTCGACCCGGTCGAGCCGGCGCAGCAGCGCGAGGTCCGCCGCCGCCTGGGAGCGCAGCGTCGCGGCGGGGACGCCCTCGCCGCGGTGGGCGACGAGGGTGAGCGTGGCGAGGATGGTGTCGTGCATCAGGCGTGCCTCGCGACGGCGCTGCGCCTCGCTCTCGCTCGAGCGGCGCTCGGCGGCGTGGGCCGTGCGCAGGCGCGCGGTGCCGGCGTGGGCGCGCTCGACGCTCGAGGCGAGCCAGCGGGCGCCGAGGACCGCGATGACCCAGCAGACCACGACCGAGAGCCCGACGAAGAGCGCCCTCCCCGACCCCCACGTGGCCGACATTCCGAGCGCCAGCGCGGGGACGCCGCCGAGCACCGCCGCCCCGAGGAGCCGCGCCGACGAGCCGATCGCGAGCAGCGGAGCCGGCAGGGCCATCGAGGCGAGCATGGTCACGCAGCTGAGCACGGTGCGGTCGCCGTCCGGGACGCCCGGGCCGAGGAACGCCGCGAGCGCGACGACGCCGAGCACGAGGCCGGCGACCACGGCCCGCGCGCCGCTCGGACCGGCGCGGCGCGAGGAGAGCTGGATCGCGGCGCTGATCACGAGCAGGAGGGCGCTCGGCAGCACGGCGGGCAGCTCGGTCGGCACGAGCATCACCAGGTGCAGGGCGGACGTGCCTGCGAAGACTCCCCCGGCCCGCCGCGCACAGGCGATGCCGACCTCGCTCTGCTCGCGCCGGAGCTCGAGCGCGTCCGCGGCGGAGACCTCGGCACCCGCGGTCCCGGCACTCGTGAGCAGCATCGACACCTCGTCGTGAGGGGTGCGCGAGCCGCACCCGGAGTTGCATCGTGGCACAGGCGCGGGCCGCGCGAGCAGCGGGTCTGGACCCGACGGTCGCGCTCGGGCGCTCCTCTCCCGTAGAGTGGGGACATCTCCTGGGCGATCGCCCGAATTCCACGGCTGAGAAGTCGCACGACGACGAAGAGACTCAGCCCCTGATAGAGACCGCAACGATCGAGTGCATCGCCCTCGATCCGTCGGTTCGAACGCCCGCCTCATCCGCGGGTACCGCCCTTCACAGGACGCCGCGGAAGCCGCGCCGTTCCTCGTTCGACCCCCGCTTCTCCGACTCCGTCGGTGAGCGGGACGTTCTCCCCCGCGCAGTCGCACTCCCCACGAGGAGCCGCGCTCTCCGCCCCCAGACGACCCGGATCGACCGGCCGACGCGTGTTTCACCCGCGGCGGACGAGCGGACCGGGTACCGCACAGCTGTGCGAAATCTAACGACGGCCGCTCACGCGGGCGTCACCATCACGTAAGGAAAAGAAATGCCTACTGGCACCGTTAAGTGGTTCAACTCCGAAAAGGGCTTCGGCTTCATCGCTCCCGACGACGGAGGCGCCGACGTGTTCGCGCACTTCTCCGCCATCGCCAAGGAGGGCTACCGCGAGCTCGTCGAGAACCAGCACGTCGAGTACGACGTCGAGCAGGGCCGCAAGGGCCCGCAGGCCGCGAACATCCGCGGCGTCGGCGAGTAATCACCGACCTCAGCGTCACACGGCCTCCGGGTCGCAACGACCTCTGAACGCCCCGTCCACCGCGATCCTCGGATCCGCTGGGCGGGGCGTTCGCCGTTCCCGGTCCGACCCGTCCGGAGCGCGCCGCGGCGGTATATTCACGAGCATGGGACGACTGATCTACGGGCCGCAGTCACTCGAGATCGACTTCGACGATCGACTGCTCGCCCACCTCAAGGTGGCGATGTTCGCGAAGATGCGGCGGAACGAGTCGTTCAGCCTCTCCTGGACCGAGCCGGAGTCGAGCGGCTACGGCCGCAGCTCGGTCTGGATCCACCCGACCACGCCGCTGCACTTCCGCTTCCACGGCGGCCGGCGCCCGGCGCTCAACCGCGCCTGGATCGACGAGCTGATCGCCCACGCGAACGCCACCGGCGAGATGGTCCTGAGCGCGGAGCCCGACGAGCACGCCTGACCCCCGGTCTCGATACGCCCCTTCGGGGCTACTCGACCAGCATGTCTGCGGGCGTCTCTTCCGTGGATGAGCTCAGACCACGCGGGGGCGGGCGGTGTGCACGAGCTCGTCGTGGGGCAGGGCGCGCAGGCGGGACGCGATCTCCTCGCGGGCGGTGGTGTCGACCGAGGCCCAGGCGTACTCCTCCGGCCAGAGCGGGGTGACGGTCACCAGCTCGACGTCGCCCGTCGCCAGCTCGAGGCGCTCGGGGAGTCCGCCGCCGCGCAGGCCCAGCAGCACGCCGACCGAGCCGCGCTCGTCCGCCCAGGCGGCCGGTGCGGCCGCGCCCGGCAGGGTGGCCGTGTCGACGCCCGTGCGGCAGCACACGCCCTGCAGCGCCGCGAGCCGCGCCGCCTCGTAGAGGACGCGGAACTGCCAGTGGTTCCAGAGGTCGGCCGCGGGGATGCCGCGCAGCGCCGAGGTCTCGAGGCACAGCTCGAGCCCGAGGCCGGTGCCGGGGCGGGCGAGGCGGTCGAAGGGATCGCTGAGTCCGTCGGTGGCCAGCACCACGGAGGGGCCGCGCTCGACGCGGAGGAAGGCGCGGTGATCGGTGGGCCAGCGGGCGCCTCCGCGGACGCCCGGGTCCTCGGTCGAGACGACGACCGTGCGGTCCAGGTCGCCGACGCTGCGCCACAGCTGGGCGCGGTCCTCGGCCACGGCCTCCGCGAGGGCCTTCCGCTCGTCCGGAGTCCAGCGGAGCTCCCGGGTGCGGTTGAACAGCAACGACATGAGACTCTCCGTCCACGCGGCGGGCCTGCCGCGTCCTCCGGAACCGTACGGGGCCCGCCAGGGGGGCTCCTCCGAGCAACCGGAGTAGTTCCTGGACGCGGGGCCCCGCGCGGGAGGGCGTCAGCCGAGCGGATCGACGCCGTTCTGCCGCCAGCGCTCGTCGGCGAGCTGGCCCGAGCCGACCTCGCCGTCGTGCGCGCCGAGCGGCTCGGCCTCGCGCCGCGCCTCGGCCGGGACGGCCCCGAGCGAGGTGCCCGCGCCCTCGGCCGTGCTGCCGGGGGCGAGCAGCCCCTCCTCGTCCTCGCGGGAGCCGACCTCGTCCTCCGGGGCGTTCTCGGTGCCGCTCTCGGCCATCGAGTCGTAGGGGTGGTCGGGGTCGGCGCTCTCCTCGGGGGTCGTGCTCTCCTCGTTGTCGGCGTCGGCCGGCTGCACGTCGTCCGGGTGCTCGACGTTCGCCGAGCCTCCGCTGGTGAATCCGGCGAACTCGGGGCTGTCGTCTGCGCTCATGGCCGCCACGGTAGCACCGGGCGGCCAGCGCCTAGGCTCGGAGGACGACCGCCTCGGCGGCGCGACGACGGGAGCGGGAATTGCGACGACTCGGCTACGAGCGGTTCGGCGGACCGGACGTGCTGTCCTGGCGGGAGGCCCCGGTGCCGATGCCCGGACGCGGCGAGGTGCTGGTGCGCACGCGCGCCGCGAGCATCAACGCGACCGACGAGAAGATCCTCTCCGGTGCCGCCAGGATCATGGCGGTCGGCCGGAAGCGCCCCTACGGCTTCGGACTCGACATCGCCGGCACGGTCGAGGCGCTCGGCCCCGGCGACCACTCCGTCTCGATCGGCGACCGCGTCGTCGGCATGACCCGCGACGGCGACGCCTTCGCCGACGCCGCGATCGTCCGCGGCCGCTCGCTGGTTCCGCTGCCCGACGCCCTCGACGACGTGCAGGGGGTGACGCTGGCGATGTCCGGCGGCACCGCGATCGGCACGGTCGACGCCCTGCGGGTGCGGGCCGGCGAGCAGATCCTGGTGGGCGGCGGCTCCGGCGCGATCGGGAACCTCGTCGTCCAGCTGCTGCTCCGCGCGGGCTGCACCGTCGCGGCGACCGGCTCGGCCGCGTCCGCCGACACCCTGCGCGCGCTCGGCGCCGAGCCGCACGACTACCGCCTGCTCGACCTCGGCGTGCTCGGCGGGCGCTTCGACGCGGTGCTCGACGTCTCCGGGCACCTGCCGGCGAAGGACGCCGCGCTCCTCCTCGCCGACGGCGGCCGCTACGCCACCCTCGTGCCGAGCGGCCCGGACCTCGGCGCCCAGGCGGCGAGCCTGGTCCGGCGCAGTCGGCCGAAGGTGAGCAACCTGATCGTCACGGCGAGCGCCGAGCGCATCGGCCGGGCCGTCTCGCTGGCCGTCTCGGGCGAGCTCGTCCCCGCGGCCGGCGCCGTGCATCCGCTCGAGGACGTCATCGCCGTGCTCTCGCGGCGGGCGCAGGGCACCGACCGGACGATCGGCAAGATCGTCTTCACCGCCGACGACGCGGCGCCGCTGAGCTGATCGGACCTGAGCCGACCGCCTCGGCGGACTCGCCCTTCTCCTCGCGCGGCGTCGCGCCGCCGAGGGAGAGGGTCGCCGCGAAGCCGACGGCGAGGAAGCCCGCCGCGGCGAAGGCGGCGAAGCGCGTGCCGTCCGACAGCGCCTCCCCGGCCGCGCGGGCGACGTCCGCCGTGCCCGGGTCGGCCGCGAGTCCGGCGATGGCCGCTCCCGAGGAGTCGACGACGGCGTCCACCGTGCTGCTGACCTGCGCGGCCGGCAGCCCCTGCTCCTCCAGAGACGAGGTGAGCACGCCCGCGGTCGAGGTGTAGAGGATGGTGCCCAGCACCGCGATGCCGAGTGCCGAGCCGATCTGCCGGGCGGTCGACTGGGTGCCGGAGCCCTGGCCGCTGAGCTCGACGGGCACGTCGCGGAGGACCACTCCGGTCAGCTGTGCGGTGGCGAGGCCGACGCCGAAGCCGTAGACGGCGAGGAAGGGCACGAGCGCCCACCACGGCGTCGTGTCGGAGACGACGGCGCCGATGCCGACGACGCCCACGATCTCGGCCGCGAGCCCGACCCGGACGATCAGCACGGCGGAGACGCGGTTGCCGAACGCGCCCGCGAAGCCGGAGGCGACGAACGAGCCGAGCGCGAGGGCGATCAGCACCAGCCCGGTCTGCACCGCGGTGTAGCCGAGCACGTTCTGCAGCCAGATCGGCAGGGCGAGGATGATGCCGAACTCGCCGAGCGAGACGATCATCGCGGCGATGCTGCCGTTGCGGAACGAGGCCAGCCGGAACAGCCGGAGCGAGAGCATCGCCGAGCGGCCGGCGCGCTCGCGGGCCCGGCCCCAGAGCACGAACGCGATCGTGGCGAGGACGGCGACGACGAAGGCGACCGGCACCGGCGAGGGCAGCCACCAGCCGAGGCTCCGGCCCTCGATCAGGCCGAAGACCAGGCCGGCGGAGGCGACGACCGAGAGCAGCGCGCCGACCAGGTCGACGCGGCCCGCGTCCGGCTGCTTCGACTCGTCGACGAAGAGCAGCGCGCCGACGACGATGACGATCCCGAGCGGGATGTTGATCCCGAAGGCCCAGCGCCAGGAGAAGTCGGTGGTGAGCCAGCCGCCGAGCAGCGGACCGACGGCGGTCATGCCGCCGATGGTCGAGCCCCAGACGGCGAACGCGATCGCCCGCTCCTTGCCGCGGAACGTCGCGTTGATCAGCGACAGCGTCGACGGCAGAACCATCGCGCCGCCGACGCCCTGCACCACCCGGGACAGGATCAGCAGGTCGCCGGTGGCCGCGAGCGAGGCGGCGACGGACGAGAGCGCGAACAGCGCGATGCCGACGACGAGCATCCGGCGCCGGCCCCAGCGGTCGGCGAGGGTGCCGAAGGCGAGCAGGAGCGCGGCGAAGACGAGCGTGTACGACTCCTGCACCCACTGCACCTGGGTCGAGGTGATGCCGAGGTCGGCGACGATCGACGGGATCGCCACGTTCACGATCGTCGAGTCGACGATGATCGTCGCGACGCCGAGGCTGATCACGATCAGTCCGATCCAGCGGCGCCGAGCTGCTGCGAGAGCCATGATGCCGTCCTCCTCCGCCCCGGAACCGGTCCGGAGCTCCATTAGTAAGCCAGCTGACTATATGCCTCGGCGAGCCGCTCGCGCCAGGGTGGCGCGTGGAGAGGGGTCCGGAACAGTACCGGCCCGTGCCCCGCCGGACAAGGGCGAGAACCGCTCAGGGAGCGTTCGTCAGGATGGTCGCATGCCCGCATCTCCCCGCTCCTTCCCCTATCCCCTCGGCGTCTCCCTGCGCGGCGACGCCGGCGCGAACGTCGCCGTCTACTCCGAGACCGCGGACAGCGTCGAGGTCTGCCTCTTCGACTCCTCCGGAGCCGAGACCCGCGTCACCCTCTCCGAGCGCACCGGTCACGTCTTCCACGGCATCGTCCCGGAGATGACGGTCGGCACCCGCTACGGTCTGCGCGTCGACGGCCCCTGGGACCCCGCGAACGGCCTCCGCCACAACGCCGCCAAGCTCCTGCTCGACCCGCACGCCACCGCGATCGAGGGCGGCTACGACTGGAGCGAGGACGTCTTCGGACAGTTCTACGAGGACGCCGACACGCGCAACGACGCCGACGACGCGGCCGCCGTGCCGCGCTGCGTCGTGACCGACCCCGACTCCTTCGACTGGACCGGCGACGAGGCCCCGCGCATCCCGCTGGACGAGACGGTCGTCTACGAGGTGCACGTGAAGGGCTTCACCCAGCTGCACCCGGACGTGCCCGAGAACGTCCGCGGCACCTACCGCGGCCTCGCGCACCCCGCGTCGATCAAGCACTTCACCGACCTCGGCGTGACCTCGGTCGAGCTGCTGCCGGTGCACCAGTTCGTGCAGGACTCTCACCTGGTCGAGAAGGGCCTGCGCAACTACTGGGGCTACAACTCGCTCGGCTTCTTCGCGCCGCACAACGAGTACTCCCACGCCGGCGACGACGGCTCGCAGGTCGACGAGTTCAAGGCGATGGTCAAGGCGTTCCACGAGGCGGGCCTCGAGGTCATCCTCGACGTGGTCTACAACCACACCGCCGAGGGCAACGACAAGGGACCGACGCTCTCCTTCAAGGGCATCGACAACGGCTCCTACTACCGCCTCGTCGAGGACGACCGCGCCAACTACTTCGACACCACCGGCACCGGCAACAGCCTCAACGTCGCGCACCCCGCGGCGCTGGGACTGATCATGGACTCGCTGCGCTACTGGGTGACCGAGATGCACGTCGACGGCTTCCGCTTCGACCTCGCCACCACGCTCACCCGCCAGACCGGCGAGGCCGAGGTGCACAGCGCCTTCCTGGACCTGATCGCGCAGGACCCGGTGCTCGCGCCCGTCAAGATGATCGCCGAGCCGTGGGACACCGCCGGCTACCAGGTGGGCGGCTTCCCCGCCGACTGGTCGGAGTGGAACGGGAAGTTCCGCGACGACGTCCGCGACTTCTGGCACGGCGCCGACTCGGTGCTCGGCACCACCGCGCAGCGGATCCTCGGCTCGCCGGACGTCTACGAGGCCGACAAGCGCTCCCCCGTCTCGAGCGTCAACTTCGTCACGGCGCACGACGGCTTCACCCTCGCCGACCTCACCGCCTACTCGCGCAAGCACAACGCGGCCAACGGCGAGGACAACAACGACGGCGAGAGCGACAACCGCTCCTCGAACAACGGCGCGGAGGGCGCGACCGACAACGGCGCCGTCAACGAGCGCCGGGCCCGGATGCGCCGCAACTTCCTCGCGACGCTGCTGCTCTCGGCCGGCGTGCCGATGATCCTCGGCGGCGACGAGATCGCGCGCACCCAGGGCGGCAACAACAACGCCTACTGCCAGGACGACGAGATCTCGTGGTTCGACTGGGAGAACGCGGACCTCAACCTGCTCGCCTTCACCCGCGAGCTGATCGCGCTGCGGAAGGCCGAGCCTGCCCTGCGGCCGAAGTGGTTCCGCCGCGCCCCCGGCGACGGCCCCGAGACCGTCGACATCCTGCGCTCGGACGCCGCCGGCTTCGCCGACGAGGACTGGGACAACCCGGACGCCCGCTCGATCACGTTCGTCTTCCGCTCCGAGGGCAGCGCCAGCTTCGCGCTGCTGATGAACTCGGCCGAGAACGGCGTCGAGTTCACGGTGCCGGACGCACCAGGCGCCGAGTGGCAGCTGGCCGCCTCGAGCGACCCGGAGCAGGTCGTCGAGGGCGAGGTCACCACGCTGATCGTGCGCGACGCGTCCTTCACGCTGCTGCGCTCCGCCGCCTCCTGATGACCGGGCCGGGCCGGACCTCGCGGCGCCTGCGCTTCAGCGGGCGCATCGCGGGGTTCGGGACGGCCTCCGGGACCCGGGTCGTGCTCGGGATGTGGGAGAGCACGCCCTTCGGCGCGTTCGCCGACGCGATGATCGAGCGGCCCGACGGGCACCGGATCCTCATCGCGCCGAGCGACGAGGTCGCGGACTTCATCGGCTCGACCTACTCGTTCGACGAGGTGCGGCTCGCACCCGTCTCCTGGCACCGCGTCGCGGGCGGGATCGAGGCCACGGCCGGCCCGCTCTCGCTCGCGCTGCGGCTCGGCGGGCTCACTCCGCTGGGCCGCCTGCTGCGCATCGTGCCGCGGCCGCTCGCCGAGCACCCGGCCTGGCTGACCGCGATCTCCCCGGTCGCCTCCGTGCTGGTGCGCGGCGTGAGCACCGCGGGCTCGGCCGGCCACGGCAGGCGGGAGTACTACGGCGTCCGCGCGATCCGCTCGATCCTCGGGGTCACCGCCTCGCTCGACGGCGCGGACCTCGGCGCGCTCGGACCGCTGTCGCCGCCGGTCCGCTTCGGCTTCTCGTCGGCACCGGCCACGCCGGCCGTCGTCGACGTCACCACCACCATCACGCTGCCTCGGACCCCCGGTGCGGCACGAGAGAGAGGAAGCGCCTCGTGAAGAAGGGCGACAAGATCAGCTGGAACACCTCGCAGGGCGAGACCCACGGCGAGCTGGTCGAGAAGAAGACGAAGGAGTTCCAGTTCGAGGGGCAGAAGTTCAACGCCTCGGACGACGAGCCCTACTGGATCGTGCAGAGCGACAAGACCGACGCGAAGGCCGCCCACAAGGAGTCCTCGCTGAAGAAGAAGTAGCGGGCGCACACTGGGGAGCATGAGCGACGACGACGACGTGCGCCGACTGGCGCTCCTGCTCCCCGGCACCGAGGAGCGGACCGCCTACGGCACCCCGGCCTTCTACGCCGGGCCGAGGATGTTCGCCCGGCTGCACCAGCGGCCGGGTGTCCTGCTCGTCTGGCGAGCCGATCTGGGCGAGCGCGAGGCGCTGCTGCAGAGCGACCCGGACACGTACTTCACGACGAGCCACTACGACGGGCATCCGAGCGTGCTCGTGCGGCTGGAGAAGATCGGCGCGGACGAGCTCGGCGAGCTGCTGCGCGAGGCGTGGGCCGCGAGGGCGCCGCGCCGGCTGCTCGACGGCGAGGCCTGACTCCCAGGTCCCCCGGCGACGAGCCACAGCTGTGCGCCGCGGCGACGAGTCACAGCCGTGCGCCGCGGCGACGAGTCACAGCCGTGCGCCGCGGCGACGAGTCACAGCTGTGCGCCGCGGCGACGAGTCACAGCCGTGCGCCGCGGCGCACCAGCTCGTGCACCCAGGCGAGCTTCTCGGCGATCGCGGGCGTGATGACGAAGGGGTAGAGGTCGTCCTTGCCCATCGAGCGGTTCACGCTGTTGAGGGCGAGCGAGAAGCCGTGCCAGCGGGCGAGGATCTCGGGCGTCTCCAGATCGGCGACGCGCTGCGCGCCCGTCGCCTGCACGCTGCCGACCAGCGACTCCGGGAGGCGGCCCCAGGGTCCGGCGACGGTCAGGCCGACGGTCGCGGTCGTCTCCAGCGCGTCGGCGATGTGCAGGTAGTGCGCGAAGGTCTCGGCGAAGTCCTCCCACGGGTGCGTGGTCGCGTACTGCGAGATGTGGTCGCGGGCCCAGTCCTCGGTCGACGCGCCGCCGTAGTGCGCGTAGAGCGCGGCGCCGTAGTCGGCCCGCTCGTCGCCGAACAGCGCGCGGAACGCGGGCAGGAGCGGCGTGCCGTCCACGAGCAGCTGCCAGTAGTAGTGGCCGATCTCGTGCCGGAAGTGGCCGAGCATCGTCCGGTACGGCTCGCCGAGCCGCGCCTTCAGCGCCTCGCGGTGCGCGTCGTTCCCCTCGGCGAGGTCGACGGTGATCACGCCGTCGGCGTGCCCGGTCGTCACGGAGCCCTGCGCGGAGGAGAGCAGCTCGAAGGACAGTCGCCGACCGCGGTGCACCGGCAGGTCGAGGTGCCGCAGCTGGCGCAGCAGCCGCCGCTTGGCGAACTCGGCGACCGTCAGCTGGCTCAGCGTCGCCGCGTCGTACACCGGCGGCCGGGCGATCGTCAGCGCGCAGGAGGCGCAGGCGCCGCCGGTGCCCTCCGCCGCGAGCCAGGTGCAGTCGATCGTGCCGCGGTACACGCAGAGCGCGCGCCCCTCCGCCTCGACGAGCTCGTCCGCCTCGACGTCGTACGCGAGCGCCGTGCCGCAGCGCAGGCACCGCGCGTCCTCGAACTCCACCCGCGCCTCGCAGTGCGGACAGCCGAAGACGCGCATGACGGGCGAGCCTACCCGCCTTCAGGCCGCCACGATGCTTCCCAGCACTCTGTCGGTACAGTTGTGTCATGGACGTCAAGCAGGCCGCCGAGCGACTCGGGGTGACTCCGCGCCGCGTCGTGGCGCTGATCGCCGCCGGCCGGATCGAGGCGACGAAGCTCGGCCGCCGCTGGGAGGTCACGGAGGTGTCCGGCGCACGTTCGCGCCGTCCGCTCTCGGTCAGGTCGCGGCAGTCGCTGGCGCACGCCCTGCACGAGCGGACCCTGTCGGGCCTCGAGGGGCAGGAGCTCGCCAGGACCGCCGCGCGCATCCGCCGGCTCCGCGCGTCGCAGGACCCCGCCGGGTTGTTGGCGGACTGGTGGGGTGGAGAGGTGGAGTCCGGGCTCGTCGACTTCGGCACCAATCTCGTGCAGCACGCACTCCACGGTGATCCGGACTACGTGCGAGAGGCACTGCACCGTCCGCGACGCGAGTACCTGCGACGCCTGGAAGACCTGGCGGATGCCGTGAGCTCGGAGCGACGCATCATGGGACTCTCGATCGACGACCTCGCGCGAGCCGCGGAGATGGACGTCTCCGACGTCCGACGCCTCGAACGCGGTCTGCCGGTGTCGCGGCCCTCGACCGCCCGGCGCGTGCTGGACGTCCTGGGCGTCGAGCCGACCGCACTTCCCGATCTGGTGCTGCGGTGACGGAACGACTCGAAGCGTGGCTCGAGGGCAGACATGCCGGGCAGTTCACCCGGGACGCCGACGGCAGGATCGGCCTCAGCTACTCCGACGACGCACCGTCGACGCCGATCTCCCTGTCGCTGCCGCGCGAGGGCACGACGACGCGCTCGGCGGCGGCGAGATTCCTCGACAACCTGCTGCCCGACCAGGAGCACACGCGACGCCGGATGGCACAGGCGTACGGGGTCGCGAGCACGGGGACGTTCGAACTCCTGCGGACGGTCGGCGGTGACGTCGCCGGCGGCCTGGTGCTCCTCCCCGACGGCGAGGCACCGCCGACGGGACTGGCGCGGCTGAATCCGGCTCTCGATCGGGACGTCGCCGACCGCATCAACAGCATCAAGCTCGATCCGGACGCCTGGGTGCCGCGACAGACTCCCGCGCGCTTCTCCCTGGCGGGAACGCAGGGGAAGTTCGCCCTGGCTCGAGTGGACCGGAACTGGTACTGGTCGAACGCCGCCGTGCCCTCGACGCACATCGTCAAGCCCGCGCGCCCGGAGCATCTCCACCTCGAGGAAGCGGAAGCGTCCGCGCTCGCGCTGGCCGCGGAGGCCGGCCTCCCGGCTCCCCGGGCGGCCGTCCTGCAGATGACGGATCAGACGGCGTTCGTCGTGGAGCGCTTCGACCGCGTCGTCGACGACGACACCGTGTTCGCGACACGACTCCACGCCGAGGACCTCGCCCAGGCGCTGGGCGTCGACGTCGCACGGAAGTACTCCGTGACGGCCGCGCAGATCGTGGAGAAGCTCCGGTCGGTCGACGCGACCGGCGGGGTGGTGCGCGCCTTCCTCCGACAGCTGGCCTTCAACGTCCTCATCGGCAACGCCGACGCGCATGCCAAGAACTACTCCGTCCTCCTCCGGCCCGACGCCGTCGGCCTCGCCCCGATCTACGACGCGGTTCCGACCGGCCTGTTCCCGGCGTTCCACCAGGAGCTGGCGATGCGCATCGCCGGCGCGCGGTTCCCGCAGGCGGTGACGCAGAACCACTGGCGGAAGCTCGCGAGGAGCACGGGGATCGACGAGGAGGAGGTCGTCACTCTCGTGGAGGAGGTGGCGCGCGGCGTCATCGCGAGGAACGACACCGCGTGGGCGACCCTCGACGACGATCAGGGGAGGCGACTGACCGAGACCGTGGAGCGCAACGTCGCCGTCGCGCTGGCACGGCCCCGCCGGGCGACGACCTAGGCGATGCGGATCAGCTTCTTGTTGACGAACTCCTCGAGGGCGCTGCGGCCCATCTCGCGGCCGGTGCCGGAGCGCTTGACGCCGCCGAAGGGGAGCTCGGCCGCGTCGCCGAGGACGAGGTTGATCCAGACCATGCCGGCGTCGATGCGGTCGGCCAGGCGGAGGGCCTGCTCCGAGTCGGTCGTGTAGAGGTAGGAGCCCAGGCCGTAGGGGGTGTCGTTGGCGAGCGCGATCGCCTCGTCCTCGTCGTGCACGCGATAGAGCGCGGCGACGGGGCCGAAGAACTCCTCGCGGTAGGCGTTCATCTCGGGGGTGACGTCCTCGAGGACGGCCGGCGGGAAGAAGTTGCCGGTCACCTCGCCGCTCGCGCGGACGGTCGCGCCCTGCTCGCGGGCGACGGCGAGCTGCTGCTCGAGGCGCGCGGTCGCGGCGGCGGAGGAGAGCGGGCCGAGGAGGGTCCCCGAAGCGTGGGGATCCGCGGGCTGTGCGGCGGTGAAGGCCGCGGTGAACTTCTCCGCGAAGGCGTCGTAGAGAGCGTCGATCACGATGAAGCGCTTGGCGGCGTTGCAGGACTGGCCGTTGTTGTCGAGGCGCGCGGCGACCGCGTCCTCGACGGCCTTGTCGAGGTCGTCGGTGGAGAGCAGCACGAACGGGTCGGAGCCGCCCAGCTCGAGGACGACCTTCTTGAGGTTCCGGCCGGCGATCTCGGCGACGGCCGCTCCTGCGCGCTCGGAGCCGGTGACGGAGACGCCCTGCACGCGCGGGTCGGCGATGACGGTCGCGGCCTGGTCGTTGCTGGCGTAGAGGTTCACGTAGACGCCGGCCGGGGCGCCGAGCTCCTCGGCGGCGGTGCGGAAGATGTCGGCGATCGCGGCGGCCGACTCCGGGCACTGCGGCGCGTGCTTGAGCAGGATCGTGTTGCCGTTCACGACGTTCGGGCCGGCGAAGCGGGCGACCTGGTAGTAGGGGAAGTTCCAGGGCATGATCCCCAGCAGCACGCCCAGGCCCGAGCGGCGGACGAACGCCGAGCCGGTGCCGTCGGCCAGCGCGATCGGCTCGTCCTTCAGGAACTCCTCGCCGTTCTCGGCGTAGTAGCGGTAGATGTCGGCCGCGAAGCCGACCTCGCCCTGCGCCTGGTCGAGCGGCTTGCCCATCTCGCGGACGATGATCTCGGCGAGGGCGTCGGCGCGCTCGACGTGCAGGTCCGCGACGCGGGCGATCAGCGCGGCGCGGGTGGCGACGGGCACGGTGCGCGACCAGGTGGAGTACGCGTCGTGGGCCGAGGCGATGGCGTCGGCGAGCTCGGCGTCGGTGATGCCGGGGTACTCGCTCAGCGTCTCGCCCGAGGCCGGGTCGATGACGGCGTAGCTGCTGCTGCTCATGCGGGGAGTGCTCCTTCACGGTCGCGGGCCGGCGCGGTCGCGTCGGTGGTGTCGTCGTTCGTCGCGGCGGGGTCGTCGGCATGGTCGTCGGCGGAGTCTCCGGCGGTGTCCCCGTCGAGGATCTCCTGCGCCAGGCGCCGGCCGACGCGGATCGCGCCGTCGACGTGCTGGTAGCCCTCGGCCGCGAGGTCGCTCGAGCCGAAGCGGAGCGGGCCCACCGGCTCGAGCTGCAGCGCGCCGTAGCGGGTCAGCCCGCCGAGGTCGAAGCTCGCGGCGTACGCGCCCTGCGTCCACTCCTCCGACGCCCAGTCGCTCTCGTAGTAGACGACGGGGTCGAGCGCGGCGGGGCCGTAGTAGGCGGCGAGCGAGTCGAGGATCGCGGCCTTCCGCTCGGCCTCGGGCAGCGCGAGCACACGGTCGGCCTTCTCGTCCGAGACGAAGCCGACGAGGGTCCCGCGCTCCTCCCCCGCGTTGGAGTTGTCGTAGGCCTCGTGCACGAGGGCGTGCGGGCTGAACGCGGTGCCGGAGAGGCCGTCGGCGCGCCAGAACGGGGTCGCGTAGGTCGCGTGGACCTTGATCACGAGGCCGAGGGACTGGTGCTGGAGCGCCTGCTGGCGGAGCCGGGGCAGCGGCGGGTCGAAGGTGATCCGGTTGACGAGGTTCGGCGGCACGGCGACGATCGCGCGGCGGGCCCGCATGGTGACGCCGTCGGCGCGGACGATCACGCCGTCGTCGCCGTACTCCACGGAGCGGACCGGCCGGCCGAGCAGGACGCGCTCGGCGCCCACGCGCTCGGCGAGCCGCTCCGGGACCTGCTGGAGGCCGCCGAGGACGCGCTTGTCGAGGATGAAGTCGGCGTCGACGAGGTTGCCGAAGCTGCCCGCGCTCGCCGCCATCAGCAGAGCCTGCAGCAGCGAGAAGGAGTGCGCGGGCTTGGTGAGCATGGCGTCGGCGATGAAGAGCGCGATGTTCGCGCGGGCCTCGGCGTCGTCGCTCTGCGCCTCCAGCCAGGCGCTGAAGCTGATCCGGTCGTAGTCGTGCGCCCGCGGGTGCGACCACGGAGCGGACGGGTCGGTCTCGGCCACGAGGCCGTCGAGGATCCCGATCAGGCGCTCGATCTCGGCCTCGGTGCTCGCGCCGCCGGGGAAGATGTCGCCGGTGAAGCGCCGGGCTCCGCCGTCGGCGCCGATGTAGACGCTCTCGCCCTCGCGGTAGCGGGAGTAGGTGTCGAGGCCGAGCTCGTCGAGCGTCTCGAGCAGGGCGGTCTGATCCGGCGAGACCCACTGCCCACCGAGCTCGAGCATCTGGCCGTCGACCACACGGGTCTCGAGGCGGCCGCCGACGCGCTCGCGCGCCTCGAGGACGACGACGCGTCGGCCCTGCTCCTGCAGCCGGAGGGCGGCGGTCAGGCCGGTGGCGCCGGCGCCGATCACGACCACGTCG
This sequence comes from Rathayibacter sp. PhB152, assembly GCF_003751395.1. Taxonomy (NCBI): domain Bacteria; kingdom Bacillati; phylum Actinomycetota; class Actinomycetes; order Micrococcales; family Microbacteriaceae; genus Rathayibacter; species Rathayibacter sp. PhB152. Next base: position 20,393 of record NZ_RJUT01000012.1, on the reverse strand, counting down.
CAGTCGAGATCGGATTCGGGGGCGGTCGCGCTGGACTCCACCACGCTGTGCATGACAACTCTTTCCGTCGGTGATCCCCGCTTTCGACGAGGGATTGCGAACAATTCTGGCACAGCAACGGTGGAGAAGGGCAGTGGAGGACCTGACGGATCGATCTTTCCCGCGATACATAGGCGTGCTATGTTTAAGCACGTGCTCGAACCCTCCGCCCCCGTCCGCCTCGCCTCCGCCGCCACCGCGCTCGCGCGGTACGCGGGCCGCTCCAGCGGCGCCACCGGGCTCGGCGCGCAGTCCGGCGCCGTCTGGTCGACGCTCGCCGAGCTGCGCACCGCCTCCCCGATCCGATTGGGCGAGCTCGCCGAGCGCGTCCGGGTCACCCAGCCGACGATGACCGGCATCATCGCGCGCCTCGACGAGGCCGGCTGGATCCGCCGCGTGCACGACGAGAGCGACGGCCGCGCCTGGCTGATCGAGGGCACCGAGGCGGGAGCCGCGGCGCTCGCCGAGCACCGCCTCCGCCTCGACACCGCCCTCGCCCCGCTGTTCGACGACCTCGACGACGACGACCGCCGCGCCCTCGAGCGCGCCGCGTCCCTCGTCGAGGAGCGCGTCCTGCGCGTCGCCGGCAGCCCCGCCTCCTGACTCCCCTTCCCCGCACGACCCCTCCCCCGAAAGGCTCCTCCGTGTCCACTCCCCACTCCCCCGCCGCGGGCGGCTCGATCCTCCGGCAGCCGCTCGCCGTCTGGGCCGTCGCCTTCGCCGCCGTCATCGCCTTCATGGGCATCGGCCTCGTCGACCCGATCCTCCCGGCCATCGCCGAGAGCCTCGAGGCGACGCCGACCGAGACCTCGCTGCTGTTCACCAGCTACCTCGTGATCACCGGCGTCGTGATGTTCTTCACCAGCTGGCTCTCGAGCCGCATCGGCGCGAAGAAGACGCTGATGATCGGCCTGGTGCTGATCGTCGTCTTCGCCGCGCTCGCCGGCACCGCCGGCAGCGTCGAGGGCGTCATCGGCTTCCGCGCCGGCTGGGGCTTCGGCAACGCGCTCTTCATCTCGACCGCGCTCTCGACGATCGTCGGCGCGGCCAGCGGAGGATCCTCCGCCGCGATCGTGCTCTACGAGGCCGCGCTCGGCGTCGGCATCGCGATCGGCCCGCTGCTCGGCGGCCTGCTCGGCTCGGTCTCCTGGCGCGGACCGTTCTTCGGCACGGCCGTGCTGATGGCCGTCGGCTTCATCGCCATCGCGACCCTGCTGCGCGAGGACGGCCCGCGGCCGACCCCGACGCCGCTCTCCGCGCCGTTCAAGGCGCTCGCCGTGCCCGCCATCCGCACCCTCGCCGGTGCGGCGCTGTTCTACAACATCGGCTTCTTCGTGCTGCTGGCCTACACGCCGTACCCGCTCGGGCTCGACGAGATGGGGCTCGGCTTCACCTTCTTCGGCTGGGGCCTCGGCGTCGCGATCACCTCGGTCTTCGTCGCGCCGCTGCTGACCGCGCGGCTGCCGCGCACCGTCGTGCTCCGCTCGGTGCTGGTGCTGCTCGCGCTCGACCTCGTCGCCGGCGGGCTGCTGATCTCCTCGCGGGTCGGCCTGATCGTCTGCATCATCGTCGGCGGCCTGCTGCTGGGAGTCGTCAACACCGTGCTGACCGAGTGCGTGATGGAGGCGACCGACCTGCCGCGCTCCGTGGCCTCGTCCTCCTACTCGGGCGTGCGCTTCCTCGGCGGCGCGATCGCCCCGCCGGCCGCCTCGGCGCTGGCCGCGGCGATCTCGCCGGCCTTCCCGATGTACGCGGCGGCGGGAGCGGTGCTGATCGCCTCGCTGATCGTGTTCCTCGGGCGGCGGACGCTGGCCCGCGCTGATGCGCACGGCGCCGAGAGCGCCGCGGTCGAGGCCCAGTCGATCGCGGTCGGCGAGAGCCTCTGACGGTGCTCACCGGGAGGGGGCGTCCCTGCCGCCCCCTCCCGCAGTCGGCTCCCCGGCGCGACCGGGTCCCGCGGAGCGTCTCGCGTTCGCTGCGCGGAATCGCTTGGCACGCGATTCCGCGGGATGCTCCTGCGCCCTGCTTGCGGGGATGCTCCGAACGAAGCAGTACCTGAGCACGGGTGCCGCTGTGAGGGCCGTTCATGCTGATCGAGTAGCACGCGCAGCGGGCGTATCGAGATCCACCGTCGTCCGGGCTCGGGCCGTCAGGGCGCGACCTCGAACATCCGGGGGCGGAGCGGTGCGGTGCGCGGATCCGCGGCGCAGGCCTCGAGGGCGGCGGCGAGCACGCCCGGCGCCGGCCGCGCGTCGCGGACGTACACGTCCACGCCTGCCGGGGTGAACGGCGTGCGGGCGAAGCGGGTCAGCGCCCAGCCCGCTTCGGCGTCGGCCGCGACGAAGGACCAGCGGCTGCGGGCCAGCAGCGTCAGCGGCTCGACGCCCCGCCAGCGGAAGCCGTCGGGATCCGCGGGGTCGGGGGCGTCGATCCCGACCACGTAGCGCGTCGAGCGGCGGCCGCGCCAGCTGACCACGTCGCCGACCTCGCCGCCGGGCAGGGGCGCGTAGGTGATCGCGACCCCCTCGCGCCCCCGCCACAGTGGCAGGCTCGAGCTGCGCACGAACCAGGTCCCCGTCGCCAGGGCGGCACGATCGATCGCGGGAGCGTCGATCACGGCAGCGCGTGCTTCACGTTGGAGCGGGCCAGCGCGATCGCCTCGCCCGCGCCGCCGTTCATCACCATCTTCGACATCGCCAGCGCGAAGCCCTTCACCTGCGCGCCGGTGACCGTCGGCGGCAGCGAGAGCGCGAGCGGATCCGTGACCACGTCCACGAGCACCGGCCCCGGGTCGGCGAGCGCCTCGCGCAGGGCGGACTCCACCTCGCGCGGGTCCTCGACCCGGATCCCCCGGATGCCGACCGCCGTCGCCACCTGCGCGTAGTCGACCATCGGCACGTCCACCGCGAAGTCGGGGAAGCCGTCGACGAGCATCTCCACCTTCACCAGGCCGAGCGTCGAGTTGTTGAAGACGACGATCGTCACCGGCAGCTTGTACGCCGCGACCGTCACCAGCTCGCCCATCAGCATCGAGAGCCCGCCGTCGCCGCTCAGCGAGACGACCTGGCGGCCCGGCTGCGCCAGTTGGGCGCCGACGGCCTGCGGCAGCGCGTTCGCCATCGAGCCGTGCGAGTACGAACCGAGCAGCCGGCGGCGCCCGTTCGGCGTGACGTAGCGGGCCTGCCAGACGTTGCCCATGCCGGTGTCGGCGGTGACGATCGCGTCGTCGGCGAGCAGCTCGTCGAGCGTCGACGCGACCAGCTCCGGATGGATCGGCTGCTTCGTGGCGACCTCGGTGTACTTGCCCACGACTCCCGTGACGAGCTTCTCGTGCTTCTTCAGGAGCTTGTCGAGGAAGCGGTGGTCCTTGCGCTTCACCAGCGGGGTCAGTGCGTCGAGGGTCGAGGCGACGTCGCCGTGCACGGGGTGCGCCACGCTCACCCGGCGGCCGAGCTTGGACGCATCGCTGTCGACCTGCGCGATGACGACCTTCGAGGGATCCGGCAGGAACTGCTCGTAGGGGAAGTCGGTGCCGAGCAGGATCAGCAGGTCGGCGTCGTGCATGCCCGCGTGGGCGGCGCCGTAGCCGAGCAGCCCGGTCATGCCGACGTCGTAGGGATTGTCGTACTGGATCCACTCCTTGCCGCGCAGGCTGTGCCCGATCGGCGCCCCGACGAACTCGGCGAACGCGACGACCTCGTCGTGCGCGCCCCGCACGCCGGCGCCGGCGAAGATCGCGACCGTCTTCGCCTCGTCGATCGCCTGCGCGAGCGCGCGGACGTCGGCCGCGGCGGGCACCAGGACCGGCCGCTCCGGCAGCACGAAGGACGGGAAGTCGCCCTCCGCCTCGAACTCGGCGACGTCGCCCGGGAGGGTCACCACGGCCACGCCGCGGAGGGCGACGGCGCTGCGCATCGCCGCGTTGACGACCCGCGGGGCCTGCGCCGCCGTCGAGACCAGCTCGCGGTAGTGCGAGCACTCGACGAAGAGGCGGTCGGGGTGCGTCTCCTGGAAGTAGCCGGAGCCGATCTCGCCGCTCGGGATGTGGCTCGCGATGGCGAGCACGGGAGCACCCGAGCGGTGCGCGTCGTACAGGCCGTTGATCAGGTGCAGGTTGCCGGGGCCGCAGCTCCCGGCGCAGACCGCCAGCTTCCCGGTGATCTGCGCCTCCGCGCCGGCCGCGAAGGCGGCGGCCTCCTCGTTGCGGACGTGGATCCAGTCGATCCCGCCCTTCGCCGAGCCGCCGCTGCGGCGCACCGCGTCGACGATCGGATTGAGCGAGTCCCCGACGATCCCGTAGATCCGGGCGACCCCGGCGTCGATGAGCTGGGCGATGAGCTGGTCTGCGACGGTCTTCTGAGCCATGACCCCATTCGACTCCACCCGGCTGGACTTCGCCTGCCCCTCGCGGGGCCTTGCCGGGCGGCGACGATCGGAGTAGCGGACCGCACCGCACAGGGGGTGCCCCGGCGGGCCCCGCCGCCCCTACCCTGGAGCCGACCCCGTCACCGCCGTCTGGAGCCTCCGATGAACCGCCGCCGTTCCGCCCTCGTCCTCGCCGCCACCGCGGCCCTCGCCCTCGGCCTCACCGGCTGCTCGGGGATCAACAGCATGATGGGCGGCGAGACCCGCGACGACACCTCCGGCGAGATCGTCGACGGCGGCACGACCGACGTCTTCCAGCTCCGCGTCGGCGACTGCCTGAACGACGAGCTGAGCGAGACCGCGACCGAGGTCACCGATGTGCCGACCGTGCCGTGCTCCGACGCGCACAGCTACGAGGTCTTCCAGAACATCACGATGGCCGACGCGGACGAGTACCCCGGCGAGACGGCGACCACCGAGCAGGCCGACTCCGAGTGCCAGGCCGCGTTCGAGGGCTTCGTCGGCCTCAGCTACGAGGAGTCGCAGTACGACTTCAGCTACTACTACCCGACCCAGGAGAGCTGGGACGGCGGCGACCGCGTCATCAACTGCCTGATCACCGACCCCGCAGGCCCGAGCACCGGCACCCTGTCGGGCGCCGCCGCCTGACCCTCCCCGCGAGATGCCACTTGTGCACGCTTTTCACGGCGTGTCGCGCTCATATGTGGCATCTCGCGGTGGGGATCAGCGCGGGCCCGCGGGGCGGGGGAAGAGGGTGAGCAGCAGGCCCGAGGCGATCCAGACGGCGGCGATGCCGAGGACGAGCCAGCCGGCGTCGAGGCCGGAGGCGGCTCCGGCGAGGGCGGCGCCGACCGCGGCGGCGGCGGCGCGCAGGCCCGCGCCGATGGTGAAGACCTGGGAGCGGACGGCGGCCGGGCTCTCCTGATCGCGCAGCAGCAGCATCGCGGCGTTCGCGGGCGCGGTGAAGACCCCGGCGACGGCGAACGCGACGAGGGCCACGACGATCCCGAGGTCGGGCGCGGCGGCGAGCAGGGCGACGCCGGTCGCGGCGAAGCCCGCGCCCATCACCCAGGCCGGCGGGCGGTGGGTCCAGCGCCGCACGGCGACCGCGATCGCGCCGAGCAGCCCGCCGACGGCGAACGCGGTGAGCAGCCCGGCCGCCGCATCCGTGCTGCCCACCCGCTCGAGCGACAGGCCGATCGCCGCGACTCCGGCCGCACCGCCGCCGATCTGGCTGATCGTCCCGGAGAGGGTGACGATCGCGATCGGCCGGTGCCGCACGAGGTGCGTGACGCCGGCCGCGATGGTGCGCCGGACGCCGACGGTGGGCGTCGGCCGCGCCTCCATCCGCAGGGCGAGCGAGCCGAGGACACCGACGAGCGCGAGGGCCGCCATCGCGAGCATCGCGAAGCGGGCCGAGGCGACGGCGATCACCAGCCCGGCGATCGCGGGGCCGCCGATGGAGGCGACGGTGTAGGACAGCGAGTCCTGGGCGTAGGCGCGGCGCGGGTCGGCGATCGCGCTGGTCACGAAGCTCGACATGCCGCCCATGTAGACCGGGGTCGCCAGGCCCGCGATCACCAGCAGCAGCGCGATCAGCGCCGTCGGCGCGTCACCGAGGAAGGACGCGAGCGCGAAGGAGGCGGCGGTGGCCAGCGCCGCGCCGACCAGCAGCCGACGCGGTGCGCGCACCCGGTCGAGCACGGTGCCGACCAGCGGAGCCGCGATCACGCTCGGGAACAGGGCGGCGCCGGTCAGCAGCCCGCCGAGAGCGACGTCGTCGAGGCGCTCGACGGCGAGGACGGGCAGGGCGACGACCATCCCCGCGCTCGCGAGGCGCAGGGGGATCGAGGCGGTCAGGTAGGTGGCGGCGCTCATGCGGCTCGGGAGGACATCGCCTGCCATTTTTCCACGCTCTCGAGGGCCGACTACCCGGCCGCGGCGATCAGGGCAGCAGGATCACCTTGCCGTCGAGCGTCCGCGACTCCGCGAGCTCCATCGCCGCCACGATCCCGGTCAGCGGGAAGCGCGCGGCGATGTTGGCCGTGAGCGAGCCGTCCGCGAGCAGCGCGAGCACGCGGCCCAGGTCCTCCTCGAGCCGCGCGCGGAACCGGGCGGGACGGAGCGAGTGCCCGGACCAGAGGTCGTAGAAGACGGCGCGCTTCCCGTTCGGCGCCAGCTGGTACGCCTGCACGCGGGCGAGCTGCTTCAGGAACGGCGGCCAGATGCTGCCGGTGCTCGCGCTGACGATCGCGTAGGCGACGAGGGTGCCGCCGGGCGCGAGCAGCGACCAGGCCAGGCGGGTGGTCTCGCCGCCGATGTTGTCGAAGACGGCCTGCACGCCGCCTGGCGCGAGCTCGCGGACGCGGGCTTCGAGCTCCGGGTCGGCGTAGTCGACCGGCTCGACGCCGGCCGCGCGGAGGGCGTCGTGGTGCCGCGGCGAGGCGGCGCCGATCACCCGGATGCCCTCGAGCGAGGCCAGCCGGTGCACGAGGCCGCCGACGCCGCCGTTCGCTCCGAACAGGAGGATCGTGTCGCCGCGGGAGAGCCGGGCCGAGCGGTGCAGCATCTGCCAGGCCGTCACTCCGTTCACCACCACGGCCTCGGCGTCCTCCGGCGCGACGCCCTCGGGGACGAGGACGCAGTCGCGAGCGGCGACCCGGGCGTGGCCGGTCCAGCCGCCGGTCTTGGTGAGGGCGGCGACGCGGCGGCCCTCGAGGGAGGCGTCGCCGCCGGGGCCGACCGCGAGCACCCGGCCGACCAGGTCGTAGCCGGGTGTGAACGGGAACCCGGGCTGGGCGAAGTAGCGGCCGCGGCGCATCGACTGCTCGGCGAAGGAGATGCCGGTGGCCTCGACGGCGACGAGCAGCTCGCCGGCCGCGGGCGGCTCGACCGGCGCCTGCTCGAGGAGCAGTCCGGACGGCTCGACGAGCCCCGGGAGGACGACGCGGGTGGTGGTGCGCGGGAGGGCAGTGGTCATGGGGGGCTCCTTGGAGTGAGGTGTGAGTGACTGGACAGTCACTTCTGTGGAGATGAAGAAGTCGGTCATGCGGTGCGGGGGCCCCTCCATGCTGATCGAGTAGCCCGCACAGCGGGCGTATCGAGATCCGCCGGCGTCAGAGGCCGAGTCTGCAGGTCCGCCCTGCTGAGGACGGTGGGTCTCGATACGCCCCTGCGGGGCTACTCGACCAGCACGTGTGGCCGCTCGCCGGCACTCAGTCGTGGTGCCGGATGCCCGCGGAGACGATGCGCGCCCACTCGGAGTCGACGCCGCCGAGGTCGGTCTGCACGATCAGGTGGCAGAGCTGGCCGTAGGCGATGAAGCGCTGCACGGCCGGGCCGTCGGCGCCGGACACGACGCTCACCGTGCGGACGACCGTCGAGATCCCGCGGCGGACGGCCTCGCGGATCTCCGGCACCCCGCTCGCGCTCTGCGCCTGCGACTGCAGCATGATCAGGTCGCGGTCGGCGATCAGATCGACGTAGGCGAGGGTCATCGCCTCGAGCCGGTCGGCCGGGTCAGACGAGACCGAGGCCTCCCCCGCCGCGGCGAGCGTCGACGCCACCAGCTCGTAGCAGCGGTCGACCGCGGCGACGAAGACGCCGAGCTTGCCGGGGAAGAGCCGGAAGACGTAGGCCGGCGAGACCCCCGCCTCGGCCGCGACCTCGGTGATCGGGGTCGCGGAGTAGCCGGTGCGGGCGAAGACGTGCACGGCGGCCGCGGTGATCCGCTCGCGCTGGGCCTCTGCGGTGGAGCGGGGAGTCGTGATCGGCATGTGACTGATTGAACACTTACATCGGGACGGTGTCAAGAGACGGCCGGTGCGGATCCCGGATCAGGACCGCTTCCGCCGCCCCTTCAGTGCGAGCTGCAGTGCCGCGAGGAGCAGCAGCGCGGCGAACAGCACGCCCGAGATCCGCGCCGGCAGCAGGAACGACAGCGCGACGCCGTCGAAGGAGAACCCCGTCGCGCAGAGGCCGACCACGAGCCCGGCCCGGACGTCGAGCAGCCCGCGGCGCGCGTTCGCGATCGAGCCGCTGATCGCCGTCGGGATCATGGCGGCGAGCGAGGTGCCCTTGGCGAGCAGATCGGCGAGGCCGAACGCGCCGACGAGCACGGGCACGGCGATCGCGCCGCCGCCGATCCCGAAGAGCCCCGAGGCCACTCCCATCGCCAGGCCCAGCCCGCCGAAGCCGGGCCAGACGCCCCAGCCCTCGGCGACGTCGCCGGTCTCGTTCGAGCCGAACACCGCCATCCGCACCGCCGCGGCCACCAGCAGGGCGACGAACAGCCAGCGGAGCACGCCGAGCGGCAGGCGCGCCAGCAGCCAGGAGCCGAGGACCGCGCCGATCATCGCGGCCGCGGCGATCACGGCAGCGGGAAGCCAGGCGACCTGCCCGCCGAGCGCGTAGCCGAAGGCACCCGCCACCGCGGTCGGCGCGATCGCCAGCAGCGAGGTCGCGGAGGCGCGGCGCTGGTCCATCCCGGCCCAGGCGATCAGCATCGGCACCATCACGATGCCGCCGCCGACGCCGAACGCACCCGAGAGCACCCCGCCGATCGCGCCGATCAGTGCCAGCACGAGCATCGCCCTCGGGCGGAGGGCCTTCGGGCGGGTCGCCGGCGCGCTCGCCGCCGTCTCCGGGGCGGCCTGCGCGCTCGTCTCGTCCGTCACCCGTCCAGCCTGCCACCTGCACCGTCGCACGGCGGAAACATGCGGTGCGTACCCTTCGTGATGCGTCGCCGGTGGGGGCCGGGCGATCGACGCGAGGAGGGGGCACCGTGCGTGCGACGCCGATCCGGGCCGCGTCCTGGCCCGCTGCCCTGGCGGTCCGCGCGGTCTTCGAGCGCGAGGCGCGGCGGACGGCCGCGGCGATGCTGCCGTTCGCTCCGGAGGGGATCCAGCGGGTCGCCGAGCCGATCCCGGCGCGTCCGGACGCTCCGGCCACGACGGCCGACGTCCTCCGCTCCGCGGGCGCCGGCTCGCGCCCGACCGTGGTCTGGATCCACGGCGGCGGCTGGGTCTCGGGCCACCGGCGCGACGTGGATCCCTACCTGCGCCTGCTCGCCGAGGCCGGCTACACCGTCGTCTCGCTCGACTACAGCCGCGGACCCGAGGCGGTGCACCCGACCGCGCCGCGGCAGCTCCTCGCCGCACTCGAGCACCTGCGCCGCAGCGCCGGCCGCCTCGGGATCGCGCGGGACCGCCTCGTCCTGGCCGGCGACTCCGCAGGCGCGCAGCTCGCGAGCCAGCTCGCCACCGCGATCACGAACCCCTCCTACGCCCGCGCGGCCGGGCTCACGACGACCCTGCCCGTCGACGCCGTGCGGGCGGTGATCCTGCACTGCGGGATCTTCGACCTCGCCGCCCTCGCCCGCGCCACCGGTCTCGCCGGCCGCGGGCTGCGCGCCGCCCTCTGGGCGTACACCGGCCGACGCGCGTGGTGGACCTCCGACGCCGCCCGGTGGATGTCGACGATCGAGCACGTGACGCCGCGGTTCCCGCCGACGTTCCTCAGCGGCGGCAACGCCGACCCGCTCACCGCGCAGCAGTCGCGCCCGTTCGCGGCGCAGCTGCGCTCGCTCGGCGTCCCGGTCACGGCGCTGCTCTGGGGCGACGGGCACGAGAGCGAGCTCGGCCACGAGTACCAGTTCCACCTCGAGCTGCCGGAGGCGCGCGAGGCGCTGGAGCGGACCCTCGCGTTCCTGGCGCAGCAGACGGCGCGATGAGGCCGCCCCCCTCCCGACCCTGGCAGTCCCCTGGGCAGCCGGGACTCCACCGTGACGTTCGCCGTGCACGCTCCGTCCTACCTCTGAACCGCCCGATCGACCGACCGGGCACCGAGACGAAAGAGGAGATCATGGCCGAGAGCACCGCGAACACCACGATGACGAACGGGACCGGACGCACGGTCATCGACGACGGCGTCATCGCGAAGGTGGCCGGCATCGCGGCCCGCGAGGTGCCCGGCGTGCACGCCCTCGGCAACGGCGCCGCCCGCGCCCTCGGCGCCATCCGCGGCGCGCTCGGCAGCGACGACCGCGCCCAGGGCGTCAAGGTCGAGGTCGGCGAGCGCCAGGTCGCCGCCGACGTCACGATCGTCGCCGAGTACCCGGCCGCGCTGCAGGACGTGGCGGAGGGCGTGCGCTCCGCCGTCGGCCGCGCGATCCGCCAGATCGTCGGCATGGACGTCGCCGAGATCAACGTCACCGTCCAGGACGTCCACATCCCCGAGGACGACGCCCCCGAGGCCGAGCCGCGCGTCGCCTGATCACCCCGCACCACCCCTGACGCCCCGCGGTCGATCCGGCCGCGGGGCGTCTCGGTGCGTCCGGCCCCGAAGCCGGCAGCGCCCCCTCCCCCGCCCCACCCGCCCCCGACCGCGTCCCCCGCGCGGCACCGAACCCCTGGAGATGCGCATGGAGAACAACTGCGCCCGACCCCTCGACGTCGACGACGCCGTCGCGCTCATCGGAGTCCTCACCACCCTCGAGGTGCTCACCTCCGCCGGCCGCCTCGGCACCCCCGAGCTCGACTCCCTCCGGCACAGCCTCGCGCAGGGCGGCGCGGTCCTGCCCGGCGCCGACGACGTCGAGATCGCCGCCGCCCTCGCGGCCCTGAACGCGCGACTTCGCGACAGCATCTCCTAGCCGCCGACATCGGCTCTCCGCAAGAGCGTGTTTGTGACAGGCTTGTCATCGCGCGCCACTGCGCGACGATGAAGGAGCAGCCATGAGCGTCGGTCACTACGTGCTCTCGACCACCGGGCCGTTCGCGGACGAGACCGAGATCCTCGGCGTCTACTCCACCGAGTCCTGGGCACGCGAAGCCGCCGCCAGCTGGCTCGACGCCCTCGACCTCGAGGCCTTCCCGCAGTGCGTGATCGAGAACTGGAACGGGTCGCACCTGCTCCACCGCGAGGTCCTCGGGGGCCTCGGCCTCGACGACGACGGCTCGGCCGCCGGCACCGTCGAGGGCTGACCCTCAGCGTCCGCTGCTCGCCGCCCAGTGCGACGGGCGCTCGAAGTCCGGCGGCAGCGCCGTCCGCGCGTCGCCGCGGGTGCTGCTGACCTGCGCCTGCGTGAGGTAGATCGCCGTCGAGAGATCGGCCCCCGCCACATCCGCGTCCCGCAGATCGGCGCCGAGGACGTCGCAGCCGCGGAGATCCGCGCTCCGGAGATCCGCGGCGATCAGCAGGGAGCCGCGCAGGTCGGCACCCCGGAGATCGGCGTCCTCGAGGGCGGCCGCCACGAGGTCGGCACCGGGCTGCAGGCGCAGCCGGCCGTGCCGCCGCCGCCGTGGCCCGTCGTTCCGCGCGGCTGCGCTCGCCGCGATCAGCAGCGGACGGGCGGCGCCGTACTCCGCGTCGACGTCGGCCGCGAGGATCGCGTCGGCGTCGGCGAGCGTCAGGGTGTGCACCGCGTCGAAGCGGACGCGCACCGCGTCCCGCAGGGCGGCGTCGATCCCGCGCAGGCCGAGGGCGACGTCGAGGTACCAGAGCAGCTCGTGCAGGCGACGCATCAGTGGGAAGACCGCGAACATCCGCGCGCGCACCTCCGCGTCGCTGCGCCAGGAGACGCCGCCGAACGTCTGCATCGAGACCTTCTGGCCCGCGCCGAAGCAGTCGAAGACGGTGCAGCCGGCGAAGCCCTCGGGGCGCAGCCGCCGGTGGATCGTGCAGGCGTCCTCGGTGTCGAGGTTCGTGCACGGCTCGCCGGCCGGCTTGTCGACGGGGAAGTCGGCGGAGCGGGTGAACGCGAGGGCGACGCAGCAGAGGCCGAAGCAGTTCGCGCAGTCGGCGCCGAGGTCCTCCCGGCGGCCGAGCTCGACGCGGGTGCGGGTGCCGGTCACGATCGCCGGCCCCTCAGTGCGACAGGGCGAGCACGCCGACGACGGCGGCTCCCAGTCCGACGAGGCCGAGCAGGCCGATGATGCTCTGCGCGAGGCCGAGGCCGGCCCGGACGACAGCGATCAGGGCGATGCCGGCGAGGGTCGCGACGTAGACGCCGACGCCGATCCGCAGCGCGACCACGTCGTCGATCCAGCCGAGCGCCGAGGCGATCAGCACCAGGACGGGGAGCGAGGCCGACGCGAGGGCGCCGCCGGCGATCCGGAGCATGACGCGCGCCTCGGCCGCGGTGGGGGTCGCCGCGTGGGCGACCTGGTGCGCGATGACGTCGGCGACGAAGCCGGCGGCGGAGATGCCGACGATCGCGATGACGAGGCTGCGCAGGGCGTGCGCGGAGTCGGCCTGCTCGTCGACGGCGTAGATCATCACGACGGCGAGCCCGGTGAAGGCGGCGTAGACCCGCTCCTTCAGCGCCTTGGCGACGACGTCGAGGGACCCGCCCTCCGCCGCCGCGCGCCGACCGGACGGCCCTCCCCCGCGCACGGCGCTCAGTACGACGCGGTGTCGACGCGGGCGGCGGAGGCGTCGCCGGACTGACGGGCGGTGAGGTCGCCGAGGATCGTCGCCGAGCCGCTCGTGCCGAAGCGGGTGACGCCGAGCTCGCGGAAGGCGAGGAGCGTGTCGAGATCGCGGACGCCTCCCGAGGCCTTGACCTGGACGGCGTCGGAGACGGCGCCGCGCATCAGGCGCAGGTCGTGCTCGTTCGCGCCACCGCCGCCGAAGCCGGTCGCGGTCTTGACGAAGTCGGCGCCGGCGCGCTCGGCGGCCTCGCTGCCGGCGACGATCTGCTCGTCGTCGAGGTAGCTGGTCTCGAGGATGACCTTGACGACGTGGCCCTCGGCGGCCTCGACGACCGCGCGGATGTCGGCCTCGACGTCGTCGAGCAGTCCACTGCGCAGGCGGCCGATGTTGACGACCATGTCGAGCTCGACGGCGCCGTCGGCGAGGGCCTGCGTCGACTCCGCGACCTTCGCCGCGGTGGAGGTCGTGCCGTGCGGGAAGCCGATGACCGTGCCGACGAGGACGCCCGAGCCCTCGAGCCGGCGGACGGCGTGCGCGATGTCGGAGGGGCGCACGCAGACGCTGAAGACGCCGGCCGCGCGGGCCTCGTCGAGCTGCGCGTCGACCTCGGTGCGGGTCAGCTCGGGCTTGAGGATCGCGTGGTCGATGAGCGCCGCGATCTCGGCGACGGTCGGAAGGCTGCTTGTCATGCGCCCATTTTACGCGGCGCCCGGAGGCCGGATCTCGATACGCCCGCTCCGCGGCCTGCTCGATCAGCATGCAAGGGCCGCCGGTCCGAGCGCGACGCCCCCATGCAGCGGACCACCGCCACGGCGCGGCATCCCCATGCTGGTCGAGTAGCCCCGCCAGGGGCGTATCGAGACCCACCGTCGCCGAGACGGTGGGTCTGCAGACCCCATGCCCGGTCACGGTGGATCTCGATACGCCCGCTCCGCGGCCTACACGATCAGCATGCAGGGGGCCCGCCGGCGTGTGCGAGGCGTCGCCATCCGTCACGAACGGCTGCCTGAGAGCGGAGGAAGGAGCCGTTCGCGACGGATCACCGTCCGGAACGAGCGGCGCAAGCGGAAGCGCGAGCGAATCGGAGAATCGCGTGCCAAGCGATTCTCCGCAGCGGACGCAGGACGCTCTGCGGGACCCCGCCACTTCGAGAAGCCGACTGCGGGGAGGGGCGGCGGGGACGCCCCGACCCGGGAACGCCGAAAGGCCCCGCGATCTCGAGATCGTGGGGCCTTTCGGTGTTCACGCAGAAATGCGGGCGCCGCTCACCAGCTCGACTTGGTGATGCCGGGCAGCTCGCCGCGGTGGGCCATGTCACGGAAGCGGACACGCGAGATGCCGAACTTCGAGAGGTTGCCGCGGGGGCGGCCGTCGACGGCGTCGCGCGAGCGGACGCGGACGGGCGAGGCGTTGCGGGGGAGCTTCTGGAGGCCCGTGCGGGCGGCCTCGCGGGACTCGTCGGTCCCGGCGGGGTCGACGAGGGCCTTCTTCAGCTCGAGGCGCTTGGCGGCGTAGCGGTCGACGACCACCTTGCGCTGCTCATTGCGGGCGATCTTGCTCTTCTTGGCCATACTTAGCGCTCCTCGCGGAAGTCGACGTGCTTGCGCACTACGGGGTCGTACTTCTTGAGCACGAGACGGTCGGGGTCGTTGCGGCGGTTCTTCTTGGTCACGTAGGTGTAACCGGTTCCCGCCGTCGAGCGGAGCTTGATGATCGGACGGACGTCCTGCTGCTTGGCCATTAGATCTTCACCCCACGAGCGAGAACATCCTTCACGACGGACTCGATGCCACGGGCGTCGATGACCTTGATGCCCTTGGCCGACAGCGTCAGCGTGACGTTACGGCGCAGGGACGGGACGTAGTACGTCTTCTTCTGCACGTTCGGGTCGAAGCGGCGCTTGGTGCGCCGGTGCGAGTGCGAGATGGCGTGTCCGAAGCCGGGAACGGCTCCGGTCACCTGGCAGACTGCTGCCATGGTTTCCTCCATGTGTGGGTACCGTGGGCCACGCGCGGCACGAGGCCTCGCCCGACCCACCCAAGGTCACTTGTCGGCGCACCGCCCGCCTGTCGAGGAGGACCGGGGTCCCGCCCGGAGGGCAGCGCGCAAGAGCGTGCAGATGCACGCAACCCGAGTAGCTTAGGCGACACGCGCGCACCCTGCAAGACTCGCCGGTGCTACGGTCGCTCCGGTGCACCGGGGGGTCCGGGTCGCCACCACGGGGGGAATCATGGGCGGCTCGAGGCCGGATGCACTGCGGCGCCGTGCGCTGCTGCTGGGGATCGCCTCCGCCGCCGTCGGCCTGGCCGGGTGCACGAGCACCGCGCGGCTCACGCCGACCGCGACGCCGGTGGCCGCGACCACGACTCCCACTCCCACCCCCGCTCCCCCGCCGCGCCCCGTGCCCACGGCGACGGCGGCGCCCGTGCCGGTCCGCGCGCGCTTCCCGCTGCCGGAGGGCACGATCACCGAGCTGCCCGGCGACGGGAACCTGATGGCGTGGACGGTCGACGACGGCGCCGACACCGACGTCGTCGCCGCCTACGCGCAGTTCGCGAAGGACACCGGGACCCGGCTCACCTTCTTCCTCAACGGGAAGTACGACTCGTGGACCGTGAACGCGCCGGCGCTCGCGCCGCTCGTCGCGAGCGGGCAGGTGCAGCTCGCGAACCACACCTGGTCGCACGCCGATCTGACCTCGCTCTCGGACGACGGGATCCAGGAGGAGCTCGGCCGCAACGGCGACTTCATCCGCGCGACCTACGGGGTGGAGGCCGCTCCCTTCTACCGCCCGCCGTTCGGCTACACCGACGCGCGCAGCCGGGCGGCCGCGGCGGCCGTCGGCTACACGGCGACCACGCTCTGGTACGGCTCGCTCTCGGACTCGGGGCGGATCACGCCGGAGCAGCTGCTCGGCTTCGCGGACGAGTGGTTCCGGCCGCAGCGCATCGTGATCGGGCACGCGAACTTCGACCCGGTGACGACGGTCTACGCGCAGCTGGTCGACCTCCTCCGCGCCCGCTCCCTCGAGACGGTGACCCTCCGCGACGTCTTCGCCGTCTGACGCCCGCCCCGCCGGCTCCGCCGGCTCCGCGAGATGCCACTTGTGCACGCTTTTCACGGCGTGTCGGGTGCACAAGTGGCATCTCGCGGCGGGGATCAGACGCGCAGGGTCGCGTGGGCGGCGGTGGTGATGGCGGCGGCGACCGCGTCGAGGCTCGGGGTGTGCAGGGACCACTGCTGCCAGTAGAGGGGGACGTCGACGGGGGCGCCGCCGAGGGGGACGAGGCCCGGCGCGCCGACGGGGGCCTGCAGCTCGGGGAGCATGCCCCAGCCGAGGCCCAGGCGCACGGCCTGCTCGAAGTCGGCCGAGCCGGGCACGCGGTGCTGCGGCGGGCGTGCCTCGACTCCGGCCGCGGCGAGGAAGCGGGTCTGCAGGCGGTCCTTCTCGTCGAAGACGACGACGGGGGCGACGGCGAGCGCCGCCGCGTCCGGACCCTCCGGGAACCAGCGCTCGGCGAAGGCGGGGGCGGCCATCGACCGGTAGCGCATCACGCCGAGCGGGGCGACGGTGCAGCCGAGCACCGCCTCCGCCTCGGCCGTCACCGCGGCGAGGACGGTGCCGTCGCGCAGGAACGCGGTGGTGTGCTCCTGGTCCTCGCGGTGCAGCTCGACGACGACCTCGGGGACGGTCGCGAGCGCGGGCAGGACCCAGGTCGCGAGGGAGTCGGCGTTGACCGCCATCGGCACGGTCACCGGTCCGCGGCCCTCGCGCGCACCGCCGTCGAGCGCGCGCACGGCGTCCTCGGTGAGCAGCTCGATCTGGCGGGCCAGGCGGAGCAGGCCCGCGCCCGCCTCGGTGGCGACGACGGGACGCGAGCGGACCAGCAGCACCCGCCCGGCCGCCGACTCGAGCGCCTTGATCCGCTGGCTGAGCGCCGAGGGCGTGACGTGCAGCTCGCGCGCAGCGGCGTCGAAGGAGCCGAAGCGGACCGCGGCGGCGAGGGCGCGGAGGCGGGCGAGGTCGAGATCGTCGGTCAGCATCGAGTTCCCATCAGTTGCGCTTACGGTACTGAAGGAGCATGAGCTGGTCTACAGACCCGGCCGCCCTTAGCGTCGGAGTCGTGTCCCCCCTCCTCGCCGCCGTGTCCGGCCTCGGCTTCGGCCTCTCGCTCATCATCGCCATCGGCGCCCAGAACGCGTTCGTCCTGCGGCAGGGCCTCCGCCGCGAGCACGTGCTCGCCGTGGTCGCGATCTGCGCGCTCGCGGACGCCGCGCTGATCATCCTCGGCATCGCCGGGATCGGCGCGGTGCTCGAGTCGGCGCCGTGGCTGCTGGTGGTGATCCGCTGGGGCGGGATCGCCTTCCTCCTCGCCTACGCCGTGCTCGCCGCGCGGCGGGCGCTGCGCCCCGGGACGCTCGAGGGCGACCCGGCCGGCGCCTCCACCTCGCTGCGGACGGCGATCGGCACCTGCCTCGCCCTGACGCTGCTCAACCCGCACGTGTACCTCGACACGGTGGTGCTGCTCGGCTCCGTCGCGAACACGCACGGCGACGAGCGCTGGTGGTTCGGCGCGGGGGCGGCGCTGGGCAGCGTGCTGTGGTTCACGGCGCTGGGCTTCGGGGCGCGGGCGCTGCGCCCGCTGTTCCGCAGCCGGACGGCCTGGCGGGTGCTCGACGGCGCGGTCGCGGTCGTGATGGTCGTGCTGGCGGTGTCGCTGGCGCTGTCGTCCTGAGAGAGGTCGTCCCGAGCGGGGTCGTCCCGAGCGATTTCGTGTTGCGGGACGGCGCGCCGGTCAGCCCGCGCGGGCGATCGAGCGGGCCGCCAGCAGCCAGACGATCCCCGTCGCGAGGATCGACAGCGCTCCGGCGATCGAGGCGGCGAGCGAGAGACCGAGCAGCAGCTCCTGCGACGGCGTCGCCGTGACCAGGAGCGGGGCCGACACGGCGTACCCGCCGACGGCGTTGACGGCCACCGCGACGGCGGCGGTCACGATCACCCGCCGCGGGACCGTGCGCGAGCGCGCGAGCGCGACGAGCCCCACCACTCCCGCGGCGAAGGCGAGCACGGCGAGGACCAGCACGAGCGTCGCGGCGGTGATCATCTCCGGTGTCGGGGTCGAGCCGGTCGTGCTCGGCGAGGACCAGTTCACGATCGGCCGCAGCACGATCAGGACCGCGAAGACGATCAGCGCCGTCGCTCCGGTCGGGCCGACCAGCCCGCCCTTCGAGTCGGCACCGCGCGCGAGGACCGAGGCGGCGGCCGCGAGCAGGCCCGCGCCCAGGAGCACGACGGCGCGCGCCGCGAGCAGGGAGCCGGAGCCGGTCGGGGCGACGAGGAACACGACGTCCAGCAGTCCGGCGGCCGCGACGAAGAGGCCGGCGAGGCGCAGGGTGGCCGCGCGCCGGGCCGCGGACGGCGCACCGGTGACCGGAGTCGTCATCGGGGTCCCCCTCTCCCGTGCTGGAACCTCCACGCTAGCGCGCTCGACGGACCGCGCATTGTTCTACTAAGATTGCAAACATGTTGCTGCGTGTCGACCACTCCTCGCCGCGCTCGCTGGCCGATCAGCTCGAGGCGCAGGTCCGCACCGCTGTCGCGGCGGGCGAGCTCTCGGCGGGCGACCGCCTGCCGCCGGCGCGC
Source organism: Rathayibacter sp. PhB152 (assembly GCF_003751395.1). NCBI lineage: Bacteria > Bacillati > Actinomycetota > Actinomycetes > Micrococcales > Microbacteriaceae > Rathayibacter > Rathayibacter sp. PhB152. The sequence continues at coordinate 1,891 of NZ_RJUT01000012.1, read as the reverse complement.
GAGCTGGCCGACTCCCTCGGCATCAACATGCACACCGTGCTGCGCGCCTACGCCGCGCTCCGCGACGACGGGATTCTGCAGATGCGACGGGGCCGCGGCGCGTGGATCGCGGAGTCGGCCGGCCCCGGCCTCGTGCGCGTCACCGCCCTCGTCGAGCAGCTCGCCGCCGAGGCCCGCCGCAGCGGCATCAGCCGCGCCGACGTCATCCGCCTTCTGGAGAGGACCGCACCGTGACCACCACCGGCACCACCACCGACCGCAGCCCGCGCACGCTCGTCGCCGCCGCGTCGCTCCTGCTCCCCGCCGCGGCGATCCTCGTCTCCCGGGCCGTCCTCGGCGATCGGCTCCCGCCCGTGCTCGCCTCGCACTGGTCGAGCACCGGCGCCGCGGACGAGTCGCAGCCGGTCGCGGTCCTCCTCCGGCTGGCACTGCTGCTGGCGGGCGTCCCCGCCGTCGCCGGACTCGTCGCCGCGGCGTTCGGACGCGCCCCGCGCCTGCTGCTCGGCGGACTCGGCCTGGTCGCCGGTCTCGGTGCCGGCGCCTGGGCGACCTCGGTCGGCACGACGCTCGCCGCGGGGTCGGCGGAGGAGGCCGTGCTCGGCGCCCGGCTTCTCGCACTCCTCGGCGGCGGGCTGTTCGCCGTGGCGCCGGCGCTGATCGCCCCGCGCACTCGGCACGCGCCGCGGGTCGCCGTCGACCGGCTGCCGCTCGGCAGCGAGGAGACCGGCGCCTGGTCGCACACCGTCACCGGCCGGGTGTTCGCCGTCACGGGAACGGTGCTGCTGCTCATCGCCGCGGCCGCCGTCCCGGGCCTGCTCGCCACGGGCGACACGGGACCGGCGATCGCGATGGCGATCGTGCTCGGGGCGAGCGCCGTCGTGATGCTCGGCTTCACCCGGTTGCGCGTCACGGCCGACCGCCGCGGGCTGCGCGTGGTGTCGAAAGCGCTCGGGATCCCGCTGCGGCGGATCCCGCTGGCGTCGATGGCCTCGGTGAGCACCGCCGCGCTGCGGCCGTCGGAGTGGGGCGGCTGGGGCTACCGGTGGTCGCCCGGCCGCTCGGCCCTCCTCCTCCACGCCGGGCCCGGGCTCGTGGTGACCACCACCCGCGGAGACGAGTTCGCGATCAGCCTGAGCGATCCGGAGACTCCGGCCGCCCTCCTCGAGACGCTGCGCCGACGCCCCGAGGACCTAGGCGCGTAGGGTGCGAGCGCGGCCGGTGGTCGCCGCCGGAGTCTTCACGAGGGAGTGGGCATGGACGAGCTGCGCAGCAAGACGGTGACCTGGCACGATCCGATGGCCGGGGCGGCCGCGGCGATGCGGATGAGCGGGCTGGACTACCTGCGGGCGATGAAGGACGGGACGATCCCGCCGCCGCCGATCATCACGCTGATGAACATGGAGCTCGGTGCGGTCGACGAGGGCCGGGTGGAGTTCCGCTGCTCGCCGGACGAATCGCACTACAACCCGATCGGGCGGGTGCACGGCGGCTTCGTCTGCACGGTGCTCGACTCGGCGGCGGGCTGCGCGGTGCAGTCGACGCTGCCGGTCGGCGTCGGCTACACCTCGCTCGACCTCACCGTCAGCTACCTCCGCGGGCTGCACCAGGACAGCGGCGAGCTGCTCGCCGTCGGCACGGTCGTGAAGCCGGGCCGCCGGGTGGCGTTCGCCGAGGCGAGGGTGACCGACGCGCAGGGGCGCCTGGTCGCGACGGCCACGTCGACGCTGCTGGTGTTCCCGCTCGGCGAGAGCGCGTGAGCGCGAGGACGAGATCATGCTGGTCGAGTAGCCCCGGAGGGGCGTATCGAGCGGCGAAGCCGCTTCGCGTCTCGGTGGTGAGGGAAAACTGCTTGTGGCTGGGCGGGTGTGGTTCGAAGATGGTGGTGTCGTGG
>NZ_RJUT01000011.1:0-97328 GCF_003751395.1 Rathayibacter sp. PhB152 | reverse complement strand
AAGCGCTTCGTCGCACGCCGCGTCTTCCACGACCTCGCCACCGACCTCCGACCACCCAGACTCACTGCTTGACATCCATAGGACCATCCAGCATGGGGCGGCCGCGTCGCGGGTTCCTGCGGACGCGCATCGGCAGATCATGCTGATCGAGTAGCGCGCGGAGCGCGCGTATCGAGATCCGGCGCTGCCCGAGGCGCGGCGTCAGCTGTGGTGAGACTGCATTCAACCGGACTGCTGAGAGAGGGCGGGTCTCGATACGCCGCTGCGCGGCTACTCGACCAGCATATTGAGGAGCAGCCCGGAGCGGTCCGGCCTCAGGCAGAGCGCTAGACCGAGAAACGCGTGTGAGCGTTTCTCGGCAGCGCGACGCGACCCGCTCTGCGGAACGCACCACCTCAACAGGCCGACCGCGCTGAGCCGCGCGGGGAGCGGCTCAGGAGATGGACAGCAGCACGTGGCCCGAGGACACCGTGGTGCCCGCCTCCGCGTTCAGGGAGCGGACGACGCCGTCCTTGTGGGCGGTGAGGGGCTGCTCCATCTTCATGGCCTCGAGGACGACGACGAGGTCGCCGGTGACGACGGTGTCGCCCTCGGCGACGGCGACCTTGACGATGGTGGCCTGCATCGGCGCGGTGACGGAGTCGCCGGTGACGGTGCTGACGGACGCGGAGCCGCGGCGCTTGGGGGCGGCGGCGGCAGGACCGCGGGACGGGCCGGAGCCGACGAGGTCGCTCGGCAGGGTGACCTCGACGCGGCGGCCGTCGACCTCGACCACGACGCTCTGGCGGGCGGCCGGTCCGTCGATCGCGCCGGGCTCGCCGCTCCACGCCTCGATGGTGTTGTCGAACTCGGTCTCGATCCAGCGGGTGTAGATCGAGAACGGCTCGTCGCCGGCGGGGGCGAAGGCCGGGTCCTCGACGATCGCGCGGTGGAACGGCAGCACGGTCGGCAGGCCGGTGACCTCGAACTCAGCGAGGGCGCGGCGGGAGCGCTCGAGCGCCTCGGCACGGGTGGCGCCGGTGACGATCAGCTTGGCCAGCAGGGAGTCGAACGAGCCGGAGATCACGTCGCCGGCCACGACGCCGGAGTCGACGCGGACGCCCGGTCCGCCGGGCGCCTTGAAGACGTGCACGGGGCCGGGGGCGGGCAGGAACCCGCGGCCGGCGTCCTCGCCGTTGATGCGGAACTCGAAGGAGTGGCCACGCGGCTGCGGGTCCTCGTAGTCGAGCAGGCCGCCCTCGGCGAGGCGGAACTGCTCGCGGACGAGGTCGATGCCGGTGACCTCCTCGGAGACGGGGTGCTCGACCTGCAGGCGGGTGTTCACCTCGAGGAAGGAGACGGTGCCGTCCTTGCCGATCAGGAACTCGCAGGTGCCGGCCCCGACGTAGCCGACCTCGCGCAGGATCGCCTTCGAGGCGCGGTAGAGCTCGGTGTTCTGCTCGTCGGTGAGGAACGGCGCGGGCGCCTCCTCGACCAGCTTCTGGTGCCGGCGCTGCAGCGAGCAGTCGCGGGTGGAGACGACGACGACGTTCCCGCTCGAGTCGGCGAGGCACTGGGTCTCGACGTGGCGCGGCTGGTCGAGGTACTTCTCGACGAAGCACTCGCCGCGGCCGAAGGCGGCGATCGCCTCGCGGGTGGCGGAGGCGAACATCTCCTCGACCTCGTCGCGCTCGCGGGCGACCTTGAGGCCGCGGCCGCCGCCGCCGAAGGCCGCCTTAATGGCGACCGGGAGACCGAACTGGTCGACGAACTCGAGCACCTCGGCGGCGCCCGAGACGGGGTTGAGGGTGCCGGGGGCGAGCGGAGCGCCGACCTTCTCGGCGACGTGGCGGGCCGAGACCTTGTCGCCGAGGCGCTCGATGGCCTCCGGCGACGGGCCGATCCAGATCAGTCCGGCGTCGATGACGGCGCGGGCGAAGTCGGCGTTCTCGGCGAGGAAGCCGTAGCCGGGGTGCACGGCGTCGGCGCCGGAGCGGCGGGCGACGGAGAGCAGCTTCTCGATGACGAGGTACGTCTCGGCGCTGGTCGTGCCGCCGAGCGCGTAGGCCTCGTCGGCGAGGCGGCTGTGCACGGCGTCGCGGTCCTGGTCGGCGTAGACGGCGACGGAGGCGATGCCGCTGTCGCGGGCGGCCCGGACGACGCGGACGGCGATCTCGCCTCGATTGGCGATGAGCACCTTCGTGATACCTGGCATGGTCCCCAACCCTAGAGGGCGGCCCGCGGATGCCCGGCGCGGCTCACCACAAAGAAGGGCGAGCGCTTCGTCGGTTCCGCACAAGGGCCGCCAGGAGCGGGCGGTGTCAGCGGTTCCCGGGTGTCAGCGGTTCCAGAGCGACGGCCAGGACACCCCGAGCTCGCGCACGAGCGAGCGCAGCGTCGGCACGGACATCCCGATCACCGTCGACGGGTCGCCCTCGATCGCGGTGATGAAGCCGGCGCCGCGGCCGTCGATCGTGAACGCGCCGGCCACCTCGAGCGGCTCCCCGGTCGCGACGTAGGCGTCGATCTCGTCGTCCTCGATGTCCGCGGCGAAGGTGACGGCGGCGGAGGTGACCGCGCCGGTCTCGGCGACGATCCGCCCGCCGCGGTGGTCGATCAGCCAGTGGCCGGAGTGCAGGCGTCCGGTGCGCCCGCGCTGCGCCCGCCAGCGCTCGCGGGCGCGCTCGGGCTCGTGCGGCTTGCCGTGCACGACGCCGTCGAGCACGAAGGCGGAGTCGCCGCCGAGGACGAGTCCGTCGATGTCCGGCCCGAGGACGGCCGTCGCCTTGGCACGGGCGAGCAGCGACACGGTCGCGTCCGCGTCCAGCGCGGCCCCGCGCTCGTGCTCGGCCCGGGCGACGGCGGCCGGCTCGTCGACCGAGGAGGGCACGACGACGGGCTCGATCCCGGTGGCTCGCAGCAGCGCCAGGCGGGCGGGGGAGGTGGAGGCGAGGTGGAGGCGCACGAGGGCTCCCTGCGATCGGGCCCACGCTGTGGGATGCTCGACGGATGGCACAGACTCCGCCCCGAACGTCCGACCCGGCCGCGGAGACCGGCGGAGCACTCGGGACCGAGATCGAGCTCGACATTAGCAACGTGGCTCACGGCGGTGTCTTCGTCGCCCGGCACGAGGGCCGCGTGGTGTTCGTCCCCGATGTGCTCCCCGGCGAGCGGATCCGCGCTCGCGTCAGCGAGGTCCGGCACGACAGTTTCTGGCGGGGCGAGGCGCTCGAGGTCCTCGAGGCGTCGCCGCACCGCGTCGAGCACGTCTGGGCGCAGGCCGGCATCGACCGCCGGCCCGAGGAGCGCGTCGGCGGCGCCGAGTTCGGCCACGCCGCGCTCGAGTACCAGCGCGAGCTCAAGCGCGCGGTGCTCGTCGACTCCTTCTCCCGCTTCGCCCGGCGCGAGGTCGACGTGGTCGTCGCCCCGGTCGCGGGTGACGACGAGTCCGGCGGCCTCGGCTGGCGCACGCGGAACCGACTGCACGTGGACGACTCCGGCCGCGTCGGACCGTACGCCGCGCGCAGCCACCACGTCGTCGACGTGGAGGGACTGCCGCTCGCGACCGCTGCCTCCTCGGCCGCGGCTCCGCTCGACCAGCGCCTCGCACCCGGCTCCGTCGTCGATCTCGTCGATGCCGCAGGATCGGACGGCGCGGCCGTGCTCGTGCACGATCCGTCCGACAAGCGCGCCCGGAGGGACCGGACGGTCGTCTCCGAATTCGTCGCGGACCGCACCTTCCGCGTCGACCGCTCCGGCTTCTGGCAGGTGCACCGCGGAGCCGCGGCGACCCTCTTCGACGCGGTGCAGACCGCCGTCGACGCCGGCGTCGCCGACGTCCGCGCCGCCAACCACGACCTCTACGGCGGAGTCGGGCTGCTCGCCGCAGCGCTCGCCGACCACCTCGGCGCCGGCGTCCGCGTCACGAGCGTGGAGAGCGATGCCCGGGCCACGGAGCACGCCCTGGAGAACCTCGCCGATCAGGTCGGTGCCCGCGCGGTGACCGCCCGGGTCGACCGCTACCTCCGCGACGCATTGGCCCAGGCCGACGCCCGGGAGCGCGGGCGCTGGCGGGCCGCGACGGTCGTCCTCGATCCGCCCCGGGCAGGAGCCGGCCGCGCGGTGACCGACGCCCTGATCGAACTCGCGCCCGCGCAGCTGGTCTACGTCGCCTGCGATCCCGTGGCACTCGCCCGCGACGTCGGCGCGCTCTCCGCCGGCGGCTACGAGCTCGAGCGGCTCGACGGCTTCGACCTCTTCCCGCACACCTCGCACGTGGAGGCCGTCGCCCGCCTCGTGCGCCGAGACGGCTGAGCGCCGCGTCGCTAGCATGAGCCCGATGGAGACCGCCGATGACCGCTGAGTCCGCCGCCGCGCCGAAGGTGCGGGTCGCCATCGTGGACGACCACGAGTCCGTCCGCTTGGGAGTCGCCGCCGCCATCGAGGCCGCGGGGATGCAGGTGGTGGCCGCGGCCGAGACGGTGCGCGCCCTCGAGGAGGTCCTCGACGGCTCGGAGATCGAGGTGCTCGTCCTCGACCTCTCCCTGAACGACGGCTCGAGCATCACGGCGAACGTCAAGTGGGGTCAGGTGCGCGGCTCGGCCGTCCTGGTGCACAGCATCGCCGACCGCGTGGTCGCCGTCCGCGAGGCGCTCGCGGCGGGCGCCGCCGGAGTGATCCCGAAGTCCTCGCCGATGTCCACCGTGGTCGCTGCCATCCGCACCGTCGCGCGCGGCGAGGTCCTGAACAATCTCGAGTGGGCGTCGGCGATCGACGCGGACGACGACTTCGCCCGCGCGGTGCTCGGGCGCCGCGAGCGCGACGTGCTGCACCTCTACGCCTCCGGCCTGCCGCTCAAGCTCGTCGCCGATCGCCTGCAGATCTCGGTGTCGACGGCCAAGGAGTACCTCGACCGGATCCGCGACAAGTACGTCGAGATCGGGCGACCGGCCCCCACGAAGGTCGACCTGCTGCGCCGCGCCGTCGAGGACGGCATCCTGCCGGGCATCGATCCGGACGACGGCGATGCCGGGCGCTGAGGTCGTCCCCGCACGCGCTCCGGCGAACCGCGAGCGCATCGACCGGATCATCAGCACGGTCGTCTCGTTCTTCGGCTTCGGCTTCGCGCTGCAGACCGTGCCGCCCATCCTCGGTCAGCTCCCGGTCCTGCGGCCCGAGGCCGCCTGGCCCGTGCTGGTCCTCGTCTTCGGCGCGCTCGGCGCCTCGGTGGTCACCGCGATCGCCCGCCGCGGGACGCAGGTCAGCGGCGCCGTCGTCGCCGCGTCGCTCCTGCTCGCGCTGCTCACCTGGCCGCTGACGATCCGGCCCGACGCCGTCCCCCAGGAGACGCCGTGGATCTGGTACCTGCTGACCATCGGCACGGCCTTCTGCACGATCGTCGCGCCGCTGCGCCTGGCGATCGTCTACGCCTCCGTCACCACGCTGCTGTTCGGCGTCCTGCGCGTCCTCCCCTCGGGCGGTGGAGCGTCGCCGACCCGTGCCGCCCTCGACGCCGTCTATGTCGGCATCGTCGGCTTCGTGATGCTGGTGCTGATCACCGTGCTCCGTCAGTCGGCGGACCGGGTGGACCGCGCGCAGCGGACGGCGATGGAGCAGTACGAGGCCGCGATGCGCCAGCACGCCGGCGAGGTCGAGCGCGTCGAAGTGGACGCCCTCGTGCACGACAACGTGCTCGCGACCCTGCTCGCCGCGGCGACGGCGGAGTCGGGCGCCGAGCGCGCCCTCGTCTCCTCGATGGCGCGGAAGACGCTCTCGGTGCTGCTCCCGGACGAGGAGTCCGACCTCGATGCGGGGGAGGTGCCGCTGGAGCTGCTCGAGCGGCAGCTGTCGCACGCGGCCTCGACCTTCGTGGCGGAGTTCGGAGTCGTCGTGGACGTCGACGTCGACCCGCGGGCGACGACGATGCCGCGGCCGGTCGCGGAGGCCGTCCTCGGCGCGGTCTGGCAGGCCCTGACCAACAGCGTCCAGCACGCGGGTCCGAGCGACGCCGTGCGCCGCTCCGTGCGCGGGCAGCTCTCCGCGTGCTCCGTCGAGGTCGTCGTCGAGGACGACGGCCGCGGCTTCCTCCTCGCCGACGTCCCGCGCGAGCGGCTCGGCATCCGGCTCTCGATCCTCGACCGGGTGCACCAGGTGCAGGGCTCGGCGCGCGTCGACACCGTCCCCGGCGAGGGCACCCGGGTCGTCGTCCTCTGGCCCGCCGCGAAGGGCCGATCGTGATCGCCTACCCGCGCCCGCTGCTCTACGCGCTGGGCGGGGGCTTCTCGCTCTACCACGTCGTCCTCGCCTTCTTCTCCTACCGGCTGACACCCGCGACTCCCGCCGATCTGACGGCCGTCGCCGTCTACATCGCCGCCACCGTGATCGCCCTCCTGCCGAGCTCGACCATGCGGATGAACGCGGTGACCGCGTGGGCGATGGCGGGAGTGGCGGTGGGGCTGCCGCTGCTCGTCTCGCCGTCGCTGGACCCTGGTGCCTCCAACGGCTACTCCACCTGGTACATCGCGGCGGTCGGCACGCTGATGACGATCGTCTGCGCCCGTCGGCGCCCCCTGGCGGCGTGGACCGGGATGGCGTTCCTGATCGTGCACACGACGGTCTGGGCGGGTCCCGTCGCCCTCGCGACACTCGGCGTCGTCGGCGGCATCGCCTGGGTCGGCATCGCGCAGCTCCTGATCGTCGAGCTCGGCCGCGCCGGCTCCGAGGCGCGCGTGCTCGAGGCCGCCGAGCGGGCGGCGGCGTCGTGGCGCGCGGCGGAGGAGGCGCACCTCTCCGAGCGGGAGGTGCGGCTGGAGCAGACCCGCACCATCGCCTCGGAGATGCTGCTGCGCATCGCCACCAGCCCGGTGGGCCTCACGGATGAGGAGCGCCGCGAGTGCGCCCTGCTGGAGGCGTCCGTCCGGGACGAGATCCGCGGGAGACGGCTGCTGGACGACGACGTCCGCCGCCTGGTGCTCGACGCGCGACGGCGGGGCGTCACGGTGTCGGTGCTGGACGACGGCGGGCTGGACCGGACCACGGAGGAGGAGAGTCGGCGGGTGCTGCGCGAACTCGCCCGGGCGCTCGGCGGCATCGGCGAGGGGGTCGACCGCGTCGTCGTGCGCACGGCGTCGGCGGACTCGCCGTCGGCGGTGACGGTCGTCGGCCTGCGGACCGCGGGCGACGGCAGTGCCGGCGCTCTCGGCTCGGACGACGCGGGCGACGAGGTGGACGCCTGGGTGGAGATCCGGCGCGACGAGCAGGGCGTCCTCGAGGACTGAGCGCGGGAGTCCGCGCCGCTCGGCGCGCCGCGGATCTCCGGTGCGCCGCGCGGCCCAGAAGACGTTGAACCGCAGGAGTCGTTAAAAGAGTGCGGCGGGCTGTCCACTCCTCCGAAGAGGGGGCCCAGCCCGCCGTCAAACCCCGAGTGAGGGTGACAACCCGAATGTCACCCTCACTCGCCCCCAAAACACCCGCCTGCTTACCCTGGTCGGCGAGTGATTGGCGATGCCCCCTCCGTGGAGTGAGCACCTAACACGCATAACTATGCCGAGGACTGCGAGGGGCGGGTAGTCGGCACTTTAGGGGACTAATCGGGGTACAAATTCCGCGATCCGCGTCGTTCCCGCCGGTTCGAGCCGTTCGCGGCCTCCCGCAGGGCTCAGCCGGAGAACGAGCGCCAGGCCCCGGGCGCCGGCTGCAGCGGTGCCCGGACCGCGGCGGCGCGGTCGCTCCAGCCGCCGCTGGGGACGACCGGCACCTCGGCGACCGGGTGCGACTGCGCGGCGAGCGCGGTCACGACCGCGGTCACGGCCGCGATCTCGCGCGCATCGAGGCCGGGACTGGTGATGACGACGGTGGGGGCGGAGTCGGCTGCGCTCATCCCGCGACGGTACCGCATGCCGTTCACGGTCCCGCGTGCGGGCCGGTGACTATGCTGACGCCGGACGCCGCCGGAGCGACGCCCACTTCCGTCCGAACAGGAGTGTCACCGCATGCCGTCGTGGTCCCTGAAGCGCGGCCGCGCCTCCGCCCGTCGCGTCGCCGCTGTCCTCCGGTCCTCGCCCGCTGCCTTCGCGACGACGGCGGTGGTCCTGCTCGCCAGCGCGGCGGCCGGCACCCTCCTCGCCCCCGCGAGCGACGAGACCGGCGCCTGGTGGGCGGCGGGCGCCGGCACGATCCTCGGCGGCCGGCCCTGGGCCGCAGTGACGGGCCTGCTGATCGTGTCGGGTCCGCCCGCGCTGCTCCTCGTCGTCCTCCTGCTCCTGCCGCTGCTGATCGCGGCGGAGCGCCGTCTCGGGGCGCGCCGGCTGGTCCTCGCCTTCCTGCTCACCGGGGCGCTCGGCACGGGGGTCGGAGCGGCCCTGCAGAGCGTCGGCGCTTCGGTGGGCGAGTGGTGGGCCGGGGACACGGTCGGCGACCACACCTTCGACCCGCTGATCGGCGGCGTCGGCGCGCTGCTGGCCGCGACGGCGTTCATGGGCGGCCTCTGGCGCCGTCGCCTGCGCGTCACCGTCTTCGCGGTGGTCCTGATGTTCGTGCTCTACGCCGGCGACTCCGCCGACGTGTACCGCCTCCTCGCCGGTGCCGCCGGCCTGGTGATCGGGGCCGTGCTGGCGCACGGGGTGAGCGGACTGCGCCCGCAGCGCCCCGCGCCGAGCTCGCACCGCGAGTCGCGCGCCCTGCTCGCCGCGGTGGTCGCGGTCACGGCCCTCGGTCCGCTCGTCGCCGTGCTCTCGGACTCGGGCTACGGGCCGTTCTCGTTCCTCGGCCGGCTGCTGCAGAGCGCGTTCACCGGTGCCGCCGATCTCGAGGACCCCTGCGGCGCCACGGTCCGGCACTGCGCGCACCACGTGCGGCTGAACCTGATCTCGCCCGGGCCGATCCTGCTCACGTTCGTCCCGATGATCCTGCTGCTCGTCGCGGCGTACGGGATGCGCTCCGGGCGCCGGCTCGGTCTGCTGCTGGCGATCGGCGTCAACGCGGCCATCGCGATCCTCGACATCGTGCTGCTGCAGCGCGCGGCGCGGCACCCCGACTTCCAGTACTACGCCGAGTACCTGCTCTGGGTGGCCACCACCGTGATCGTCCCGGTCGCCGTGATCGTCCTCCTGGCGTTCGGCAGCAGGCACTTCCGCATCCGGGCCCCGCGGGAGTCGGCGCGCCGCTGGTCGGTGGTCGTCGGCATCGGCTTCGTCGTCTCGCTCGGCGGCTACCTCGCGCTCTCCGCTTCCACCAGGACCAGCTTCGAGCCGGTGCTCGGGATCGGCCGGCTGCTTCTCGACGGGCTGCTGCGCTTCGTGCCGTCGAGCTTCCTCGGCGGGCACGGCCTGCTGGCGGTGCCGCGCGAGCCGCTCGCCCGGATCGGCTTCGAGTGGGTCGGGCCGGTCTTCTGGGCGCTCGTCGTGGTCGCGGTGATCGCTCTCCTGCGGGCGACCGACGTGCAGGGCGTGCGCGGCGACGAGGCCGTCTACCGCCGCCTGCTCGTCCGCCACGGCGCCGGCAGCCTCGGCCACCAGGGCACCTGGCAGGGCAACGAGCACTGGATCGCCCCCGACGGCGAGGGCGGCGTCGCCTACCGCGTCGTGGGCGGTGTCGCGATCACTCTGTCCGACCCGGCCTGCGCGCCCGAGCGGCGCGCGGAGGTGGTCGCCGGCTTCGTCGCGTTCTGCGACGAGCGCAGCTGGACGCCGGTGTTCTACAGCGTCCACGACGAGCTGCTGCCGGTCTTCGACGACCTCGGCTGGTCGCGGATCTCGGTGGGCGAGGAGACGATCATCGAGCTCGGCGGCTTCGAGCTGACCGGCAAGCGCTGGCAGAAGGTGCGCTATCCGCTGACCCGCGCGATCAAGCTCGGCATCGAGCCGGTCTGGACGAGCTGGCCGGAGCTGTCGCTGGGGATGGCCAGCCAGATCGTCGACCTGTCCGAGAAGTGGGTGTCCGAGAAGGCGCTGCCGGAGATGGGCTTCACTCTCGGCGGGATCGACGAGGCGCGCGACCCGGACGTCGCGCTGCTCCTCGCCGTCGGCCCGGACGGGGTGCTGCAGGGGATCACCAGCTGGCTGCCCGTGCACCGCGACGGCCGGATCGTCGGCTGGACGCTCGACTTCATGCGCCGCTCGGACGAGGCGATGCCCGGGATCATGGAGTTCCTGATCGCGTCCGCCGCCCTCCGCGCGCAGGAGCAGGGCGCGGAGTTCGTCTCGCTCTCCGGCGCACCGCTCGCGACGGCGCCCGTGCCGGAGGGGGAGCAGCCGCCGGAGCCGACCGCGCTCTCGGGTCTGCTCGAGTTCCTGGCGCGGACCCTGGAGCCGGCCTACGGCTTCACCTCGCTGTTCCGCTTCAAGGCCAAGTTCCACCCGCGCTACGAGGGACTGTGGATGGCCTACCCCGACGCGCTGCAGCTTCCGCGGATCGGAGCCGCGATCGGGCGCGCCTACCTGCCGGACGTCTCCCCGCGCGAGGCGCTCGCCTTCGCCCGGGCGCTGGGAGCGCGCCCGGAGGAGAAGGCACCGCCCGCGGAGAAGCCGGGCGCGGAGAAGCCGGTCGCGGAGAAGCCGGGCGCGGAGAAGCCCGGCGCCGACAAGACGGTGGCGGAGAAGCCGACCGCACCGGCGCCGGCGCCCGAGAAGGCGACGACGTCCGGCTGACCGCGGCTCAGAGCGGGATGTTGCCGTGTTTCTTGGCCGGCAGGTTCGCGCGCTTGGTCCGCAGCGCCCGCAGGGCCTTGATCACCGACACCCGGGTCGCCGACGGCTCGATGACCCCGTCCAGCTCGCCGCGCTCGGCGGCCAGGAACGGGCTCGCGACGTTGTAGGTGTACTCGTTCGCCAGCCGGGTGCGGACGGCGGCGACGTCCTCGCCGGCCTCCTCGGCCTTGCGGATCTCGTTGCGGTAGAGGATGTTGACGGCGCCCTGGCCGCCCATCACCGCGATCTCGGCCGTCGGCCAGGCGAGGTTGATGTCGGCGCCGAGCTGCTTGGAGCCCATCACGATGTACGCGCCGCCGTAGGCCTTGCGCAGGATGACGGTGACCAGCGGCACGGTCGCCTCCGCGTAGGCGTAGAGCAGCTTCGCGCCGCGGCGGATGACGCCGGTCCACTCCTGGTCGGTGCCGGGCAAGTAGCCGGGGACGTCGACGAGCGTGAGGATCGGCAGCGAGAACGCGTCGCAGAACCGGACGAAGCGCGAGGCCTTCTCGCCGGCCTCGATGTTCAGGGTGCCCGCCATCGCGCTGGGCTGATTGGCGATGATGCCGACCGACCGGCCCTCGACCCGGCCGAAGCCGATCACGATGTTCGGCGCGAAGAGCGGCTGCACCTCGAGGAAGTCGCCCTCGTCGACGATGTGCTCGATCACGGCGCGCATGTCGTACGGCTGGTTCGGGCTGTCGGGGATGACGGTGTCGAGGAAGCGGTCGGAGTCCGTCGTCTCGAGGTCGACCTCGTTGTCGAACACCGGCGCGGGCGAGAGGTTGTTGTCGGGGAGGAAGGAGAGCAGGGTGCGCGCGTAGTCGAGCGCGTCGTTCTCGTCGCTCGCGAGGTAGTGCGAGACGCCCGAGATCTTGTTGTGGGTGAGCGCGCCGCCGAGCTCCTCCATGCCGACGTCCTCGCCGGTGACGGTCTTGATCACGTCGGGCCCGGTGACGAACATCTGGCTGGTCTTGTCGACCATGATCACGAAGTCGGTGAGGGCGGGGGAGTAGACCGCGCCGCCGGCCGCGGGGCCGCAGATGATCGAGATCTGCGGGATCACGCCGCTGGCCGCGGTGTTGCGGCGGAAGATCTCGCCGTACTTGCCCAGGGCGACGACGCCCTCCTGGATCCGCGCTCCGCCGGAGTCGAGGATGCCGATGATCGGGACGCCGGTCTTCAGCGCCAGGTCCATCACCTTGATGATCTTCTCGCCGGCGACCTCGCCGAGCGAGCCGCCGAAGATCGTGAAGTCCTGCGAGTAGACGGCGACCTGGCGGCCGTGGATGGTGCCGGTGCCGGTCACGACGGCGTCGCCGTAGGGACGCTTCTTCTCCATGCCGAACGCGTGGGTGCGGTGGCGGACGAACTCGTCGAGCTCGACGAACGAGCCGGGGTCGAGGAGGGTGTCGATCCGCTCGCGGGCGGTCATCTTGCCCTTGGCGTGCTGCTTCTCGATCGCGGCCTCACCGCTGGCGGTGACCGCCTCGTGGTAGCGGGCCTTCAGGTCCGCGATCTTCCCCGCGGTCGTGAAGAGATCGGGCGCGGGACGTTCGATGTTCGCGGTCACTCGCCCACCTTATCGGCGCGGATGGACCCCTCCGTTGTCGCACCCGCACAGGGAGCGGCGGGTCCGATGGGAGGGTCTGCACAAGCCGCGGCGCCGGCGACCGGCTCCGGGGCTTCTCGCGGGGCCCGCCGGTAGCGTGGCCGCATGCAGCTCCCGCTCTCCCTCTCCGTCTCGCCGCAGGTCCTCTGGCTCGAGAGCGCGGGCTCGACCAACGACGAGCTGCGCGAGCGCGCGACGGCCGAGCCCGCAGCCTGGCCGCACCTCTCCGTCGTGGCGACCGACGACCAGCGCGCGGGCCGCGGACGCCTGGGGCGGGTCTGGCAGGCGCCCGCCGGGCGGACGCTGGCGGCCTCGACGCTGGTGGACGCGGCGGCCCTCCCCGCCGCGGCGGTCGGCTGGCTGCCGCTGCTGGCCGGCGCTGCCCTCGCGCGGGCGCTCGCCCCGCTGGTCGGCACCGCGGTCGAGGTCAAGTGGCCCAACGACGTGCTGATCGACGGGCGGAAGACCGCGGGTGTCCTCGCCGAGCGCCTCGCCGACGGCCGCGTGATCGTCGGCACCGGGATCAACCTGCTGCTGAGCGAGGAGGAGCTGCCCGTGCCGACGGCGACCTCCCTCGCCCTGGCCGGCGCGGCGACGACCGGCGCCGACGCCGTGCTCGCCGCCTTCCTCACCGAGTTCTCGGCGCTGCTCGCGCCGCTCCTCGCGCTCGGCGACGCCGACTCCGCGGGGTCGGCCGCCGTCGTGCGCGCGCACCTCGGCACCCTGGGCCGCTCCGTCCGGGTGGAGCTGCCGGACGGCTCCGTCGAGGAGGGCACCGCGGTCGCGCTCGACGACGACGGCTCGCTCGTGCTCGAGCAGCACGGCGCCCGGCGCTCGTTCTCCGCGGGCGACGTCACCCACCTGCGCCAGTGAGCGCCGGCGGCCGGGACCGGCTCGCGGAGGGGGACCGGGAGCTCGCTCGGCTCACGCCGCGCGCCCGCCGCGCCGTCGCGCCGGTCGCCGGCTTCCTCCTGCTCACCTGGGCGGGCTTCTACTTCGCCGCGCAGTTCGAGCTGGAGCTGCAGCGCTGGATCATCGCCCTCGGCACGGCCGTGCTCGTGCTGCTGCTCTGCGTGCCCGGCGTCGCCGGCTGGGCGAGCATCCGCTACCGGATCACGCAGCGAGGGCTGCACGCCCGCCGCGGCGTCCTGTCGGTGCGCCGCGCCGACCTCGACTTCGACCCGCGGATGGCGGTCGGCGTCTCGCGGACCCTGAGTCAGCGTGTCGCTCGCTGCGGGGACGTGCGGATCACCCGCGACGGCGCCGAGGCGTTCGTGCTGCGCGACGTGGAGGACCCGGAGCTCGTCGCCGAGCTGCTGCGGGACGCGATCGCGGCGGTCCCGCTGCCGCTGCCCGACTGGCCCGCGCCCGAACCGCTCTGACCGCCGACCGCGCGACGGGGCCCTCGCCGTGTCCGCGCCCCTCGCTACCATGGAGCCGCCCCGCGCCCGCGGGCGGAACCAGGAGGATCGTCATGCGCGTCGGTGTGATCGGAGGCGGCCAGCTCGCCCGGATGATGATCCCCGCGGCGGTCGAGCTCGGCCTCGAGATCGCCGTCCTCGCCGAGACCGAGGGCGCCCCGGCGGGCCTCGCCGCGACCCGCGTCGGCGACTACCGCGACGAGGAGACGGTGCTCGGATTCGCCCGCACCGTCGACGTCGTCACCTTCGACCACGAGCACGTGCCGCAGGCGATCCTGCGCCGGCTCGTCGCCGAGGGCGTGGCCGTGCACCCCGGCCCGGACGCCCTCCTCTACGCCCAGGACAAGCTGATGATGCGGCAGCGCCTCACCGAGCTCGGCGTCCCCGTGCCCGACTGGGCGGCGGTCTCCTCCGCCGACGAGCTGGCCGCGTTCCTCGACGAGCACGGCGGACGCGGTGTCGTGAAGACCGCGCGCGGCGGCTACGACGGCAAGGGCGTCCGCGTCGTCCACGGCGCGCACGAGGCCGACGACTGGTTCGCGGCGCTCGCCGAGGACGGCCGCGGCGGCGCGCTGCTCGTCGAGGAGCTGGTCGGCTTCCGCCGCGAGCTCGCGCAGCTCGTCGCCCGGCGCCCCTCGGGGGAGAGCGTCCTCTGGCCGGTGGTGGAGTCGATCCAGCGCGACGGCGTCTGCGCCGAGGTCCTCGCTCCCGCGCCCGCCTCGGCCGGCCGCCTCGCGGCCGCCGCCGCCGACATCGCCGAGACGATCGCCGAGAGCCTCGGCGTCACCGGCGTCCTGGCGGTCGAGCTCTTCGAGACGACGGACGACCGCCTGCTCGTCAACGAGCTGGCGATGCGCCCGCACAACAGCGGGCACTGGACGATGGACGGCTCCACCACCTCGCAGTTCGAGCAGCACCTGCGCGCGGTGCTCGACCTGCCGCTCGGCGCGACCGGCTGCCGCGATCCGTGGACCGTGATGGTGAACGTCCTCGGCGGCCCGGTGGGGGAGTCGCTGACCGACCGCTACCCGCTCGTGCTCGCCGCGCACCCGGCGGTGAAGGTGCACAACTACGGCAAGGAGCCGCGTCCGGGACGCAAGGTCGGGCACGTGAACGCCACCGGTGACGAGCTCGAGCTCGTCGTCTACGAGGCGCGTGCCGCGGCGGCCGTTCTCACGGACTGAGACGTACCATGGTGGCCGTGACCCGCCCCACGCCCTCCGCCCTCCCCGCCGGTACCGCCCCGTGAGCGCCGACGCGCTCGTCAACGGTCCCTCCCCGCTCGTCGGCGTCGTGATGGGGTCGGACTCCGACTGGTCGGTCATGCAGGCCGCCTCGACGACCCTCTCGGAGTTCGGCGTGGCGCACGAGGTCCGCGTGGTCTCGGCCCACCGCACCCCGCAGGCGATGATCGACTACGGCCGCGGAGCGCGCTCGCGCGGCCTGCGCGTCGTGATCGCGGGTGCCGGCGGAGCCGCCCACCTGCCCGGGATGCTGGCCGCGGTCACCTCCCTGCCCGTCGTCGGCGTCCCCGTGCCGCTCGCGCGGCTCGACGGCCTCGACTCGCTGCTCTCGATCGTGCAGATGCCGGCCGGCGTCCCCGTCGCCACCGTGTCGATCGGCGGCGCCCGCAACGCGGGACTGCTCGCGGTGAAGATGCTCGCGATCGGCGACGACGCGCTGTCCGAGCGCCTCGACGCCTTCGCGGCGGACCTGGAGGCGCAGGTCGCCGCCAAGAACGACGCTCTGGTGGCCGGCCTGTGACGGCGATGACACTTCCGCTGCGGCACCCGGACGTCCGCTCGAGCTCCTTCATGACCCGGCGCGCCTGGTGGCTGCTGATCGGCAACCTGCTCGTCCCCGGCTCCGCGCAGGTGCTCGCGGGCAACCGCCGCCTCGGCCGGCTCGGCCTCGGCTTCACCCTGGCGCTCTGGACGGCGCTGCTGGTCGCCGTCCTCCTCTACTTCGTCTTCCCGACCGGCCTGTACACGCTCGCGACCTTCGACCTGTCGATGCTCGCTCTGCAGGCGGCCCTGGTCGTCTACGGCGTGGTCTGGCTCGTGCTCACCCTGGACACCCTCCGGCTCATCCGGCTGGTGCGGGCGCGGCCGAGGATGCGGGCCGTGCTCGCCTTCGCGACGATCGCGCTGATGGCCGTCTCGGTCGGCTCGACCGCCTACGGCACCTACCTGATCGGGATCACCCGCGGCACGCTGTCCTCGATCTTCGGCGGCGGGGCGATGGAGGCGCCGATCGACGGCCGCTACAACATCATGCTGCTGGGCGGCGACGCCGGTGAGGACCGCGACGGCCTGCGCCCGGACAGCATCTCGGTCGTCAGCATCGACGCGTCGACCGGCGCCGCGACCACGATCGGCGTCTCCCGCGAGTTCATCAACATCCCGTTCCCCGAGGACAGCCCGATGCACGAGCTGTACCCGGACGGCTACAACCTCGACAACTGCGACGTCGACAAGTGCAAGCTCAACTCGATCTACACCGAGGTCGAGCTGAAGCACCCCGAGCTCTACCCGGACGCGGTCGCGGAGGGCAGCGAGCCCGGCATCGAGGCGACCCGCGACGCGGTCGAGGGCATGCTCGGCATCCCGATCCAGTACTACGCGCTGATCGACATGGAGGGCTTCGCCCAGCTGATCGACTCGCTCGGCGGCATCGACATCGACTACCAGGGCACCGAGCCCCTGCCGCTCGGCGGGCTCCCCGACTCCGACGGCGTGATGCAGGGCGTCAACCAGTGGATCGACCCCGGCCCCTGGCACTTCAACGGCGAGCAGGCGCTCGCGTACGCCCGCTCGCGCTACACGACGAGCGACTACGACCGGATGGCGCGGCAGCGCCAGGTGCAGACCGCGCTGCTCGAGCAGTTCGAGCCGGCCAACGTGCTCTCGAAGTTCCAGGACGTGGCCGCCGCCGGCTCCCAGGTGATCAAGACCGACGTCCCGCAGGGGATGCTCGGCTACTTCGTCCAGCTCGGGCTCAAGACGAAGGCCCAGCCGATCGGTGTCGTCGAGCTGATCCCGCCCGTCGTCGAGGTCGACCGCGATCCGGACTACGACGTGGTCCGCTCCCTCGTGCACCAGGGCCTCTTCCCGGACGACCCGGCGCAGTAGCGCCGAAAGCCGCCCTGGTGGCGGGCGCGGTCTCGAGACGCCCCTTCGGGGCTGCTCGACCGACCGAGGTCGCCGATCGCTTTCATGCTGATCGAGTAGCCCGCGGAGCGGGGTTTATCGAGATCCACCGCCGTCAGGCGACGGGTCTGCGGATCAGCGCGTCTCAGAGGTCGGCGTGCAGGGCCCAGACGCGCTCGGCGGAGTCGCGCCAGCTGAAGGCGCGGGAGCGGTCGCGGCCGGCGACCGAGAGGCGCTCGCGCAGTCCGGTGTCGGAGAGCACGCTGCTCATCGCGAGGGCGAGCCGCTCCGGGTAGTGCTTCGCATCGCCGCGCTCGACGGCGACACCGGCGTCGGCCGCGACCTCGAGCAGTGCCTGGTCGTCCGAGTGCACGACCGGCACGCCGAAGTGCATCGCCTCGAGCACCGGCAGACCGAAGCCCTCGGCGATGCTCGGGTAGACGAAGAGGGTGGCCCGGCTGAGCACGAGCGCGAGATCGGTGTCGCTGAGGACGCCGAGCGCGCGCACCCGGTCCTCGCCGAGGCCCTGCTCGTCCGCGACGGAGGCGATGTCGAGCTCGCCCCAGCCGGTCGGCCCGACGATCAGGAGCGGGAGCTCCGGCGCCGACGCCTCGGCGAACGCCGCGATCAGCGAGACCAGGCCCTTGCGCGGCTCGAGCGTGCCGACGCTGAGGACGTACTCGGCCGGCAGCCCGAGGGCCGCCGCGCGCTCGTCGGCGTCGTCGGGGAGAACGAGCCCTGAGCCGACCGCACCGCCGATCACGCGGATCCGGTCGCCGAAGTCGAGGACCTGCGACAGCTGCTGCGCGACCGCGTGCGTCGGGACGACGACCGCATCGGCGAACTTCTGCGCCCTCTTCGCCATCGCGCGGTGCCACTTGGCGCCGTGCGGGGTGAGCGTCTCGGGGTGCGTCCACGGCACCGTGTCGTGGATCGTGACGGCGATCTGCTCGCCCTCGCGACCCTCGTGACTGCGCAGCGGGGCGAACAGGCTCGGGGCGTGCATCATGCCGCCCCCCGAGGGGATGCCGATGCCGTACTGCCAGGCGCGGGAGAGCTCGCGGCGGCCCAGGTGCAGGCGGTGCAGACGCGCGAGGCCGGGCAGGCGCAGCCGCAGATCCTCCTCCTTCTCCGGCGGATGCGCGGAGAAGACGGCCTCGACCTCGCAGTCGCGCGGGGCGGTGCGGATCAGCTCGCGGGTGAGCTCCTCCGTGTAGCGGCCGATGCCCCCGGGGACGCGGGCGAGCATCTGGTCGACGACCACCCGGAGCGTGGTCGTCACGGCGTGACCGCCTCGAGCGGAGCGGCGGCCAGCGCGTCCTGCCAGGACCGCATCGGCGCGAGGCCGGCGGCGGCCCAGGCGTCGTGGCCGAGGACGGAGTAGGCGGGCCGCGGGGCCGGGCGGACGAAGCTGCCGCTGTCGGTCGGGCGGATCCGCTCCGGGTCGAGCCCGGCCTTCTCGAACACGGCGCGGGCGAAGCCGAACCAGGTCGTCTCGCCGGCGTTGGTGCCGTGATAGATCCCGGCCGGCGCGGCGGCGTCGACGAGCGCGATCAGGCGGTCGGCGAGGTCACCCGTCCAGGTGGGCTGCCCGCGCTGGTCGTCGACGACGGTGAGCGTGGGGTGCGCGCCGGCGAGGCGGACCATCGTCTTGGCGAAGTTGCCGCCGTGCGCGCCGTAGAGCCAGGCCGTCCGGACGACGTAGCCCCGTTCGGGGTTCGCGGCGAGCACGAGCTCCTCACCCTCGGCCTTCGTGCGGCCGTAGGCGGAGATCGGGCCGCGGGGGTGCGACTCGGCGTAGGGGCTGGTCGCCGAGCCGTCGAAGACGTAGTCCGTCGAGACCTGGACGATCGCGGCGCCGATCTCGGCGGTGGCGATCGCGAGGTTCTGCGCGCCGAGGGCGTTCACGCGGCGGGCCTCCTCCTCGTCGCTCTCCGCGTCGTCGACCCGGGTGTACGCCGCGCAGTTGAGCACCGCGTCGTGGCCCGCGACGGCGGCGCGGACGGTGTCGAGGTCGGTCACGTCGAGGTCGGCGCGGCCGAGCGCCGTGACGGCGCGATCGCCGAGGGAGGAGCGGAGGTCGGTGCCGAGCATGCCGGAGGCGCCCGTGAGGAGGAAGGTCACCGTCTCATCATGCCGGAGGCCTCCGACGCGCGGACCCCGGCGCACCGGCGGCGACGGTCCACCGCGGCGTCGGCGGGTCGCCGAGCGCTCAGTACACTCGTGACCGTGCAGATCAGAGAGCTCGAGATCCCCGACGCCTACGAGGTCACACCGCGGCAGTTCCCCGACGACCGGGGGGTGTTCTACGAGTTCTACCGCTTCGACCGTCTCGCCGAGAAGGTCGGGCACCCGCTGTCGCTGCAGCAGGGCAACACCTCGGTCTCCAAGCGCGGCACGGTCCGCGGCATCCACTTCGCGCAGATCCCGCCGTCGCAGGCCAAGTACGTCTCCTGCTTCTCCGGCGCGGTGCTCGACTACATCATCGACGTCCGCGTCGGCTCGCCGACCTTCGGGCAGTGGGACTCGGTCCTGCTCGACGATGTCGACCGCCGCTCGGTGTACCTCGGGGAGGGCCTCGCCCACGCCTTCGTCGCGCTGACGGAGGGGGCGGTCGTCTCCTACCTGGTCTCCTCGACCTACGACCCGGTCCGCGAGAAGGGCATCGACCCGCTCGACGAGCGGATCGGCCTGCGCTTCCCGGCCGAGGCGGGCGAGCCGCTGCTCTCGCCGAAGGACACCGACGCGCCGACTCTGGCCGAGGCGGAGGCGCAGGGGATCCTGCCGACCTGGGCCGAGGCGAAGGCGCTCTACGCCCAGCTGGACGGAGCGCACTCGTGAAGGGCATCATCCTCGCCGGAGGCTCCGGCTCGCGGCTCTGGCCGATCACCAAGGGCATCTCGAAGCAGCTGATGCCGATCTACGACAAGCCGATGGTCTACTACCCGCTGTCGACGCTGATGATGGCCGGGATCGACGAGGTCCTGATCATCACGACCCCCGAGTACAACGACCAGTTCCGCGCGCTGCTCGGCGACGGCTCGAGCCTGGGCATGACCCTCTCCTACGCGGTGCAGGAGTCGCCCGACGGGCTCGCGCAGGCCTTCCTGATCGGCGAGGAGTTCATCGGCGACGACTCCGTCGCGCTGGTGCTCGGCGACAACATCTTCCACGGCACGGCGCTCGGCACGGCGCTCGCGGCCAACACCGAGATCGAGGGCGCGGTGATCTTCGCCTACCAGGTGGCGGATCCGCGGGCGTACGGCGTCGTGGAGTTCGACGACGCGTTCCACGCGCTCTCCATCGAGGAGAAGCCCGCGAAGCCGAAGAGCAACTACGCCGTGCCCGGACTGTACTTCTACGACAACTCGGTCGTCGGCATCGCGAAGACGATCGAGCCCTCCGCCCGCGGCGAGCTCGAGATCTCGACGGTCAACGAGCGCTACCTCGAGGCCGGCATGCTGAACGTGCAGGTCCTGGACCGCGGCACGGCCTGGCTCGACACCGGGACCTTCGACTCGATGATCGAGGCGACGGAGTTCGTCCGGGTGATCGAGCAGCGCCAGGGCTTCAAGATCGGCTGCATCGAGGAGATCGCCTGGCGCCACGGCTGGATCGACGACGCGGCACTGGCCGAGCTCGCCGCGCCGCTGGTGAAGAGCGGCTACGGCGCCTACCTGCAGCGGCTGCTCGAGCTCGGTCGCTGACGCGGCGGGTCTCGAGTCGCCGCTGCGCGGCTGCTCGACCAGCAGGTGCTGTCGGCGCGGTCTCGATGCGCCGCGTCGCGGCTACTCGACCGGCATGGCTCTCATGCTGATCGAGTAGCCCGCGGAGCGGGCGTATCGAGATCCACCATCGTCAGCAGAGGGGGCACCCCGGCGTCAGCGGCTGGGTCGCAGGCGCATCAGCGCGACACGCACGCCGAGGCCGAGGCGGACCGCCAGGCGGACGGGCGCCTGGTACCAGGCGTCGTACTTCTGCGCGAGGTAGAGGTAGGCGCTGCGGTGGTGCACCGCGAGCATCCGCGCCGAGGCCAGCCGCGTCGAGTGCCCGCCGAGATGCGACACGACCGCGTCGGCGAGGTAGACGTTCGACCAGCCGCGCTGCCCGAGCGAGTCGCCGAGCTGCACGTCCTCGAAGTACATGAAGTAGCGCTCGTCGAAGCCGCCGATCTGCTCGAACGCGGTGCGCCGCACCATCACGCAGGCGCCCGACAGCCAGCCGGCCGTCATGCTGCCGTGCTGCATCGTCTCGACCGCGCGGGAGCGGCGGTACCGGCGGGACCAGGGGTTGCCCGGCCAGACGTGCGCGAGCAGCGCGTGGCCGACCCCCGTCCCGAGCGAGGGCAGCGCGCGCGCCGAGGGGTAGACCGTGCCGTCCGAGTCGAGGATGCGCGGGCCGATCGAGCCGATCCCGGGATCGGCGGTCGCCGCCGCGTAGAGCGCATCGATCGAGCCGGGCAGGAAGACCGTGTCCGGGTTCGTCACCAGGATCCACTCGATCTCGGGGCCGAGGCGGTCGACGGCGTAGTTGATCGCTCTGCCGTAGCCGAGGTTCTCACCGGTCTCGTGGAAGAGCACCTCGGGGCGGCGCTCGACGACGCGGCGGACGGAGTCGTCGGTGGTCGCGTTGTCGACGACGACGACGCGGACGTCGTGCTCGGTCGCCTCCGGGATCGACTCGAGGCAGGCGCGGAGGACCTCACCCGAGAAGTGGGTGACGACGACGACCGCGATGGGCAACGTCGAGCGGGCGATGAGAGCCTCCGGGGGAGCGGCGTCGACGGGCGGGGGCACCGTCGGAAGAACTCGACGAGGCTAGCACGGGCCCCGAGCGGTGCCTCCGGCGCTCAGCGCGCGGCGGACTCCACCTCGTCGACGACCTCGCCCAGCTCGGGGGCGATCGCCGTGGAGGGCGCCCGGAACACGACGAACTTGTAGAGGCAGAAGTTCCAGACCAGGCCGACCATCACCGCGAACGCTTTCGCGACGTTGATCGCGAGGAAGGCCTTCTCACCCGCGCTGGGCAGGAAGAGGAGCGAGGTGCCGAACCGGGTGTCGAAGAAGACCTCGAAGCCGTAGATGATCAGCGACTGGAGCACGAGCGAGCTGAAGCCGGTGACCAGGAAGAACTGCGCGAAGGTGCGCACGGTCGGCCGGTCGGGGTGCCGGAAGACGAAGAAGTGGTTGAGGAAGTAGGAGATCGAGATGCCGACGGTCACCGAGGCGACGTTCGCGACCAGGGTCGGCAGGCCGACCAGCAGGGCGAGCGCGTTGAGGATGAGGAAGTCGAGCGCCGTGTTGAGCGAGCCGGCGACGAGGAAGCGCACCTTCTGCGACTCCAGCAGGCGCGCCGCTCTCCCCGCAGACGGACTCGACTGACGCGACACGGTGCTCCTCGGGGTCCTCGCGACCCGGGCGGGAGCGATGAGGGCGAGAGTACGCGGCCGATCTGTACTGGAACCCTCCATCGGGGGAACTGAACCTGAGAACGGCGACGCGACGTCCTGCTTCCTCTCACACAGGACGACATGGTGCACGCTGATACTGTTCCACCGCCTCCGCCCCGGCGGACCGTCCACGTCCCCGCCCGAATCGGAACCGCATGCTCTCGCTCACCATCGTCACCCCCACGTACAACGAAGCGGACAACATCGCCGAGCTGCTGCGCCGGGTCGCCGCCGCCGTGGCCCGCGAGTCCGACGTCGTCGTCCGCTCGGTCGTCGTGGACGATTCGTCGCCGGACGGGACGGCCGAGAAGGCGCGCGCCCTGGCGGCCGAGCTCGAGACCCCGTCGTACTCGGTGCAGGTGCTGGAGCGCGCGACCAAGGAGGGTCTCGGCGCGGCCTACCTCTGGGCGTTCGAGCGGATCCTCGAGGCCGAGGACGCTCCGGACTGCGTCCTGCAGATGGACGCCGACCTGTCGCACGACCCGAAGTACCTCGCCGACTTCCTCCGCGAGGTGCGCGCGGGCGCCGACCTCGTCGTCGCGTCGCGCTACATCCCCGGCGGCGGCACCCCGGACTGGACGCTCGACCGGAAGATCCTCAGCCGGGGCGGCAACATCTACGCCCGGGCGATCCTCGGCTCCCGCCTGACCGACTGGACCGGCGGCTTCAACCTGTTCAGCCGCGAGCTGCTCGAGCGGATCCACTTCGAGACCGTCGACGCCACCGGCTACGGGTTCCAGATCGCACTGAAGCACCGAGCGCTCACCGCCGCCCGGCGGGTGCGCGAGATCCCCATCGTCTTCCTCGACCGCACGGAGGGGACCTCGAAGATCCCCGGCAACACCCTGCTGCGGAGCCTCCTCCTCGTGCTCCGGATCCGCCTCGGGCGGGACGGGTCTCGATGACGGCGGTCGTCTCCGCTCCCTCCCGCCGCCGGGCCGTCCTCCTCGAGGCCGCCGGCCTGCTGCTCGTCCTCGCCGGGACGGCGCTCGTGCTCGGCCGGCTGTCGGCGACGCCGTGGTGGCAGTACCTGCTGTCGGACGGCGACTCGCTCGCCCTCCCGCTCCTGGTGCGGTCGGTCGCCGAGGGCGAGCCGTTCGAGTGGGTGATGACGAGCCAGCTCCTCCTGTTCCCGGAGCTCCCGCTCTACCTGGTGAGCCTCGCTCTGGCCGGCGGGTCGGCGGTCGGCGCGCTCATCGCGAACGCCTTCGTCAACGTGGCGGTCCTGCACCTCGCGGTGCGCTGGCTGGCGGGGCGCGTCCTGGCCGGGCGACCCCGCGCCTGGCGGATCGGCGCGGCGGTCGCGGCGACCGCCGTGGTGCTCCTGCTCGCGGCGACCGAGGGCCGCGGACTGATCAACGCGGGAGCGTTCGCGAGCGGCATCCTCCTGACGACCTACTACTCGGGAGTCGCTCTCTCCGCGGTCCTGACGCTCGCCCTGATGGCCGAGGCGAGCGGCGGCTTCGACCCCGCCCGCCCGCCGACCGCGCGGCGCACCGCACTCGCTCTGATCGGGGCCGCGGTCGTCTCGGCGGCGACCACCCTCGCCAATCCGCTGTTCGCCCTGCAGTTCACGGCGCCGGCCGTCGTCTCCCTGCTGGCCGTCCTGGTGCTCCGGCGGATGGCCTGGCGCCCAGCGCTGCTGATCTCCGCCGTGCTCGTCGCCGGCGCGGGCATCGGCTACGCCGCCCGAGGGGCCTTCGCGCGCTTCGTCGCCGTCGACGCGGCCACCTACCTCCACCTCGAGCGGGCGGGCTCCGCGGTCGACGGCTTCCTCCTGCAGGTGCGCGACGTCGGCTCCACCCGGCTCGGGAAGGTCGAGATCCTCGTCGTCGCCCTGCTCCTGCTCGCGGCCGTGCTCACGCTCGTCGTCGCGGTGGCGACCCAGGTCCGGCCGGAGACGCCCTGGGCCGTGGCCGACTCGAGCGTCGTCCTCGCCGTGTTCGTCCTGGTCGCCTCGGCGTCCCTCGTGCTCGGCCAGATCGTCACCGGCAGCCTGGTCAGCCGCTACCTGCTGCCGCTGGCGGTCTTCCCCGCCCTGATGGTGCTGCCCGCCCTCCAGGACTGGGTCCCGCCCGGTCTGCCGGGGGCGGGCCTGCTGCGCCGGCTGCGGCTGCCCCGGCCCGTGCTCACCGCAGCGGCCGCCCTCGCCGTGCTCGTCGCCGCGGTGGGCGCCGTTCTCGCGGCCGGTCCGATCCGCAGCGCGGCCGCGCAGGCCGGCTCGACCCCGGAGCGCGCCTGCCTCGAGCAGTGGCTCGACGGTCGCGACCTCGCCGGGGTCGGCTCGTTCTGGACCACCCGGCCGCTGGCGCTCTACGCCGATCCGTCCGTCGACGTGCAGCAGGTCAACTTCGACTTCACACCGCAGCTCTGGATGAACAACGCGGCGGAGTACCGGTCGAAGACGTTCAGCTACGTGCTCGCCGACCGGGACCCGGACTGGGCGGCCCTCGCGCTCGGCACGCTCGGCGAGCCCGCCTCGGTGACCGCCTGCCCGACCTTCGACGTCTACGACTACGCCGGGACCGCGGGCGAGTCGACCCTGAACACGATCGTCCAGCGCGGCATCGAGACGGCGGAGGCCGAGCGTGGCCTCTGAGCGGCGGGCGCGTCCCGCAACCGACGCGCGGGGCGGCAGTGGCGCGACGCGCCGGCGCCTGCTCGTCGAGCTCGGCGCGGCGCTCGCCGCCGCCGGTGCGAGCGTGCTCGCCGCCGTCGTCGCGCTGGGCGTGACGCCGGCGGCGATGACGCAGCGCTGGCAGGTGGGCGGCGGCGACCAGACGCTGCACTACCTGCTCTTCCGCAGCGCGACGCAGGCGTTCCCCTTCACCGAGAACGGGGCCCTGGGATTCCCGGACGGCTTCAACGCCTTCTTCACCGCGCAGTTCGACGTCGCCGCCGCGGTGACGGCCGGAGCGCTGAGCCTCGTCGTCCGCGACGGCTTCGTGCTGCTCAACGTCTTCACCCTGCTGACCTTCGCTTCCACCGCCCTGACCGGCTACGCCTTCTTCCGGTGCCTGCGCTCCCCGGTCTGGGCGTCGGCGCTCCTGGCCGCCGTCTTCAGCCTCGCCCCCTACCACTTCCTGCGGGTCGGCTACGGGCACCCGTTCCTCGCCGCGTACTGGGCGATCCCCCTCCTCGGCATCCTGGTCCTCGTCGCCGCCGGCGATCGGACCGACCCGTTCCGCGCCTGGCGGGCGCGCGGGGCGACACCGCGTGCGCGGCTGCTGCGCGGCGCCGTGCCGGTCCTCGTCCTCCCCGCCCTCATCGCGTCGAGCAGCGGCTACTACTACGTCTTCAGCGTGCTCGTGCTCGGCGGGGTGTGGGCGCTGTGCGCACTCGCCGGTCTCGCCAGCCGGGTGCCGCTGCGCGAGGTCCTCGGCCGGGGGCTGCCGCTGGCCGTCCTCGGGATCTTCGTCGGGATCGAGATCGCCGTCCTCGGCAGCGACTGGGGCGAGCGCACGACGGCCTACTTCCAGAGCCGCGGAGTGGGGGAGTCGGAGATCTTCGCCGGCAAGCTGCTCTCGCTCTTCCTGCCCTGGCAGGGCACCGAGCTGCCCAAGATCGGCGCCCTGACGAACCTCTACTCGACGGGGACCGCCGTCGCCGTCACGACCGAGCCGCCCGGCATGCCCGTGCTCGCGATCGCCGGACTGTGCCTCCTGCTGCTGGCGCTGCCGCTGACCGGTGCCGTCGGCGGACGGGCGCTCCGCCTCACCGCCGTCGGCCGGCTCCTCTCGGACGAGCGGCTGCGGGTCCTCGCGATCGCGGCGCTCTGGACGCTCGCCTTCTTCGTCATCGCGGGCTTCGGCATGGCGGTCGCGCTGTTCCTCGATCCGACGATCCGCGCGTGGTCGCGGCTGTCGATCGTGATCATCCTGCTCGGGCTCGGCGCGGTCGCGATCGCCCTCGGCCGGATCACCCGGCGCGGACTGCGCATCGCGGCGGCCGTCGTGATCGTCGGCGTCGCCGCTCTCGATCAGCTCGCGGGCGTCGCGCGGATGGTGCCGATCGCGCCGACCGACGACGCGGAGGTCTCCGCGCTCGTCGCCGAGACGGACGCCGCACTGCCGGACGGCTGCGGAGTGGTGCAGCTGCCGATCAAGAGCTTCCCCGACAGCGGGGCGATCGGGAGCATGGGCGACTACGACCCCGCCCTCCCGTATCTGCGGACCGAGGGCGAGGACCTCGCCTGGAGCTACGGCTCGGTCGGCGGCACCGAGGGCTACGAGGTCTTCGACGACCTCGGGACGCCCGCCGAGTTCGCCGCGGCCGTGCGCGCGAGCGGGGCGTGCGCCGTCTCCATCGACACCGCCGCGTACGTCGGTCGCGAGGGCGCCTGGGAGGACGACGTCGTCGCGGTGAGCGGAGCGCTCACGCCGACGGCGCAGTCCTCCTCCGGGCGCTGGCTGGTCTTCCCGGTCGTGCCCTGACCGCGGTCGCAGCGTGACCGCGGGTCGTCCGTGGTCCGAGGCCGCCCGCCGCGGCGCCGCTCACGAGCGGAAGAGCAGCCAGCGCTGGTCGGCGTCGTCGCTGGTGACGGCGGGGGCGTCGGGGTCCGCGACCGCGTCGACGAAGGCGCGCCAGCCGTCGGGGTCGTCGACGTACGCCGCCGTGTCGACGAGGACCGCGCAGGCGCCGGAGGCGTCGTACTCGCGCTCGAAGGCACGGGTCGTGGTCGCGTCGTCCCAGTCGTCGGCCGAGTGCGTGCCGCGCACGGCACCGTAGCTGAAGCGCAGGCCGTCCTCGTCCGAGGAGTAGACGTAGGGCAGCGCCTCGTCGTAGTCGCCCATGTCGCCGATGGCGCCGGTCTCGGGGAAGTCCTTGAGCGGGAGCTGCACGACGCCGCAGTCGGACCGCAGCACCGCCTCGCTCTCGTCGACGAAGGAGCGGAGGGCGGAGTCGCCGGTGGCCTCGACGTCGATGCCCGTCGAGGCACCGCCGACCTGGTCGACCAGGCCGACCACCGCGACGACGGCGAGGATCGGGAGGAGGAGCCGCAGCCGCGGGGCGAGCGCCTCCATCGCCAGTCCTGCGACGCCGAGGGCGAGGACGCTGAGGACGATGGAGAAGCGCGACCAGGCGCGGATCTCCGGGCTGACGACGTAGGCCAGGACGGCGCCGAGGCCCGCCACCACGAAGAACAGCAGCCCGACGACGAAGGCCTGCGAGAGCAGGCCCACGCGGGCGTCGGCGACGAGCTCGCCGAGGCGCGACCGGCGCTCGAGCGCGGGGCGACCGGCGCTGAAGAGGATCACGAGGACGACGAGCAGCACGATGAGGAAGGCGACCGAGACGACGACCGCCGTGACGGGGTTCTCCGACGTCGGCACCACCTCGCTCGAGTTCTCGTACCCGCGGGCCAGCGCGGCGAGCGGGCCGAACCCGCTGAAGGGCGCGGGCAGCAGCAGGTTCTGGATCTTCCCGCCGTAGATCTCCGACTCCTGCGCCGAGCGGCCCTGGAAGTACTTCTCGTAGCGGTCGCCCTGGTCGTTCGAGAGGGCCAGCAGCTGCACCGCGATCAGGACGACGAGGGCGCCGAGCGCGAACGTCGGCCAGGCGAGGGTCCGCAGCGGAGCGCGCCGCACGAGCACGGTGACCACCGCGACGGCCCAGGCGGCACCGAGGACGATGGCACCGAAGACGAAGTAGTACGACTGCGTCCAGGCCACGGCGATCGCCAGGACCAGCACGAGGAGACCGCGGAGGACGTGGCGGCGCCGGCCGGCGACCCCCGAGGTCCAGCGCCGCAGCGGATCGGTGGCGTCGCCTCCGATGACGAGCAGGAGCACGCCGATCAGGGGGACGGACCAGTAGTTCGCCAGGAACGGGTGCCCCAGCGCGAGCTGGAAGAAGTGGTAGGGGAGGATCGCGGTCAGGACCCCGAGGACGAGCGAGGTCGGGCGGCGCAGGCGAAGGGCGCGGTAGAAGAGGTACGCGGTCGCGCCCGCGGCGGGGAACCCGGCGAGGCTGTAGAGGTTGAACAGCCAGACGCCGTCCGGGGTGAACGGACCGACGAGCGCCACGAACGCGGCGGACCACGGATCGAACAGCGGTGCGAAGAACAGGTTCTGCGCCTCGGGGAAGCCGAGCCGGTCGTTCGGGAAGAACGGTAGGACGTCGCGTGCGCTCGAGAAGATCGCGTAGTGCAGCACCTGGTCGGCACCGCCGAAGGTCCAGCGCAGGCCGAGCTGGTCGACACCGACGCGCAGGGCGAGCATGCCGAGCACCGTGGCGACGACCGCCGAGAGCAGTGTCAGGCCCGCGTCGACGAGGAGGACGCGGGGCCGGCGCTTCACCGGGGTGGGCTGCGCTGCCGGTTCGGGCTGCTCGGCGGGTGCGGGCTGCTCGTCCGGGGTGGTCTGCTCGGCGGGTGCGGGCTGCTCGTCGGGGGTGGTCGGCCCGTCCGGTCCGGGCTGCTCGCCCGGGGTCGTCCGCTCCTCGGGGTCGGTCTGCCCGGCCGGTGCGGTCGGCGTGTCGGACGCGTCCTCGGGTGTCATCAGAGCGGTCGTCCTTCGGTCGGGCACCGGGCGCGCTCGGTGCGGGGGAGGGGGCGCTCCGGAACCCTATGGTATTTTCATTTGGCTTCGCCGGGCTCCCGGTCTGCTCTCCCCCTTCGTTCCCCACTCTGAGGAGGCGGTCCTCGACCGTGACCCGCATGTTCCTCCTCGCCGGCGGTGCCGGCTTCCTCGGCTCCCACCTCGCGGCCGAGATCGTCCGCCGCGGCGACAGCGTCGTGGTGATCGACTCGCTGCTGACCGGCTCGACCGCCAATCTCGAGTCCCTCCGCGGACACGAGCGCTTCACCTTCGTCCAGGACGACGCCGCGAACGCCCTCGCCGTCCCCGGGCGCTTCGACGTGGTCCTGCACTTCGCCTCGCCGGCGTCGCCCCCGCGGTACCTCGCCCACCCGATCGAGACGCTGCACGCGGGCTCGACCGTGACCGAGGCGCTGCTCGAGGTCGCCAAGCGCGACGGCGCCCGCTTCGTCGTGTCCTCCACCTCGGAGGTCTACGGCGACCCGCACGTGCACCCGCAGCACGAGGAGTACTGGGGCAACGTCAACCCGAACGGGCCGCGCAGCGTCTACGACGAGGCGAAACGCTACGCGGAGGCGATCACGTTCGCGTACCGCCGCTACTTCGACGTCGACACCGGCGTCGTGCGCATCTTCAACACCTACGGCCCGAACATGGACATCGACGACGGCCGCGCCGTCCCGGCGTTCGTGAAGGCGGCGCTGGCCGGCACCTCGATCCCGATGCACGGCGACGGCACCCAGACCCGCTCGCTGCTCTACGTGGACGATCTCGTCGACGGGATCCTCCGGATGGCCGATTCCACGGACTCGGGTCCGATCAACCTGGGCAGCGTCGACGAGCTGGAGCTGGGCGAGATCGCCCGCCGCATCGTCGCGATCATCGGCAGCGACTCGGAGATCCACTACGAGCCGCGCCCGATCGACGACCCGGAGCGCCGCAAGCCCGACATCACGAAGGCCCGCGAGATCCTCGGCTGGCAGCCGACCGTGCCCCTCGAGGACGGACTGGCGCGGACCATCGCCTGGTTCCAGTCCACCGTCGTCCCCGCGCCGTAGCCGCCCCGCCCCGCCGCGCGTCGCGTACCCTGCGCGCCCCCGCCCCGCCGCGCACCCGCGCCCGACCCCACCGCGCGCCGCGGCCCGCCCGGCGCCGCACGAGAGAGAATCCCGACGTGAAGCTTTCCATCCTCATGCCCGTCTACAACGAGCAGGCGACCCTCCAGAAGGCCGTCGACCGCGTGCTCGCGATCGAGTTCCAGGACGGCGTCGAGATCGAGTTCGTGATCGTCAACGACGGCAGCCGCGACCGCACGAAGCAGATCCTCGACGCGCTGGAGGACCCGCGCATCCGCGTCTTCCACCAGCCGGTGAACCAGGGCAAGGGCGCGGCGATCAGCCGGGCCGTCCAGGAGGCGACCGGCGACTACGTCATCATCTGCGACGCCGACGAGGAGTACCGGCCCAGCGAGATCCCGACGCTGCTGCAGCCCGTCCTCGACGGCGAGGCGCAGCTGGTCTACGGCAGCCGTACCTTCGGCAGCCACACCTCGTTCTCCTACTGGTACGTCATCGGCAACAAGGGCGTGAACCTGATCACGAACGTGCTCTTCAACGCCTACGTCTCCGACGTCGAGACCTGCTTCAAGCTGATGCCGCTGAGCCTCTACCGCTCGCTCCAGATCAAGGAGAAGGGCTTCGGCATGGAGGCGGAGGTCACCGCGAAGCTCCTCGCCCGCGGCTACCGCCCCTACGAGGTCGGGATCAGCTACAAGGCCCGCACCCGCGAGGAGGGCAAGAAGATCACCGTCAAGGACGGCTTCGAGGCCCTCTGGATCCTGCTCAAGATCCGGGTCCGCGAGGGCTCCCGCACCCGCCCGCCGCAGACCGCGGGGGTGTGAGCCGGTGGCCGGCAGGGGACCCGTCGCGCTGGCGAAGGCGCTCTACAGCGGTCTGATCTCCTACGTGCTGAAGTTCGGCGTCGTCGGGATCCTCGGCCTCGTCGTCGACGTCACGGTCTTCAACCTGCTGCGGGTCGGCGGGATCGGCGGCGAACACCTCCTCTCCGGCCCGATCGGCGCGAAGGTCGTCGCGGTCGCCGCCGCGACCGTCGTCACCTGGTTCGGCAACCGCTACTGGACGTTCCGCGAGCACCGCCGCGCCAACTACCTCCTCGAGCTCGCCGAGTTCAGCGTCGTCGCGGTCGCCGGCATGCTGGTGAACCTGCTGCCGCTGTACATCTCGCACTACGTGCTCGGCTTCGACAACCTCGTCGCCGACAACATCTCCGCGAACGTCATCGGCCTCCTGCTCGCCACCGCGTTCCGCTTCGTCCTCTACCGCTTCTGGGTCTTCGGACACCACCGGAGCGGGGGCGTGGTCGCGAACCGCGAGGCGGAGCAGGCCGCCGCCGCCCTCTTCGAGGACGACCAGGCCGCAGCCGCGGACACCGGCCGCATCCCCCGCCTGCGCTGACCGACGCGGCGGCGGACGCTCAGGCCGTCGGCTCGGCGAGAGCCAGGTCGAGCAGCATCCGCGCGGCGCGGTCCCAGCCCGGCACCTCCCGCGGCGGGACGCGTCGCGGACTGCGCACCGCCGCCTCGATCGCGGCGACCCAACCGGCCCGGTCGGCCGGGGCGACGAAGACGGCGTCCTCCTCCCGGCCCGCGAGCGCGTCGCGCAGTCCCGGGATGTCGGCGGCGAGGACGGGACTCCCGCAGGCGACCGCCTCGAGTGCCGGAAGGCCGAATCCCTCGTGCCAGGACGGCATCGCGACGGCGTCGGCGCCGGTGAGCAGGGCGGGCAGGTCCTCGTCCGGGACGTACCCGCTCGCGAAGCGGACGTCCGCTCCACCGGCGACCGCTCGCGCGACCGCGTCGTGGACGTCGCCGTTGTCCCAGCCGTCGCCGCCGACGAGGAGCAGGGTGTGCCCGGCGGGCCTCTCGGCCTCGGCGTAGGCGTCGACCAGGGTCGCGAGGTTCTTGCGCTTCTCGATCGAGCCGACGAAGAGGAGGTAGCGCCCGAGCGAGTGCGCCTCGCGGGCCCGGGCGACCTCGGCCGCGGTGCGGGCGTGGAAGAGCTCGACGTCGACCGTGGTCGGCAGCACGCGGACGCGGTCCGCGTCGACGCCCAGCGCGGAGGTGATCTCGCGCGCGGAGGACGCAGTCCCGGTGAGCACGAGATCGGAGCGCCGGAGCCACCGCGGCACCTCCCGCGCGAGCAGCTCGCGGCGCTCGCGGGGGACCAACTCGGGCAGGACCGCGAAGCAGACGTCGTGCACGAAGGTCAGCGATCGCGAGCGGGTGAGGGGCCAGTTGCGGAAGTTGGGGAAGAAGTAGGCGCCGCGCCCGAGGAGGAGGTCGATCCCCGGGAAGGGGAGCCGCGTCAGCGCGCTCCACAGCCGGCGGGGGAGCGGCACCGGGCGCACGCGGAGGGTGCGGAAGCCGAACCGCTCGAGCGCGTCCGCCTCGCTCGCCGGCACGACGAGCAGCACCTCGGCTCGCGCCGCGACGTCGTCCGTGTCGAGGGCGCGGAGGATCCCGAGCAGGACCCGGCCCACGCCCGTCAGTCGCGGGGCGGTGAGCGCGGTCGCGTCGACCAGCAGCCGGCCGCGCGCTGCGCTCACGGCCGGCTGAGGCGGACTTCGGAGTCGATGTCGACGACGCCGTCGTGCACGGAGGAGCGCTCGACCGTGAAGGTCGCCGCGACCGGGGTCCGCGTGGTCTCGCCCTGCGAGAAGGTGCCCGCCGAGGCGTGCACGGCGTAGTTGCCGCCGCCGAGGTGCAGATCGGGCAGGGTGAAAGTGACGGTCATCTCGCCGTCGACGCTCGACAGCGGGGTGCCGATGCGCTCGGTGTTGGTGCCGAAGACGCGCTGCCCGAGGGGGGTGTCGATGCCCATGCCGATGTTCCAGTCGTCGACCGGCCGGCTGGTGCGCACGGTGACGTCGAACTCGAGCGACTCGCCGCTGCGGACGACGATGCCGCCGTGCTCGATCGATCCGCCGCGCAGCCGGCAGTCGAGGATGTCGATGAGGGTCGGGGCCGGCTCGTCCTCGGCGCCGGCGGCGGCCGCCTCGCGCTCCTGACGGGCCTGGCGCCGGTCCTCGAAGCTCTCGCGGAGCACCTGCAGACCCTCCGACGTCTCGCCGTCGAACACGACGTTGCCCTTCTCGAGCACGATCGTGCGGTCGCAGAGCTCGCCGACCTGCTCGAGGGAGTGGGTGACCAGGACGATGGTCTTCCCGGCGCGCTGGAAGGCGCGGATGCGGTCCATGCACTTGCGCTGGAACGGCTCGTCACCGACGGCGAGGACCTCGTCGACCAGCAGGAGGTCGGGATCCGTGTGGATCGCGATCGCGAACGCGAGCCGGACGTACATGCCCGACGAGTAGAACTTCACCTGGGTGTCGATGAACTCGGCGATCTCCGAGAACTCGACGATCGCGTCGAACTTGCCGTCGAGCTCCGCCCGGGACAGCCCGAGGATGGCGCCGTTGAGGTAGACGTTCTCCCGGCCGGTGAGGTCGGGGTGGAACCCGGCGCCGAGCTCGAGCAGGGCGGCGAGGCGCCCGCGGCGCTCGACCGTCCCGGTGGTCGGCTGGACGATGCCGCCGATCAGCTTGAGGAGGGTGCTCTTGCCGGAGCCGTTGGCGCCGATGAGGCCGACGGTGGAGCCGAGCGGGATCTCGAGGTCCACGTCGCGCAGCGCCCAGAACTCGTCGCGGTGCTTGCGCCCGCGGCCGAAGTTGACGATCCGCTCCTTGAACGACTTGTCCTTGCGGATCACGAAGCGCTTGGACGCGCCGCGGACGCGGACGACGGTGGGCGTGGCCGTGGGGCCCGAGGCCGACTCCGGCTTGCTGGTGAGGGTCACGATCAGATCTCCTGGGCGAAGTTGCCCTCGAGGCGCCGGAAGATGCGGTGCCCGATCCAGACGAACACCACCCCGACGGCGAAGACGATGAGCAGGCGGAGCGCCATGTCGGGCGGCCAGACCTGGGGGGCGATCTCGTTGCCCTCGATGACGCTGACCCGGGAGCCGTCGCCCCAGATCGCGCGCTGGAAGGCGAGGATCGCGTTGGACATGGGATTGAAGAGGTACAGCTGCTCGAGCCAGCCCCGGCCGGCGCCGGTCGTGGCGGTCACCACGAAGTTCCACGCGTAGACGATCGGCGACAGCCAGAAGAAGATCTGCAGGCCGACCTCGACGAGGAACTGCACGTCGCGGAGGTAGACGTTCAGCGCCGACAGTGCGAGCGCGAACGCCAGTCCGTAGACCAGGGTGATCGCGAGCGCCGGGAGGATGTAGAGCAGATCCCGGCCGAAGACCAGCGAGCCGGTGAGCACCGCGCCGACCATCAGCACGACGAACTGGACGGCGAAGTTGAACAGGGCCGAGCCGATCGCGGCGACGGGGAAGATCTCCCGCGGCAGGTAGACCTTCTTGATCAGTCCGCCGTTGCCGAGGATCGACGTCGTGCCGGCGGTGACGATCTCGCTGAAGAGCCCCCAGAGCGTGAGCCCGGAGAAGACGAAGATGGCGAAGTTCGGCACGCCGCGCGAGGCGCCGAGGATCTGGCCGATGGCCACGTAGTAGATCAGCAGCATGATCAGCGGCCGGACGAGGCTCCAGACGAAGCCGAGGCTGCTGTCCTTGTAGCGGGACTTGAGCTCGCGGCCGACCAGGAGCCGCAGGAGCTCGCGGTGCCGGAGGATCTCCAGGAGCGAGGCGACGAAGCCGCCGGATCCGCCGCCGACCGCCGAGGTCGTGCCGGCGAGTTGGAAGGGCTCGTCGGCGATGGAGCGTGCGCGATCGACTGGACTGATGGGCATGGAACTCCAAGGTCTCGGCCTCCGCCGTGCGACGGACCGCATCATTATACGTGCCGACCCGAGCGGCACGGCCGGAGCGCGCGCCGACCGCAGCCGCCGCGCGGGTAGTCTTGTCCCCGCTCGCCGACTGAACGACACGAACGAGGTGTTCGCCATGCCCACGCAGCCATCCGACGTCCCGCTGGAGCCTGTGGCCCAGAGTGCCGGCGATCCGGTCCCCGAACTCGGGGGCTCCGCCGAGGAGGCGCCGATCTCCGCCGACCCGAGCCTCCAGGCGTTCCAGCCGGACGAGGCTCCCTCGAGCGACGACCTCCCCGGCGGCGACGCCGGCGAGCTGCGCCGTCTGCGCACCCAGGTCGACGCCCTGCTGAACGACCCCTTCGACCTGTGGGTCGAGCGGATCCAGGTCGGCGGGGTGACCGCCAGCGGCTTCGAGCACACCCTCTCCTGGCGGGTCACCAAGCCCCTGCGCCTGGTCCGCACCTTCCAGATCCGGGTCCGGCAGCTCGGCCTGCCGGGCGCGATCGGCCACACGGCGCGCTTCGCCAAGCGCCGGCTGTCCGGTCGGGCGCGATGAGCGAGGGCACCGCCGCTGCGCGCGCGGAGCGATCCGAGGCGATGCTGCAGCGCCTCGAGCAGATCGGAGCGCTCCTCTTCGACGAGGACACCCGCCGCTCGCTGCTCGCCCGCGGTCCGGGCCCGTACCTCGACGAGGTGGCCCGGGAGATCCGGCTCCGCGGCGACGACGAGCTGACCTGGGTGGCGCTGGTCTCCTTCACCGCCGCCTACCCCACCAGCGAGCTCTTCCAGTGGTTCCGGCGCGCGATCGCGCTGGCCCCCGAGGAGGCGGCGCTGCGCATCTTCATGGAGGCCGGCTCGCGGACCGCGACCGGCTTCGCCGACCTCGGAGCGAGGGTCGAGGTCGTCACCGGCGCCGTGCTCGTGGACGTCGACTTCCCCGCCCGGCACGGCCACAACACCGGCGTGCAGCGCGTCGTGCGCCAGACCGTCTCGCGCTGGGACGCGACGCACGACATCATCCCGGTCGCCTGGGTGCACGGCTCCCTGTCCTTCCGCCGGCTCAGCCCGATCGAGCGGGAGCGCGTCGTCGACTGGGCCGCGTCGGACCGTCGCGCCTGGCGCCACGGCGACCCCGAGCGCACCGAGTTCGTGGTGCCGTACCGCTGCGTCGTCGTGATCCCCTCCGTCCCCGAGTACAACCAGTGCGGGCCGCTGTCCGCGCTCGCGGAGCACTCCGGGAACGAGGTCGTGATCCTCGGGCACGACGCCATCCCCGTCATCAGCGCCGACACGGTCCCGCCGGAGGAGACGGTGCGCTACGTCAACTTCCTCTCGGTCGTGAAGCACGCCGCGCGGGTGGCGACGGTGAGCTCGGCGGCCGCGCTCGAGTACGGCGGCTTCGTCCGCGCGCTCCCCGCCCAGGGCCTGGTCGGTCCCTCGGTGCAGGCCGTGCCGCTGCCGGTCGAGCTGCCCGACGGGATCCGCGCGGTCGGCGGGACGACGTCGTCGATGCCGCTCGTGCTCTGCGTGGGCAGCCAGGAGCCGCGCAAGAACCACCTCGCCGTGCTGCACGCCGCCGAGGTGCTCTGGCGCGCCGGGCTCCGGTTCCGCCTGCGCTTCATCGGCGGGGCGAACCCGTGGTCGCACCAGGTCTTCGATCCGCGCGTGCGCGAGCTCGTGGCGGCCGGCCGGCCGGTCGAGGTCCTGCGCGGAGTCGGCGACGACGTGCTCGTCGCCAGCTACCGGGAGGCGCGGTTCCTCGCGTTCCCGTCCCTGCACGAGGGCTACGGACTGCCGGTGGCCGAGGCGCTCTCGATCGGCCTGCCCGTCCTCACCTCGAAGTTCGGCAGCACGGCCCAGATCGCCGAGCACGGCGGCTGCGTGCTCATCGACCCCGCGTCCGACGACGAGCTGATCGACGCCATGCGGGCGCTCCTCACGGACGCCGAGCTCCTCGAGCGGCTGCGCCGCGAGGCCGTGGAGCGCCCGGTGCGCACCTGGGACGACTACGCCGCGGAGCTGTGGGATGCCCTCATCGCCCCCTCGGCCTTCCTCGACTCGGAGCCGCTCGACTCGGAGCGGACCGACTCGGAGTCGCTCGAGCCGGAGTCCGCCGGACCCGAGCGCCTCGATCCCGAGCCCACCGAGCCTGAGGAGGCGCGCCGTGCGCAGTAAGCAGTACCTCATCGAGCGTCTCTCGACCCTCGTCCGCACCCTCGCCCCCGCGGTCGAGCCGCTCTCGAGCGTCGACGCGCTCACCGGGCAGCTGAGCGTCCTCCTCCCGGCCCCGAGCGACCGGGAGGTCTGGCTCGTGCTGTCCGTGCTCCGCGGGACGCTGCCGCGTCGCGAGGACGTCGTCGACGGCCGTCGCCGAGCGCGGCTCGGCGGCACGGCGGAGCTGCTGCGCCACGCCGCGTCCACGATCGCCTCGGACCGCGTCTTCGCCCGGTTCCACCACCCCGACGTCGAGGTGGTCGTCGGGGCCGTCGTGATCGACGTCCACCACACCGCGCGGACCGGTCTCGCGACCGGGATCCAGCGCGTCGTCCGGCAGAGCATCGCCCGGTGGTCCCGCGACCACGAGGTCCTGCTCGCCGGGTGGGACAGCACGCACGAGTCGCTCGTCCTGCTCACCCCGGAGCAGAGCCGGAACGCCGTCGCCGGCGACGTCCGCGACGCCCAGGAGGACCGCTCCCGCGTCATCGTCCCGTGGGAGTGCACCTACATCCTCCCCGAGCTCGCGGTCGAGGACGAGCGGACCTCCCGCATCGCGGCGCTGGCCGAGTTCAGCGGCAACCGCACCGGCACCATCGGCTTCGACTGCGTCCCGGTCACCACCGCCGAGACGGCGAGCACCGGCATCAGCGCGGCCTTCTCGCGCACCCTCGTCGCGGTCTCGCACATGGACCGGATCGCGACGATCTCGTCCGCGGCCGCGACCGAGTACTCGGGCTGGCGCCACATGCTGGGCAGCATCGGAGTGGCGGGGCCGGACATCCGGCCGATCCTCCTGCCGTCGCAGCCCGAGGACGTCACCGAGCAGGAGCTGGCCACCGCCGCCCGCTCGCTCGTGACCGAGGGTCTCCCGCTCGTGGTGTGCGTCGGCAGCCACGAGCCGCGGAAGAACCACCTCGCCGTGCTGCACGCGGCCGAGCTGCTCTGGCGGCGCGGTCTGGAGTTCAGCCTCGTCTTCATCGGCGGCAACGCGTGGAACAGCGCCGAGTTCCTCTACCGGCTGGAGGTGCTCGAGGGCTTCGGGCGCCCGGTGCGCTCGCTGTCCTCGATCACCGACGCCCTGCTCTGGAGCGCGTACCGCCTGGCGCACTGCACGGTCTTCCCCTCGATCAACGAGGGCTACGGCCTGCCCATCGTCGAGTCGCTCTCGGTGGGGACGCCGGTGATCACGTCGGGCTTCGGCAGCATGCGCGAGGTCGCGTCCGAGGGCGGCGCCCTCTTCGTCGATCCGCACGACGACCAGGACATCGCCGCCGCGCTCGAGCGGCTCCTGACCGACACGGCGCTGCACGAGCGGCTGACCGCCGAGGCCCTGGCGATCGACGGCGGGACGTGGGACCAGTACGCGGAGCGCGTCTGGGACTACCTCGTCGAGGGCGCCGGGACGACCGAGGGCGCCGCGTCCGACGCAGGCCGGCCGTTCGCCGACGCGGAGTGAGCCGGCCCGGCCCCGAGCGGGGCCGGGCCGCGGTTCAGCTCGCGGCGCGGGCCAGCTCGAGGTCGTTCTCGACCATGCGGGCGACGATCTCCTCGAAGGCGACC
This sequence comes from Rathayibacter sp. PhB152, assembly GCF_003751395.1. Classification (NCBI taxonomy): domain Bacteria; kingdom Bacillati; phylum Actinomycetota; class Actinomycetes; order Micrococcales; family Microbacteriaceae; genus Rathayibacter; species Rathayibacter sp. PhB152. Next base: position 58,863 of record NZ_RJUT01000011.1, on the reverse strand, counting down.
GTCGGCGCCCAGCCGAGCTCCGCCCGGGCCTTCGACGCGTCGCCGCGCATCTCGGGGGCGTCGACGGGGCGGGCGAAGCGCGGGTCGATCCGGATCCGGTCCTCCCACTCGTCGATGCCGGCGGCCGCGAAGGCGGCGCCGACGAACTCGCGGACGGAGTGCGCGACGCCGGTCGCGACGACGTAGTCGCCGGCCGCCTCGGCGCGCGAGGCGCGGACGAGCGCGTCGACGTAGTCGGGCGCCCAGCCCCAGTCGCGGCGGGCGTCGAGGTTGCCGAGCGAGAGCTCGGTCGCGGTCCCGGCGGCGATCGCGGCGACGCCGGCCGTGATCTTCCGGGTGACGAAGCTCTCGGGACGGCGCGGCGACTCGTGGTTGTAGAGGATCGCGGAGGACGCGTGCAGGCCGCGGCCGCGGTAGACGCCGACGAGGAGGTGCGCGAACGCCTTCGCGGCGCCGTACGGCGACACGGGGCGGATCGGCGTCGACTCCGTCTGCGGGTTCTCGGTGGCCGCGCCGAAGATCTCCGACGAGGACGCCTGCACGAAGCGGACCTCGCGCCCCGCGGAGTCCTGCAGGGCCAGTGACGCCTCGAGCAGGGCGGCGACCGCGGTGCCGGTGACCTCGGCGGTCAGAACCGGCTCCTGCCAGGACTGCGCCACCGAGGAGATCCCGGCGAGGTGGAAGACCGTGTCGGGCCGCGCCTGGGCGACCACGCGGCCGAGACCGGCGGGGTCGCGGAGATCACCCTGGAAGGGGCGGACGGACGCGGGCAGGGAGGCGTCCTCGTCGCGCACGAGCGCGGAGACCTCCCAGCCGTCGGCGAGCAGACGCTCGACGAGGTAGCCCCCGTCCTGTCCGCTCGCCCCGGTGACGAACGCTGCGGGCACGGCGGCTACTTGATCAGCGCGGACTGCTCGGCGAGGTCGTTCTCGACCATCATCGAGACCAGCTCGGGGAAGGAGACCTTCGGCTGCCAGTCGAGCACGTCGCGCGCCTTCGCCGGGTCGCCGATGAGCAGGTCGACCTCGGCCGGGCGCATGAACGCGGGGTTCTGCGTGACGTAAGGGGTCCAGTCCTCGATGCCGACGTGGTTGAAGGCGATGTCGAGGTACTCGCGGATCTCGTGGGTCTCGCCGGTGGCGACCACGTAGTCGTCGCCCTCGGGCTGCTGCAGCATCCGCCACATCGCGTCGACGTAGTCGCCGGCGAAGCCCCAGTCGCGCTTGGCGTCGAGGTTGCCGAGCTCCAGCGTCTCCTGGAGGCCGAGCTTGATGCGGGCCACCGCGAGGCTGATCTTGCGGGTGACGAACTCCGGGCCGCGGCGGGGCGACTCGTGGTTGAAGAGGATGCCCGACGAGGCGTGCATGCCGTAGGACTCGCGGTAGTTGATGGTCATGTAGTGGCCGAAGACCTTGGCGACGCCGTAGGGCGAGCGCGGCCAGAGGAGGGTCTCCTCGCTCTGGGGGACCTGCTGGACCTTGCCGAACATCTCGGACGAGGACGCCTGGTAGAACTTCACGCGCGACATGTCGTCGCCGGCGTAGAGGCGCACGGCCTCGAGGATGTTGAGCACGCCCTTGCCGGTCACGTCGGTCGTGAGCGACGCGTTCTCCCACGAGTAGGCGACGAACGAGATCGCGCCGAGGTTGTAGACCTCGTCGGGCTGCGAGGCGGCGAGCACGCGCACGAGGCTCGACACGTCGGTGAGGTCACCGGTGAGCAGCGTCACCTCAGGGACGGTGCGGCGGACGAGCTCGTACTTGGGGTTGTTCTGCCCTCGGACGAGCCCGAAGACCTCGTAGCCCTTCTCGAGCAGCAGCTCGGCGAGGTAGAGGCCGTCCTGGCCGGTGATTCCGGTGATCAAAGCGCGGGGCACGTGGTGGTCCGTTTCGTCGGGGTCGGTGACAGCGGGCTACATACTACCCACCGGCCTCCGCCGCGCCGCGGAGCACCCGCCGGGGGCGCTCCGCGGCGCCGAGGGCGGGCGCGGGTAGTCTGACCCGGCCCTCACCACGAGGGAGCCTCGATCCGATCGGACGCCATGCCGGAACGCCTCCCCGTCACGCTCGCCGTGCTCACCGTCGACCCCGGCGGGATGGGCGGCGGCGAGACCTACGCCCGCGCGCTCACCCGCCTCCTCGTGACGCGGCCGGGGGAGGAGGGGCTGCGCGTGCAGGCGCTCGTCCCCGAGAACGCCCGCGGCTTCAGCGAGGGCGTGCCCGAGATCGTCGCCGAGGGCGTCGTCAGCGGGGCCGGCCACCGGCGCCGGGCGATGGGCATGCTGCAGGCGCTGCTGCGCACCGTCCGGCTCCGGCACCTGCTCGGGCCGGACGAGATCCTCTACTTCCCCTTCACCGTCCCGCTGCCCTGGCCGTCGCGGCGGCAGGGGCACGTGCAGATGCTCTTCGACCTCCAGCACCGGGACCTCCCGCAGCTCTTCCCGCGCGTCGAGCGGGTCTTCCGGCGGATCGCCTACGAGGCCACTGCGCGCCGGGCCGACGCGATCATCACCATCAGCGCGTTCACCAAGGGGCGGATCGTCGAGCTGCTCGGCATCCCGGAGGAGCGGATCCACGTCTCCCACCTCGGCGTGGACACCGAGCGCTTCCGCCCGCACCTGGGCGCGCGCGAGGACTTCGTCTTCTACCCGGCGCGCGCCTGGCCGCACAAGAACCACGCGCGGCTGTTCGAGGCGATGCGCCTGCTCCGCGCCGAGGGCCACGATCTGCGGCTCGTCCTGACCGGTGGCGACCTGGAGAAGCTCGGCCCGCTGCCCGACTTCGTCGAGTGGCGCGGGCACGTGGGCACCGAGGAGCTGGCGGAGCTCTACCGGCGCGCCGCCGTCCTCGCCTTCCCGAGCCTCTACGAGGGCTTCGGCTTCCCGCCGATCGAGGCGATGGCCTCCGGCTGCCCGGTCGCGGCCGCCGACTCCGGCTCGCTGCCCGAGATCTGCGGCGACGCCGCGGTGCTCGTCGATCCGCTCGAGCCGCGCTCGATCGCGGACGGGATCCTCGAGGCGATCGAGCGCTCCGCCGAGCTCGGCGCGAAGGGCGTCGAGCGCGCGGCCCGGTTCAGCTGGGAGCGCTGCCGGGAGGAGCACCTGGCGGTGCTAGGGGCTGTCGCGGCAGCCCGCCGGGCCGGTCGCCGGGGTGCAGGAGCCGCCGCCAGCTGAGCCCCTGCGCGGCGCGCATCGCGCAGATCACCAGCAGCAGCCAGCCGGCGTCGACCAGGAGCGAGCTCTCCGCGAGCGAGGTGACGACGAGGACGCTGAGCACCAGCACCGGCCAGACGTGCACGACCGCCTTGCGCTCGGAGGCGATGAGCCACGAGCGCCAGAGGGCGAGGCCGACCAGCACGAGGAAGAGCGCGACCCCGACGACGCCCACCTGCAGCGCCAGGTCGAACACCGCGTTCAGGCTGGAGGAGTGCGGCCGGCCGGAGAGGAAGTCGATCGCGTTGAACGGGTAGAGGTCGGTGCGCCAGTAGCCCACCCAGCCCCAGCCGATGATCGGCGCCAGGTCGGTGAAGCGCCAGACCTGCTGCCAGAGCGTGACCCGGAACTCGAACTCGCTGCCCGCGTTGAGCAGGTCGACGATCCGGGAGCGGAAGAGCCCGGCGGTGAGCGCGGACGCCACGAGCACCGCGAGCGTCGTGTACTGCCGCCGTCGGCGCTGCTCGCCGGTGGCGCGGCGCACCCAGCGCAGGATCAGGGCGACGACCGCGGCGACGACGAGCACTCCGGCGCTGACCGCCGAGCGGGTGAGCACCAGCGTGACCGCGGCGAGAGCGAGGGAGGCGAGGGCCGGGCCGCGCGCCACGGACCGGGTCATCAGCTCGACCGAGAAGGTGACGACCGCCAGCAGGCAGACCAGCCCGAGCTGGTTGCGGGTGCCGACCAGGCCCTGGATCGGGCCGCCGGCGGCCAGGAGGCCCTCGACGCCGAGGAAGCGCAGCGGCCGGTCGATCAGGGCGCCGGAGAGCACCTCGACGGCCAGCGAGCCGATCAGCACGAACCGCATCACGTCGCCGACCGCTCGGATCACCTGGATGATGTCGCGGGTGAGGCCGATCGCGATCGCGAGGAAGGCGAGGGCGAGCTGGTAGAGCACGCTCGAGGCGGTGGCCCACTGGTAGCCGCTCCACAGCGTGCTGAGGGCGATCCAGCCGAGGAAGACCAGGATGCTGGTCGGCAGCAGCCCCTCCCAGTCGAGCAGCTCGCGCCGCAGCACGAGCATGACGGCCGCGAGGGCGGTGAGCGTCGCGATCGCCGCGATGTAGCCGGGCCAGCCGATCATCCCGCGCACGGCCGGCGCGCAGAGCACGACGACGAGGGAGGTCTGCGCGAGGGCCGCCGCGAACTGCGGGGACGCCAGGGCGTCCGCGAGGGCGGCCGGCAGCGCCGACGGCCGTCCGCCCCTCATCGGACGGCGCGCTGGCCGGCGAGGGGGATCGGCTCGGCGGTGAGCGCGTCCTCCTCCTCGTTCGCGGGCTGCTTGGTCAGGACCGCCAGGGCGGCCAGCAGGAGCCAGCCGCTCTCGATCAGGAGCCGGCTCTCGAACAGCGCCTGCGCGAGGAGGGCGGCGAGCAGCAGCAGCGGCGCGAGCGACACGGCAGAGTAGGGCAGCGCCGTCGTCGCGCTGCGGCGCGGCCGGTCGACGGCGCGGAACCAGGCGCGCCAGAGGGTGGAGACGACGAGGGCGGTGAAGAGCACGAGCCCGACGAGGCCGAGCTGGAACCAGACGTCGAGCCAGGCGTCGTGCGCCTGCAGGTAGAGGACGCCCTTGCGCTCGGCGAGGGTGTCGAACGGGGCGGCCCAGGGCGCCCAGTAGCTGACCCAGCCCCAGCCGAGGACGGGCCGCTCGGCGGCGAGCGCCCAGACCGAGCGCCAGATGTCGAGCCGGCCGGTCGCGTCCTCGCTCTTGCCGAGCAGGCCGAGCAGGGCGCCCCAGCCGGCGATCGCGCCGCCCGCGAGCACGACGGCGGTCGCCGCGGCCGTGACGTAGACGGGCCGCCGCTCCGACTCGCCGCGGCGCCGCGCCCAGAGCGCGAAGCCCGCGGCCGCCGCGACGGCGACGACGCAGAGCAGCACGGTGGCGGAGCGGGTGAGCAGGAGCGTCGCGGCGAACAGGACGATCCAGACGACGCCCCAGCGGGGACGGAGGCTGCGCGCGGCCAGCTCGATCAGCACGACGATCAGGCCGAGCAGCGCGAGGAAGCCGAGCAGGTTGCGGTTGCCGACGAGGCCCTGAATCGGCTCGCCGGTGAACAGGGCGGCCTGCGACCAGTAGAAGGCGTCCGGGATGCGGCCGGCGGGGAGGTCGATGACGAACGGCAGCACGGGCGCGCGGACGACGACCGCCACGACGAGCTCGAACAGGAGCGAGGCGCCGACGGTGATCCGCAGCGCGCGGCCGAGGGCGGTGACGAACTGCGCCGTGCTGAGCGTCAGGGCGAGGGCGACCGCGCCGAGCGAGGTGGCGAGCTGCGCGACGACGCCGATCGCGCTCGCCCCGGGGTACGCGGACCAGAGCAGCGAGAGCACGGCGAGGGCGAGGAAGGCGACGAGCGCCTTGGGCGTCCGGCTCCAGCGCAGCCGCGGCCGCACCCGGACCAGCAGCACGACGACGCCGACCAGCAGCGCCGCGACGACGACGCCCCAGCCCCACCAGCCCGCGAGGTTCCGCAGCGCCTGGCCGCCCAGCATCACCGTGAGCACGGCCACCGCGAGCGCTCGGGGAGCGGCGGGCGCGGCGCGTCGGATCATGGCGAACAGTCTAGGGAGCGGGCGGCCGGCGAGCGGGCGGGCTGCGCCTCAAACGAACGCCGCGCTGCCCGTGATCGCGCGTCCGACGATCAGGGTGTTCATCTCCCGGGTGCCCTCGTAGGAGTACAGGGCCTCCGCGTCGGCGAAGAACCGGGCGACGCCGTAGTCGAGGACGATGCCGTTGCCGCCCATCACCTCGCGGCACCAGGCGACCGTCTCGCGCATCCGCGCCGTCGTGTACGCCTTCGCGAGCGCGGAGTGCTCGTCGCGCTGCTCGCCCGCGTCGAGCATCTCGGAGACCCGGGTGGCCAGGGCGATGCTCGCGGTGATGTTGCCGATGCTCTTCACCAGCAGGTCCTGCACCAGCTGGTGCCCGACCAGCGGCTTGCCGAACTGGACGCGCTCGCGGGCGTAGCGCAGGGCGGCGTCGTAGGCGCCGATCGCGACGCCGATCGCCTGCCAGGCGACCTCGGCGCGGGTCAGGCGGAGGACCTTCGCCGTGTCGCGGAACGAGTTCGCGCCCTGCAGGCGCAGCGACTCCGGCACGCGGACGCCCTCGAGCACGATGTCGGCGTTCTGCACGGTGCGCAGGCTCTGCTTGCGGGCGATGGCCGTGGCGCGATAGCCCGGGGTGCTCGTGGGGACGAGGAAGCCCTTCACCTGGCCGTCGGCGACGTCCTTCGCCCAGATCACGGTGATGTCGCTGAAGGTCGCGTTCCCGATCCAGCGCTTCTCGCCGTCGAGGATCCAGGTGTCGCCTTCGCGGCGGGCCGTGGTGCGCAGGCCCTGCGCGGAGTCGGAGCCGGAGTGCGGCTCGGTGAGGCCGAAGGCGCCGATCACCTCGCCCGAGGCGAGCTTCGGCAGCCACTCGGCCCGCTGCTCCTCGGAGCCGGCGACGCCGACGGTCCCCATCACCAAGCCGTTCTGCACGCCGACGTAGGTGGCGATGCTCGCGTCGACCCGGCCGAACTCGAGGGCGACCCAGCCGCGGAACACCGACGAGTTCTCGATCGTCCGCGTCTCGGGCCAGGAGAGGCCGATCACGCCGGTGGCGTGGATCCCGGGGATGAGCTGCCGCGGGAACTCGGCGCGCTCCCAGTACTCGTCGGCGATCGGGCGGACCTGCTCCTCGAGGAACGCGCGGACGCCCACGAGGAGCTCCTTCTCGGCGGGGGTGAGCCGCGACTCGAAGCCGTAGAAGTCGGCGGTGAGCAGTTCGAAGGTCGTGCTGTCCATGGTTCATCGCTCCATCGCTCGGGCGCGCAGCGACTCGGCCCGCAGGAGCGGCGGCGGTGCGGCTTCCTCCAGCGTACGAAGGGGGCGGACGGCCGGCGCGGACGCTGGCGATCGGCGCCAAGCGGCGGCCGGTCCTCCGGGGCCGCTCTTGTAGATCCTGCTAGCGTCGGGCCCGGGCCGCCCCGGCAGGGTCCGGACGGCGCAGCCCCGCATCCCGCCTCGCAGCCCGCCCCGGAACGGAAGGCCTCCGCCGTGTTCATCCCGATCGGCAACACCCCCCGCGACTACGCCTGGGGCTCGCTCACCGGCATCTCGGACGCCCTCGGCACCGCGCCGTCCGGCCGACCCGAGGCGGAGCTCTGGCTCGGCGCGCACCCGGGCTCGCCGGCCCGCATCCTCGACCCCGCCTCCGTCGGCGCGTCGACCCTCGCCGAGTGGATCGCCCGCGAGCCGGAGACGGCGCTCGCCGGAGTCGCCGGCTCGGTCGACCCCGTGTCCGGTGCGCCGCGGCTGCCGTTCCTGCTGAAGATCCTCGCGGCGGGAGCGCCGTTGTCGCTGCAGGCGCACCCGTCGTCGGAGACGGCGCAGCGCCGCTTCGTCGAGGAGGACGAGGCCGGCGTCCCGCGCGACGCGGCCGAGCGCAACTACAAGGACCCGTTCCACAAGCCCGAGCTGATCTACGCGCTCACCGAGAGCTTCGACGCGCTCTGCGGCTTCCGCGAGCTCGACGGCACCCGGGCGCTGCTCGCGGAGCTGGCCGGCCGTGCCGCGGGGGAGGGGGCGGCGGCGATCGCGCGCTTCGCCGGCGAGCTCGAGGGCGAGCCGTCGGTCGTCCTGCGGCGGGCCGTCTCCTGGCTGCTCGCCGACGGCGACCGCGCGGAGGTCGCGGCCCTGATCGCCGCGGTGGTGGAAGCGTCGGAGGGCGACGACCGTCTCGAGACCGAGACGGTGCGCGCTCTCGCCGAGGCCTACCCGGGCGACCCGGGCGTCGTGCTCTCGCTGCTGCTCAACCGCGTGCGGCTCGCCCGCGGCGAGGTGCTCTACCTGCCCGCCGGCAACATCCACGCCTACCTCGCGGGGACGGGGGTCGAGCTGATGGCCGCCTCCGACAACGTCCTGCGCGGCGGGCTGACGCCCAAGCACATCGACGTGCCCGAGCTGGTCAGCGTGCTCGAGTTCTCACCGCTGCCGGTGCCGTATCTGCCGGCCGAGGAGCCCGCGCCCGGGCTGCGCGTCTACCGGCCGGACGTGCCGGACTTCCTGCTCGCCGTCGTCGAGCCGGCCTCGGACGAGCCGGTGCGCGTCGAGCTCGACGGTCCGGCCATCGCGATCGCCACGGCCGGCTCCTTCACCGTCCACGGCGCCGAGGGCTCGGTCGAGGTCGAGCGCGGCGGCAGCGTCTACGTGACGCCGTCGGAGCACGCCCTCTCGGTCACCGGCCGCGGCACCCTCTTCGTCGCCACGGTCTGACGGCCTGCCTGCCGTTCGAGCAGCCCGCGGGGCGCACCATGCTGGTCGAGTAGCGCGCAGCGCGTATCGAGACCCACCTCCGTCAGCCCGCCGTTCTTGCAGCGGTGGATCTCGATACGCCCGCTGCGCGGGCTACTCGATCAGCATGATTCCGCTCGGCGCGCGGAGCACACGCGCAGCACGGTGTACTCCGAGCAGGGAGACGTCGGCGATCGCGCCGGTCAGGAGGCGGCCGCGGCCGCCGTCGCGAAGGTGCGGCGGTAGGCGGCGGGCGTCGTCTGCAGCACGCGGGCGAAGTGGTGGCGGAGGACGGCGGCGGTGCCGAAGCCGACGCGGGCGGCGATCGCCTCGAGGGTGAGGTCGGACTCCTCCAGCAGCTGCTGGGCGCGGAGGAGCCGCTGGCGGTTCAGCCAGGCCAGCGGCGTGGTGCCCAGGTCGGCGCGGAAGCGGCGGGCGAAGGTGCGCGGCGACATCAGCGCTCGCCGCGCGAGGACGTCGACGCTGAGCTCCTCGTCGAGGTGGCGCAGCATCCACTCGGTGACGTCGGCGAGCGAGTCCGCGCGCGCCTCCGGGATCGGCGTCGGGATGAACTGCGCCTGGCCGCCGTCGCGCTGCGGCGGCACCACCATGCGGCGCGCGACGACGTTCGCGGCCGCGGCGCCGAGCTCCTCGCGGACGATGTGCAGGCACGCGTCGATCCCGGCCGCCGTCCCGGCGCCCGTGACGATCCGCCCCTCCTGCACGAACAGGACGTCCGGGTCGACCTCGACCGCCGGGTGGCGCCGGGCGAGCTCGTCGGCGTGCATCCAGTGCGTCGTCGCCCGCCGCCCGTCGAGCAGTCCCGCCTCGGCCAGCACGAAGGCGCCGCTGCAGACGCTCACGATCCACGCCCCGCGCTCGTGGGCGCGGCGCAGCAGGGCGAGCACGCGCTCGTCGGCGGGGCCGAGCGGATGCGCCGGCACCGCGATCAGGTCGGCGTCCTCGGCCGCCTCGAGGCCGTCGGCGATCATCAGCTCGAAGCCGAGCGAGGTGCGCACCGGCCCCGGATCCGCGGTCGCGATCCGGAAGTCGAACACCGGGCCGCCGTGGTCGCGACGGTCGACCCCGAACACCTCGCAGACCACGCCGAACTCGAACGGGGCGACCCCGGGCAGGGCGAGGACGGCGACGGAGCGGAGCACGACGGCAGGATATCGCGACACCGCGAGATCCCGCCACCTGCGCCGCGCCGCCCCGCCGCTAGGGTTGCGTCGGTGCGCGCGCGGCGCCCGTCATCGAGGAGGATCCACATGGCATGGCTGGTCACCGGGGGAGCCGGGTACATCGGAGCGCACGTGGTGCGCGCGTTCGCCGAGCAGGGCATCGACCCCGTCGTCCTCGACGATCTGTCGTCCGGCCACGAGGGCTTCGTCCCCGAGGGCGTGCCGTTCCACCGCGGCTCGATCCTCGACGAGGCGCTGCTGGACGAGGTCTTCGCGCAGCACGACATCGAGGGCGTCGTGCACGTCGCCGGCTTCAAGTACGCGGGAGTCTCGGTGCAGCGCCCGCTGCACACCTACGAGCAGAACGTCACCGGCACGATGCGCGTGCTCGCCGCGATGGAGCGCGCCGGCGTCCGCTCGATCGTCTTCTCCTCCAGCGCCGCGGTGTACGGCGCGGTCGACGTCGAGCTCGTCACCGAGAGCACCCCGAAGAGCCCCGAGTCGCCCTACGGCGAGTCGAAGCTGATCGGCGAGTGGCTGCTCGCCGACGCCGGCCGCGCGCACGGGGTGCGCCACGCGTCGCTCCGCTACTTCAACGTCGTCGGCTCCGGCTACCCGGACGTCTACGACACCAGCCCGCACAACCTCTTCCCGCTGGTGTTCGAGGCGCTCCTGGCCGGCCGGACGCCGCGCATCAACGGCGACGACTACCCCACTCCGGACGGCACCTGCGTCCGCGACTACATCCACGTCGCCGATCTCGCGCTCGCGCACGTCGCGGCGGCCCGCCGCCTGGCCGCCGGCGAGCCGATCGAGCCCGTCTACAACCTGGGCAGCGGAACCGGCGCCTCGGTCGGCGAGATCATGACCGCGATCGCCGACAGCACCGGCATCGCCTTCACCCCGGAGGTCGCGCCGCGCCGCCCGGGCGACCCGCCCCGCATCGTCGCGTCGGGGGAGACCGCCGCCCGCGACCTCGGCTGGGAGATGCGCCACACCGTCGCCGAGATGGTGGAGAGCGCCTGGCGCGCCCGGAGCGCCGCGGGGTCCTGACGCCGGCCGGGAGCTTCGACACGGTCGCGACACGCCGGTGTGTCGTGAACCCTCCACGGCGGGTTGAGGGTTTATGGTCCGCGACTTGACCTCAGCGAATGACACCGGTGTAATTACTGAGGCGGCCCACCCTCCGGGAGGAGCCGGTCGCCGATCATGTTCGCGGGCGGGGTAGGAGACGGTATGGCGATTCCCGACAGCGTCTCTGGCAGCGACAGAGGCTTCGGAACCGACAGAGGCTTCGGAGACGACGCAGGCCCCGGCAGCGACCGGGCCTCCGGCATGAGCGCGGTCCCCGAGGACTGGTTCGTCGATCCCGTCCGCCTCGGCGTCCCCGGCGTCCGCCAGGGCATCGACTCGGGCAGCGAGGCGCCCGGCGGCGCCCTCTCCTGGCAGGTCGACTCGCTCTGCGCGCAGACCGACCCGGAGGCGTTCTTCCCCGAGAAGGGCGGATCCACGCGCGACGCGAAGAAGATCTGCACCTCGTGCGAGGTCCGGGCGCAGTGCCTCGAGTACGCGCTCGAGAACGACGAGCGCTTCGGCATCTGGGGCGGCCTCTCCGAGCGCGAGCGCCGCAAGCTGCGCCGTCGGGCGTGACGACCGCCGCTCACCGGGGGCGGCGAGCCGCCGCGGGGCGCCGCGCGCCCATCGCTTAGGGTGGTCCGCGATGTATCCCCGAGTAACCGCCGTCCTGGTCGCCCACAACGGCGCGGCCTACCTGGAACGCACCCTCGCGGCGCTGCGGGCCCAGACCCGGCAGCCCGATGCGACCGTGTTCGTCGACGGCGGCTCGAAGGACGCGACCGGGGAGCTCCTCTCCGGCTGGGGTCCGACGCAGTTCGTCCAGGTCGCCGAGAACCTCCCGTTCGGCCAGGCCGTCGCCCGCGCCGTGCGCGTCATGCAGGCGCCGACGGGGGAGGACGAGTGGCTGTGGCTGCTCGCCGCCGACTCCGCCCCTGAGCCGGGTGCGCTCGCCGCGCTCCTCGGCGCGGTCGAGGTCGCGCCCTCCGTCGCGGTCGCCGGGCCGAAGGTCATGGACTGGACCCGCTCCGGCTACATCCGCAGCTACGGCGAGTCGATCACCAACTACGGCACCACCGTCCACCTCGTCGAGGACGAGCTCGACCAGGGCCAGCACGACGCCACGCCCGACGTGCTCGCCGTCGCCGCCGGCGGCATGCTGGTGCGGCACGCGCTCTGGGAGGAGCTGGGCGGCTTCGACCCCGGGCTGCCCGTGGTCGACGACGCCCTCGACTTCTCGATCCGCACCCGCCTCGCCGGCCACCGGGTCAGCCGCGTCCCCGACGCCCGGGTCACCACTGCGCGTATCGGCCTCCAGCGCCCCGACGGCCGCCGGATCGACAGCGGGGAGCGCCGCCGCGCCCGCCAGCACCGCACCGCGCAGCTGCACCGCCGCCTCGCCTACGCCCCGGTGGCGCTGCTCGTCCTGCACTGGCTCTCGCTCGTGCCGCTCGCCGTCGGCCGCGCGGCCGTCCGGCTCCTGCGCAAGCAGCCCGGCCTCGTCGGCGGCGAGCTGCTCGCGGCCTTCGTCGTCGCCTTCGGCGGCACCAAGGTCTTCCACGCCAGGCGCGTGCTCCGCTCGTCGAAGAACGTCGGCTGGAAGGCCATCGCGCCGCTGCGCATCCCGCTCGACGTGGTCCGCCAGCTCCGCTCGGTCCGGCACGACGCCGTCCGGGTGCAGGCCAGCCGCGAGCGCCACCCGCTGCACTTCTTCCAGGGCGGCGGCGTCTGGATCGTCCTGGTCGCCGCGATCGCCGGGCTGATCGTCTACGCGCGCCTGCTCGCGGCCACCGCCATGGGCGGCGGTGGTCTGCTCACCCTCTCGCCGTCGGTCGGCGAGCTGTGGCGGAACGCCGCGTACGGCTGGCGCGACCTCGGCTCCGGCTTCATCGGCGCCGCGGACCCGTTCGCCGCCGTGCTCGCCGTGCTCGGCTCGCTCACCTTCTGGGCGCCGAGCTTCTCGATCGTCCTCCTCTACCTCACGGCTCTGCCGCTCGCGACGATGGGCGCGTGGATGATGATCGCCCGCCTCACCGCGCGGCCGATCGCCCGCGGCGCCGGCGCCTTCGTCTACCTGCTCGCGCCGGCCTTCTTCGCCGCGCAGTCCGAGGGCCGCCCGGCCGCGATCCTGGTGCACGTCCTGCTGCCCTGGCTCTTCTTCGCCGGATTCGGCGCCTACCGCTCGTGGTCGTCCTCGGCGACCGCCTCGATCCTGGCCGCCGCCGTCGTCGCCTGCGCGCCGGTGCTCGCGATCCCGCTCGCCGTGATCTGGATCGTCGTGCTCGCCACGTCCGGTCGCCGGATCGGCCGCTTCGCCGGACTGCCGATCCCGGCTCTCGCGCTGCTCTTCCCGATCATCGTCGCGCACGCCCAGCGGGGCGAGTGGTTCGCGATCCTCGCCGACCCGGGCGTGCCGCTGCCGACCGGCGTGGTCGACTTCTTCTCGCTCGTCGCCGGCTTCCCCTCGGGCTTCACGACCGGCTGGCTGGAGCTCCTGGGCGGTCTGGGCGTCTCCGCTTCCGCGGCCGGTCTCGCGACCGCGGTGCTCGTGCTGCCGCTGGTCATCTCGGCGCTCGCGGCGCTGCTGCTGCCGAACAACCTCTCCGCCCTCGGCGGAGTGGGCGTGGCCGCCGCCGGTCTGCTGACCGCCGCGCTCGCCCAGGACGTCCAGGTGGTGACCACCGGGTCCGAGGCGGTCGCCGTCTGGAGCGGCACGGGCCTCAGCCTGTACTGGCTCGGCCTGGTCGTCGGCTTCTCGCTCTCGGTCGCCGCGCTGCCGTCCTACCGGGTCGTCCCGGCTCTGGTCGTCACGGCCGCCGCGGTCGTGGCGGTCGCTCCGCTGGCGGTGCTGTTCCCGATGGGCGGCGGGACCGTGACGACCGCCGGCTCCGATCGCTCGCTGCCGGCGTACGTCGCGGCGGAGGCGCAGAACGAGCCGCGGGTGGGCACGATCGTGCTCGTCCCGCAGTCGGACGGCGGGATCCTCGCGCGGCTCGAGCGCGGCGCGGGCGCGACCCTCGATCAGCAGTCGACCCTCGCCGCCACCGGCACCGAGCAGACCGACGCGATCGACGAGCTCGCGGGCAACCTCGTCTCGCGCACCGGCTACGAGGTCGGAACGGCGCTGCAGGACCTCGGCGTCCGCTTCGTCGTGCTCGCCCCGCCGGCCAGCGCCGACGCCGGCGACGCGGCCTCGGCCGTCAGTGCCCGCGCCGCGGTCTCGCTGGACGGGAACGCCGCGTTCTCCGCCGTCGGCGACACCCAGTACGGCCTGCTCTGGACCGCCGTCGACACCGAGGGCACCCGCATCGACGCGGCGCCGCAGGGCGTCGTCGGCCCGTTCGGCGTGGCCTACACGATCGCGCTGCTCATCGTCTTCCTGGTCGCGTTCCTGCTGGCCGTCCCCACCGGCCTCTCGCTCGAGCGCTCCCGCTCGGGAGCCGCGGTCGCGGGGATCGACGACGAGCCGGGCGAGGCCACCGGCCAGTTCGACGACGGGACCGACGATGCCTGATCCGTCCGTGCCCGATCCGTCCGTCCCCGATCGCTCCGTGCCCGATCCCGCGGTGCCCGCTCGCCCCGAGGCCGAGTCGCCCGCGCCCGGCCGCCCCGTGCCTGATCCCGCCGACCAGGAGAAGCGCATGACGCCGACCCCGCCCCGCCCCTCGCGTGCCGAGCGGCGTGCCGAGCGCTCCGCCGCGAAGCCCGGCCGGGACGCCCCCGCAGCCGCTCCGAAGCGCGACCGGGCCGTCTCGGCCGCTCGCCGCCGCAGGACCGCGCTCCGCACCGCCGCCGGCGTCGCGGGGCTCGCCCTCGCGGGCGCCGCGGTCGTCCTGCCCCAGATCCTCCCCGGGCCGCTCGCCAGCCGGGCCGCCGACGGCGTCGTGGTCACCCCCGTGGCGGCCGACGGAGCGCTCGTCTGCGCGGGCGACCTGATCGACGCGAGCGACCCCGAGGAGCTCAGCGCCCTCGGCGAGTCGGGCAGCTCGCTCTGGCCGCAGGACGCGACGGGCGACGCCTCGGCGCTCGAGGAGGCCGACGTGGCCTCCCCGGGCACCGGGATCACCCGGGTCGACGTCCCCGCCGAGTCCGATCCGACGCCCGGCGGCGTGACGACCCAGTCCATCGCGACGGAGGAGCTGTTCGGCCTCTCGGCACTCGGCTGCGCCGAGCCGTCCGCCGACAGCTGGCTCGTCGCCGGATCGACCGACGTCGGCCGGACCTCCACCCTCGTCCTCGCGAACGCCAGCGAGGTGGCGGCGACGGTCGACCTCGCCCTCTACGGCGAGAACGGCGTCGTCCCGGCGACCGGGGCGACCGGCATCGTCGTCCCCGCCGGCACCGTCCGAGCCCTCCCGCTGGCCGGGCTCGCCCCCGACGTGCTCCAGCCGGTCGTCCGGATGACCGCGCGCGGCGGCGAGATCGCGGCGAGCATCCAGAGCAGCGTCATCTCCGGCCTGACCCCGCAGGGTGTCGAGACGACCGGCCCCACGGCCGCGCCGTCCACGCTCGCCGTCATCTCCGGCTTCACCGTCGCGTCGCCCCCGGCCGACACGGCGGGCGACGACGGCACCGGAGGCGACGGCACCCCCGTCCTGCGCATCCTCGCCCCCGGCGAGGCGGACAGCACGGTCTCGATCGAGGTCGCGAACGAGGACCCGAGCGGCATCGGCACCTCGACCCAGGTCGTCGTCCCGGCCGGTCGCGTCGGCGAGGTCCCCCTCTCCGGCCTCGCGGACGGCTCCTACCGCGTCACGCTCACCTCCGATCAG
The DNA here is from genome assembly GCF_003751395.1 of Rathayibacter sp. PhB152. NCBI lineage: Bacteria > Bacillati > Actinomycetota > Actinomycetes > Micrococcales > Microbacteriaceae > Rathayibacter > Rathayibacter sp. PhB152. The sequence continues at coordinate 43,345 of NZ_RJUT01000011.1, read as the reverse complement.
CCCGTCGTCGTTGCCGGCCGCACGACGTCGACCGGCACCGCCGGCACCGACTTCGCCTGGTTCGTGTCGGGGACGGCGACCGACGTGCCCTTCGGCGTCGGCAACACCCGCGAGACCGGAGCCCTCCTGCACCTCGCGAACGGCAGCGACTCCTCGGCGTCGGTGCAGCTCGAGTCAGAGACCGGGACCCGCACCCTCGACATCGGCCCCTTCGCCTCGGTGTCCGCCGAGCTCGGCGTCGACCCCGTGGTCGTCACCAGCGACCAGCCGGTGCAGGCGTCCGTCTCGATCGCGAACGAGGGGCGCATCGCGGGCTACGCGATCGTGCCGCCCGGACCGCTGTCCTCCCCGGTCACCGTCTACTCGCACTGAGCGGCCGGCGGCGTCCCGGAGGCGCCGCCCGGCTCAGTGGGGCCGGACGCTCAGTGGTGCCGGAACCGGTCCGGCGAGATGTCCCACGGATCGCGGCCGAGCAGCTCGGCGACCGCGCGGAAGACGTAGCTCTCGATCATCATCCGCTGGTGCCACTCGTCGCGGCGGTGCAGCTTCGCCAGCCGCTCGATCGGGACGCGGTACAGCGTGATCCGTCGCGCGGCGTGGTCGACCCGCCAGCGGGCGATGCCCGTGCCCTCGAGCCGGGCCGGATCGACGTCGGGCGTGGAGGCGAGCTCCACCCGGATCCCCGCGAGCTCGTCCGGCCAGGCGTCGCGGAGGTAGTCGAAGGCGGAGCCGATGGTGGTCTCGAAGAAGTCGGCGCGGGTCTGCAGCGGCGGCAGGTGCGGGCCGGTCACGGCGCCGCGGATGCCCCGGCCGTGCCGGTCGCGCGAGCCGCCGCGCACCGAGCTCGACTGACGAGCGGTGGAACGGCGTGCGCGGGGCATTGGACCAGCTTATTGCCCCGGAGCCTCTTGCTACTGTGGCGCGATGGACCGACGGCAGTGCTCGCGCACCGGGTGCAGCCTCCCCGCGGTCGTGACGCTCACCTACGACTACCGGGACTCGCTCGTGGCGGTCGGGCCGCTCAGCCCGGAGCCCGATCCGCACGGCTACGACCTGTGCGCCGAGCACGACCGGCGGCTGCTGGTGCCCCGGGGCTGGGAGACCGTGCGCTACCTCGAGCCGCCGTCGGCCTGAGCGTCCTGCGGAGCCGGAGCGCCCGATGCAGCCGGAGCGCCCCGCGGAGCCCGAGGCGCCTCGCGCACCGGGAAGCCGCGCGGCGCGTCCGCGAGCACCGGCGCGAGCCGGCTCATCCGCCGGTCGACGAGCTCCAGCGCCCGCTCCTCGCGGCGGCGGCGCAGCGCGGCGACCGCGAGCAGGAAGTCCTCGGCGGGCGCAGCCGGCAGCGGCGAGACGAACGCGGCGGCCTCCTGCGCCAGCGAGCGGGCGAGCTGCGAGCGCGAGGGCTCGGTCATCCCGGTGCGCTGGCGGAGGAACTGCGCGAGCCGGCGCGCCAGGGCGTCGGGCAGCCGCGCCACGTCGGCGGTCGCCGCCCAGCCGGTGAGCGGGGCCGGGACCTCGACGACGAGCGGAGGCGCGGCGGGAACCCGCTCGAGCTGGCTGTGCGTGCCGGCGAGCACGTCGCCGAGCCGGCGCGAGCGGCGCGAGAGCAGGCCCACCACGGCGGCCAGCCCGCCTGCCGTCATCACGATCTCGAGCACGCCGGTGAGACCCCGGACGAGGGCGTGGCGGAAGCCGATCGCGCCGCCGTCGTCGCGGACGACCCGGGCGCCGACGGCGAGCTTGCCGAGCGAGCGCCCCCGTGTCGCGGTCTCGACGGCGACGGGCAGGAGCACGATCGAGACGACGAGCGCGGCGATCGCGACGGCGGCCGTGGCGGCGGGGTCGAGTCCGCCCTCCCCCGCCAGGACGAAGACCAGGTAGAAGAGACCGAGGGCGAGCAGGAACTCCGCGACGAGGTCGATGATCGCGCCGGCGGCCCGCAGGACGAACGAGGTGACGGGGATCTCGAGGGCGATCGCCTCGCCGGTGACCAGGCCCGCCGTGTCGAAGCCGGCGCTGTCGAAGCGGGCGTCGTCGCGGTCGTCGGACATGCAGCAGCTCCCTCGATCGTCGGCCCCGGCTATCATCTCAGCAGATGGACATCGATGCTCTCTCGGCCGCGCGCGGCGGCCAGTGGACCCGCCTGGACGAGCTCGCGCGCAAGCGCCGGCTGACCGGCGGCGAGGCCGACGAGCTCGTGGAGCGCTACCAGTCCGCCTCCGCCGATCTCGCGGCGATCTCCTCGACCGCGGGGTCGACCGCCGCGGGCACGCGCCTGGCCGTCTCGCTCTCGCGGGCGCGGGGCCGCCTGACCGGGACGCGCGAGGATCCGCTCGCCGCGGTCGCCCGCTTCGCCGTCGTCTCGTTCCCCGCCGCGCTGTACCGGATCCGCTGGCTGACCCTGGCTGTCGCGCTGGCGACCGTGCTGGTCGCCGGTCTCTTCGCGGTCTGGATCCTCGGCGACCCGCGCCTGCTCGCCGCGCTCGGCGACGACGAGCAGCTGCGCCGCTTCGCGCAGGAGGACTTCGTCGACTACTACTCCGAGAACCCGGCCGCGTCCTTCGCCGGCCAGGTGTGGACCAACAACGCCTGGATCGCGGCGCAGTGCGTCGCCTTCGGCATCGTCGGCGTCTACGTGCCGTACATCCTGCTGCAGAACGCGCAGAACCTCGGCACCTCGGTCGCCGTGATGTTCCACGTCGGCGAGGGCGACACCTTCTTCCTCTACATCCTCCCGCACGGCCTGCTCGAGCTGACGGCGGTCTTCGTCGCCGCGGCGGCCGGGCTGCGGATCTTCTGGGCCTGGATCGCGCCCGGGCCGCGCACCCGGGGGCAGGCGCTCGCGGAGGACGCGCGGAGCCTGTTCACGGTCGCGATCGGGCTGGTCTTCGTGCTGCTCGTCTCGGGCGTGATCGAGGGCTTCGTGACGCCTGCGCCGTGGCCGTGGTGGCTGAAGATCGGCATCGGCGCGCTCGCGCTCGGCGGCTTCATCGCCTACTTCCTGGTGCTCGGCGGGCGGGCCGTGCGGGCGGGGGAGACGGGCGACCTCGGCCGCTTCGACGCCGGCTCGCGGAGCATCAGCGAGGGCTGAGCGCGAGGTCCGGGCTCAGAGCCGGCCGGTGGCCTTCAGCGCGAGGTAGCGGTCGGCGAGGGCGGGCGGCAGCTTCTCCGGAGAGGCGAGCACCACGTCGCCGCCGAGCCGCCGCACCGCGGCCGCCAGCCTGTCCGCGTCGGCGAGCGAGCGCTCCGCCGCCGCGGCCGCGTAGACCGCGCCGCGGTCGCCGCGGTCGGCGGCCATCCGGGCCAGCTCGGGGTCGATCGCGCAGGCGACGACCACGGTGTGCCGCCTCGTGAGCTGCGGGAGCACCGCGAGCAGCCCCTCCGCCGCGCCGACGGAGTCGAGCGCCGTGAGCAGGACGACGAGCGAGCGCTGCGAGACCAGGGTGCGCACCTGGCCCGGCACGGCCGACCAGTCGGTCTCGATCAGCTGCGGCTGCACGGGGGCGAGCGCGTCGACCACGCGGCTCAGCACCTCCGTGCCGGTCGCGCCGTGCACGCGGGCGCGCCGGGCGCGGTCGAAGGCGAGGACGTCGATGCGGTCGCCGGCCGAGGCGGCCAGTGCCGACAGCAGCAGCGACGCCTCGATCGCCGTGTCCAGGCGCGGCTCGTCGTCGATCCGGGCGGCCGAGGTGCGGCCGGTGTCGAGCACGAGCACCACCCGCCGGTCCCGCTCGGGCCGCCAGGTGCGGACGACGGGCTCGCGGCGCCGGGCGGTGGCCCGCCAGTCGAGCGAGCGGACGTCGTCGCCGCGGACGTACTCGCGCAGGCTGTCGAACTCGGTGCCCTGACCGCGGATCATCACGCTGGTGCGCCCCTCCAGCTCGCGGAGGCGGGCGAGGCGCGAGGGGAGGTGGCGGCGGGAGCGGAACGGCGGCAGCACCCGGACGACCGCGGGCGCGGCGAGGGTCGCCTGCCGGCCGGCCAGCCCGAGCACGCCGTTCGAGCGGATCGTCGCGTGCAGCGCCCGGCGCTCTCCGCGGCGGCGCGGCTCGAGGACCGTGCGGACCGCGCGGCGCTCACCGGGCGGCAGGCGCAGCGGCGAGCGGGTCGCGAGAGCCCCGGCGGAAGGCTCCCAGGCGTCGCGGACGACGCCGGTGATGCGGCGCCGTCCCGTGTTCGTGATCAGCAGCGTCGCCTCCGCGCGCTCGCCGAGGCGGACCCGGTCGGGGGTCCGCCGCTCGAGCACGACCGCGCGCGCGGAGCCGGCCACCGCGAGGTCGACGCCCACCAGGATCAGCCAGACCAGCAGCCAGAGCCCGAGCACGGCGAAGGCGACCTCGGCCCGGCGTCCGAGCAGGACGACCGGCACGAGGCCGACGAGGAGGACGAGGACGGAGCGTCCGGTGAGGTGCACGGCTCAGACCGGGACGCGGACCTGCTGCAGGATGCCGCCGAGGACGGCCTCCGTGCGCACGCCCTCGAGCTCCGCCTCGGGCTGGAGCTGCATCCGGTGCCGCAGCACGGGCAGCACCATCGCCTGGACGTGGTCCGGGGTGATCGAGCCGTAGCCGTTCAGCCAGGCCCAGCTGCGGCTCGCGGCGAGCAGCGCCGTCGATCCGCGGGGGCTGACGCCGAGCTTCACACTCGGGCTCTCGCGGGTCGCGCGGGCGAGGTCGACGATGTAGCCGAGCACGTCCGGGCCGGCGCCGACGCGGCGGACGGAGGCCTGGGCCGCGCGCAGGCGCCCCGCGTCCAGCACCGGGTGGACGCCCGCGGCGGCGAGGTCGCGCGGGTCGAAGCCGGCCGCGTGCCGCGAGAGCACCTCGACCTCGACGTCGCGCGGCGGCACGTCCAGCACCAGCTTGAGCAGGAAGCGGTCGAGCTGCGCCTCGGGGAGCAGGTAGGTCCCCTCGTACTCGACCGGGTTCTGCGTCGCCGCGACGAGGAACGGGTCGGGGAGGCGGAGCGTGCGGCCGTCGACGCTGACCTGGCGCTCCTCCATCGCCTCGAGCAGCGCGGCCTGCGTCTTCGGAGGTGTGCGGTTGATCTCGTCCGCGAGCAGCAGGTTCGTGAAGACCGGGCCCTCGCGGAAGGCGAAGCCCGAGGTGGAGGCGTCGTAGACGAGCGAGCCGGTGATGTCGCCGGGCATCAGATCGGGGGTGAACTGCACGCGCCGGGTGTCCAGGCCCAGCGAGACCGAGAGCGCGCGCACGAGCAGCGTCTTCGCGACGCCCGGCACGCCCTCGAGCAGCACGTGTCCGCCGGCGAGCAGGGCGATCAGCAGCCCCGAGACGGCGCCGTCCTGGCCGACGACGGCGCGGCCGACCTCGGAGCGGACACGGTCGAGCTCGCGGCGGAGCTCGTCGTCCGCGATCGGGGGGAGGGAGGAGTCGCTCATCGGAGGGGGCCTTCCGGTCGTTCGTGGTCGGGCTGATCGTGGTCGAGGCGGTCGTGCGCGGGTCGGGCGGTGCCGGGTCCTGTGGTGCCCTGTCCGGCGGTGCCGGCCGCTGCGGTGCCCGTGCGGGGTGCGCGGGCGGCGCGGAGCGCGCTCTCGAAGCGCAGGAGCTCGTCGGAGGCGGCCACGAGAGCGGCGTCGTCCGCCGGCTCGTCGTCGACGAGGAGCCGGCGCAGGGCGCGCGGGTCGCGCTCGAGCAGGGCCGCGGCCGCCGCGACGACCTCGTCCACTCCGCTCGACGGGGCCACGCCGAGCAGGGCGGCGGAGCGGTGCAGCGTGCCGATCCGCAGGGCGTCCAGCGCGCGCACCCGGGTGGCACCGTGGGCGTAGAGGCGGGCCCGGCCGCGGGCGGTCTCGCTCGCGTGCACGACGACGGGCAGCGGCTCGACGGCGAGCGGGCCGAAGCGCCGCCCGCGCCAGACGGCGGAGGCGACGAACACCCCGACGAGCAGCAGCAGCGCAGGCGTGACCCAGCCCGGCGCGAGATCGGCCGGGTCGACGGAGGCGGAGGTCGCGTCGGCCGCGCCGGCGCGGTACCAGACCAGGCGGTCCTCGCCGCCGAGGAGGCCCAGCGCGAGGGCGGCGCGTCCCTCCTCGGCGACGGTGCCGTTGCGCAGCAGGTCGGCGTCGCCGACGGCGACCACGCCGGGGCCGCCGGCCGGGGAGTCGGCGACGAGTGCGAAGGCGTCGTCACCGGACGGGAAGCAGCCCACGGCCTCGCCCTCGAGGACGCGGAAGGTGCTGCCGCCCGCGGGGATCCCCTCGGCGCGCTCCGCGGCGGGCAGCGCGCAGGAGGCGGCGAGCACGCCGTCCTCCTGCGGAGCGCCGGCGAAGGCGACGTCGGGCAGCAGCGCGTCCAGGGCCGCGCCGGACGGCTCGACGAGGACGACCGCGGCGGGGTCCTCGGCGAGCCGGGCGTACTGCTCCTCGTCCAGGGCCGAGCCCGGATCGTCGATCAGCAGCGTGCTGCCCGGACCGACCGCGCGCAGGGCCTCGTCGAGCGAGTCGGCGCGGACGACGTCGACGCCCTGCTCGCGCAGGACCTGGGCGACCGCGCGGGCGCCGTCCGGTGCCGCGCTGTCGACGTCGAGGTCGGCGGCCGGCACCGGGGAGCCGGTCGCCACGGTCAGCAGGACCGTGCCGACGGCGACCATCGCCGCGAGGAGCGCCCAGATCCGGCCCCGGCGCAGCAGCGCGCCGAGCGTGGGGGAGGAGACGGTGTCGACGGGAGCGTCCGACGCGTTCGAGGCAGTGGGTGCCGTCATCGCAGCGCCTCGAGCGGGACCGGCGCGGCCGCGAGCGCGCGATCGAGCTCGGCGACCCGCTCGCAGTCCTCGCGCCCGCAGGGCAGGCCGAGGTAGCGGACCCGGTCGAAGGCCTCCGCCGAGCGCCGGAGCGCGTCGGCGGAGGCGGGGAAGACGGCGGCGGCCCTGCGGGAGAAGCCGTGCGCGGTGGTGCCGGGCGAGACGGTGAGGATCGTGCGCTCGTCCAGGGCGCGCACCAGGGCGCGGAACCGCTCCACCAGCGCCTCGTCCCAGTCGCCCCGGGCGGCCGCCGCCTCGGCGAGGGCGCGCAGCTCCGCGGCCGAGCGGCCGTCGTCGTCGGCGAGGACCGCCCCGGTCACGCGACTGCGCTGCCGCAGTCGCGGCCGTCCCGCGATGACGAGGGCGACCACGACGAGCACCACCAGCACGAGCACGCCGATCAGCGCCGCGAGCGGCACGCCGACCCCGTCGCCCGGCAGGGTGAGCGAGGTGAACCAGTCGCGCACGGCCTGCACCAGGCGGTCGAACCAGTTCGGCTCGGCGGCGCGGTAGCGCGGATCGGCGAGCTCCTCGAGGAGCAGGCGGCGGGCCTCCTGCGCATCGGGGTCGAGCGGCGCCGTGGCGAGCGCGAGGCGGATCACGGCGCGGTCCGCTCCGGAGCGGGGAAGGGATCGGGGGACTCGCGCCCGGCCGCGCGCTCCTCGACGTGCCGCATCAGCACGAGGTCGAAGCCCTCGCGCCGGATCCGGCGATCGAGGTAGACGAGACCGGTGACCGCCGACTGCAGCACCGTGCCCACCGCGCCGACGACGAGGCCGACGGCGACCGAGAGCAGTGCGACGACGATCGACGCGACGACCTGCGCGTCGGGATCGGTCGGCGCGACCAGCGCCCCGCCGATCGGGATCAGCAGGCTGAACGGCGTCGAGACCACCTGCCCGGCCGCCTGGATGATGACCGCCATCAGCGCGAGCGCGCCGAACGTCCGCCAGAACCCGCCGGTGACGAGCCGCCAGGAGCGCGCGACCGCCCGGCGCAGCGGGAGCCGCTCGAGCACCAGGAGGCTCGGCACCAGCGCGAGCTTCGTCGCGAGCCAGACACCCACCGCGGTCGCGGCGAGGCCGGCCAGCACGAGCACCAGGATCCCGCCGACGACGGCACTGGCCCCCGCGTCCTGGGAGCCGAGGAGGAAGAGCGGCACCGAGAGCGCCGCCGCGGCGAGGACCAGCACCAGGACGCCGACGCCCTGCAGCACGGTCCAGCCGACGAGCGCCCAGAAGCGGCCGCGGAGCCGCCGGAGCAGCGCGCGCAGCGTCGGCCGCTCGCCGAGGACGGCGCGCGACACCTCGAGCACGACGACGCCCTGCATGAGCGCGCCGGTGGCCAGGGTGACGGCGAGCGGGATCAGCGCCGCCAGCACGACGATCGCCAGCGACCCCGACGCGACGGCGTCACGATCGGCGACCTCGGCCTGGGTGATCCGGCCGACCGCGAGAAGCGCGACGGCGCCGTAGAGCACGAGGGCGAGCAGCGAGCCGAGGCCCTGCACGAGCAGCGCGACGCCGAGGGTGGTGCGCGGGCTGCGGCGGAGGACCGCGAAGGGCGCGCCGAGCAGGGTGCCGAAGCCGAGCGGCCGCAGCGGGATCAGCCCGGGCTTGGGCGGGGGAGTCCAGCCCTGCGGCGGGGGCGGGCCGGCGGGACCCGCCGTCGGAGTCCAGGACACGGGCGCGACCGGTGCGACGGGGGCGACGCGCGGCCGTGCGTCGCCGTCCTCCGGAGCCCCGGCGGGCGGTGGCCACTGAGCTGCGTCGGTCATCCCTCCCATGCTGTCACAGCCGCGCTCGGCCCTCGCGGTCGGGCGCGGCCGTGCTCCCACTCGCGTCGGTTAGCCTGACCCCATGAGCGCGCGAATCCTGGTGGTCGACGACGATGCGGCCCTGGCCGAGATGATCGGCATCGTCCTGCGCGCGGAGGACTGGGACGTCTCCTTCTGCGCCGACGGCACGGGCGCCCTCGAGGCCTTCCGCCGGGCCCGGCCGGACCTCGTCCTGCTCGACCTGATGCTGCCCGGCATCGACGGCATCGAGGTCTGCCGCCGCATCCGCGCGGAGTCCGGCGTCCCGATCATCATGCTGACCGCCAAGTCGGACACCTCCGACGTCGTGCAGGGCCTCGAGTCCGGCGCGGACGACTACATGGTCAAGCCGTTCGACCCGAAGGAGCTGGTCGCGCGGATCAAGACGCGCCTGCGCCCCTCCCAGGTCGCCGCCAACGCCGTCCTGCAGGTCGGCGACCTCAGCCTCGACGTCGCCGGGCACGAGGTCCGCCGCGGCGAGACCCGCATCGGCCTGACGCCGCTCGAGTTCGACCTCCTCCTCGCCCTCGCCTCCAAGCCGCAGCAGGTGTTCACCCGCGAGATGCTGCTGGAGCAGGTCTGGGGCTACCACTACAAGGCCGACACCCGGCTCGTGAACGTCCACGTGCAGCGCCTGCGCGCGAAGGTCGAGAAGGACCCGGACGATCCGCGCATCGTGATGACCGTGCGCGGCGTCGGCTACCGCGCCGGCTCCGTGCTGCCGAGCTGACGTGAGCCTCGCGCGCCGCTTCCGGGCGCCGGCGCTGCGGCGCTGGCCGCGGAGGGTGCTCCGAGCCTGGCGGAGCTCGCTGCAGTTCCGCGCCGTCGCCATCACCGTGCTGCTCAGCGGCATCGCGATCGGCTCGACGGGCGCCTACCTCTCCTACAGCATCAGCGACAACCTGTTCCAGTCGCGGCTCGACCAGGTCACCGGGGACACCTCGCGCGCCACCCGCGCCGCGCAGGGCTACCTCGACGCGGCGACGGTCTCGACCCGGCAGGACATGGAGGAGGTGATGAACTCGGTGCGCACCGCGGTGCGCGACGCCTCCTCCTCCGCCCTGATCGCGGTCGTGCGCGCGCCCGATCAGGAGGCGTCCTCGCTTGCCCCGCAGGACAGCTACAACCGCGAGCTGCAGAACGGCGTCATCAGCGACGACCTGCGCGCGCGGGTGCAGGCCGGCGCCGACGGCCAGTACTGGCAGTCGGTGAGCCTCGGCGCCTCGGGTCAGCAGCTCCCGGGCATCGTCGTCGGCTCGACGATCGAGCTGCCGAGCTCCGCGGGGCGCTACGAGCTCTACATCGGCTACTCGCTCGCGGACGCGGAGCGCACGCTGCAGTTCGTGCAGCAGGTCCTCAACATCGCGGGCATCCTGCTGATCCTCCTGATCGGCGCGGTCAGCTGGGTCGTCGTGCGGATCGTGGTCGCGCCCGTTCGGGTGGCGGCGGAGACCAGCCAGCGCCTCGCCGCGGGCGACTTCGATGTGCGCATCCCGGAGAGGGGACAGGACGTGATCGCCACCCTCGCCCGCTCATTCAACGGGATGGCCGACAGCCTCCAGGAGCAGATCAGCGAGCTCGCCACGCTCAGCCGGGTGCAGCAGCGCTTCGTCTCCGACGTCTCGCACGAGCTGCGCACCCCGCTGACCACGATGAAGCTCGCCGGTGACGTGCTCTACGACCAGCGCGAGGGCTTCCCGCCGGTCGCCGAGCGCACCGTCGAGCTGCTGCACGGCCAGATCGGCCGCTTCGAGAGCCTCCTCGCCGATCTGCTGGAGATCTCCCGGCACGACGCCGGCTCGGCCGAGCTCGAGCTGGAGCCGGTGAACCTGGTGCGGCTGGCCGGCGAGGAGATCGAGGGGATGCGCGGGATCGCCGAGGCGAACGGCTCGCGGCTCACGCTCTCCGCCCCCGGCGGCTACTTCGACGCCGAGATGGACGCCCGCCGCATCCGCCGCATCGTGCGCAACCTGCTCGGCAACGCGGTCGAGCACGGCGACGGCCGCGAGATCGTGGTCACGGTCGACAGCAACGCCACCGCGGTGGCGCTCGCCGTCCGCGACTACGGTCACGGCATGAGCTCGGAGGAGGTGGTCCGCGTCTTCGACCGCTTCTGGCGCGCCGATCCGTCCCGCCGCCGCACCCTCGGCGGCACCGGCCTCGGCCTCTCCATCGCGCAGGAGGACACCGCGCTGCACCACGGCTGGCTGCAGGTCTGGTCGATGCCCGGCCGCGGCGCGTGCTTCCGGCTCACCGTCCCGCGCCGGCGCGGCGAGCGGATCGATGCCTCCCCGCTGCCCCTGCCGCCCGTGGACGCGGGCGAGCAGGCCTACTCCGGCCCCATCGTCCTGCCGCCGCTGCCGCTCGGCGGCGTCCCCGAGCACGGGGTCGTCCAGTGAGGCGCGTGCGCTCCGCCGTCGCCGCGGTGCTGCTGCTGGCCGCGCTCGCCGGCTGCGCGGGCATCCCGCGCGGGGGCGACGTCGGCGTCGGCCGCCCGGACACGGCGCCGCAGGACCTGCAGTACGACTTCCTCCCCTCCGGCCCCGCCGAGGGCGCCGACCAGTTCGAGATCCTCACCGGCTTCATCGACGCGGCGTCGAGCCCGCAGAACAACTACAAGATCGCCCGCGAGTTCCTCTCCACCGGCGCGGACTGGACGCCGGGCGAGCACGTCACCGTCGACGAGGGCCAGCGCTCCTCGACCCAGCCCGGCGCGTCGACGCTCTCGCTCACCATCACCCCCGTGGCCGAGGTCGACGCCACCGGCGTCTACTCCGAGGTCGCGACGACCACCGCGCTGGAGCTGGACTACGGCTTCGTCCAGGAGAACGGCGAGTGGCGGATCAGCTCACCACCCAGCGGCGTCGTCATCGACCGGACCACCTTCGAGCAGGTGTTCTCCACCTACGCGCTCTACTTCTTCGACCCGAGCTACTCCTACCTGGTGCCGGACCTGCGCTGGTTCGCCTCGCGCGCGGACAGCTCGACCAGCACCACGATCGTCACCGAGCTGCTGCGCGGGCCGACGCCGTGGCTCCGCGACTCGTCCGCCGTCGTCTCGGCCTTCCCGACCGGGACGGCGCTCGCCGCCGAGACGGTGCCGGTCGAGGCGCAGCGGGCGGTCGTCGACCTGAACTCCGCGGCGCTCGAGGCCGACGAGCGGCAGTGGCGCCGGATGGCGCTGCAGCTCGGCAGGAGCCTGGCCAATGTCTCGAACGTCACCGGGGTCTCGCTCTCGGTGCAGCAGAACCCGATCGAGATCCCGACCGAGGTGACCGGGCTGCCGACCTCGCCGCGGGTGGACACCCGGCCGCTGGTGCTGACCGACGGCGACTTCGGCTTCCTCGGCTCCTCGGGACTCGCCGAGACCGCCGTCTCCGACCGGATCGCGGCCCTCTCGCCGCGGGCCGCGGTCCTGGGCGAGCAGCGGGGCGCCGACTCGAGCGCCTCGGCGGCCGTCCTCACCTCGGCCGGCGTCTCGCTGCTCACCCCCGGCGTCGACGACGTGCTGCTCGACGCCCGGAGCGGCCTCGCGGCCCCCGGCATGGACCCCTTCGGCTACGTCTGGTCGGTGCCCACGGCGGCGCCGGGCCAGCTGGTCGCCTACTCCTCCGACGGCTCCCGGTCGCTGCAGGTCGCGACCGCCTGGCCCGAGATCGAGTCGATCGCCTCGTTCGCGCTGTCCCGGGACGGCACGCGGATGCTCGCCCTCGCGCAGGACGGGCAGCAGGCGACCGTGCTCGTCGCCGGGGTCACCCGCTCGGCCAACGGCGATCCGATCGCGGTCGGCGAGCCGGTCGTGCTGCGCTCGACCCTCGGCACGGCGGTCGCCGCCGCCTGGACGGACGAGCTCGACGTCGTCTCGGTCGTCCGCGGCTCCACCGGCGAGGACACGGTGACGATGAACCAGCTCGGCGGAGGGGACACCCCGCTGGGGACGACCACCGGGACCGTGCAGATCGCGGCAGGCAACGCCTCGACGCAGATCCGCCTCCTCGCCGAGGGCGGCGAGCTGCGCCAGCAGCGCGGCTCGGCGTGGCAGACGGTCGCGACAGGCATCGAGCTCCTCGCGACGCAGACCGGCATGGGGTCCTGAACCCGGGCACACTCGCCCGATGCTGCGCGATCACCTCCTCGACGCCCTCGCCGTGCTGCTGCCGGTCGACTGCCCGGCCTGCGGCCGGCCGGCGACGCGGGTGCCCTGCCCGGACTGCGCAGCGGCGCTCGCCGCGCGGGCGCGACCGGACGTCCGCCGCCTGGGGTCCGCTGACGACCCGCTCGAGGTGCGCGTCGGCGCGGAGTACGCCGGCACGGTGCGGCGGCTCGTCCTCGCGCTCAAGGCGGAGGGGCGGGTGGCCGCGGCGCGACCGCTCGGCGCGCTGCTGCGGCCCGTGCTGCTCCAGGCGCTCGACGGCGCTCCGGCGCTGCTGGTCGCACCGCCCGGCTCGCGCCTGCGGCACCTGCGGCGCGGCTTCGATCCCGTCGACCTGCTGGTGCGCGCGGCGGGCGGGCGCCTCACCCGGCCGCTCACGAGGACCCGGCTCGCGCTCGACCAGGTCGGCCTCGCCCGGGCGGAGCGGCGCGCGAACCTCGACGGCGCGTTCCGCGCGAGGCGTCCGCTCGACGGCGAGCGGATCCTGCTGGTGGACGACGTGGTCACCTCGGGGGCGACCCTGCTCGAGCTGCGCCGGGCCGTCCGCGCGGGCGGGGGAGACGTGGCGGGTGCGGTCGCGCTCGCGGGGACCCCCGGCGGCCGCAGCGCGACTTCCTGATGAACTCCCGGGGACGATCCGGTGACCACGGGTCTACGCTCGGGGGACGGCGTGAACGGTCCGCCCGGAGAAAGGCGGCACGCCGTACTCGACTGGGAGGTTGTCATGGACATCGACATCACAGGCCGCAACATGGGCATCACCGATCGCTTCCGCGCCTACGCGACGGAGAAGTCGGAGAAGATCGCCCACCTCGCCGACCGGGCGCTCGCGCTCGAGATCAAGGCGAGCCGTCACAGCGAGGGCAAGGGCGCCGCCGGCGGCGACCGGGTCGAGCTCACGCTCATCGGCAAGGGGCCCGTGGTGCGGGCCGAGGCGAGCGGAGCCGACAAGTACGCGGCCTTCGACGTCGCCCTCGGGCGCCTGCTCGAACGGGTGCGTCGAGCCAAGGACCGCAAGAAGGTGCATCGCGGTCAGCATCGGCCGACCTCGCTGCGCGACGCGGCGGCCGACGACTTCAGCGTCGTCGCGATCCAGCCGGCGGACGCCGAGGTGCTCGAGCGCCTGAGCACGGGCGTGATCCCCGTGCAGGAGGAGCCGGCCCCGGAGCCGGTCGCCGCGGACGAGGACGACGCGGAGGAGCCGTACTGCCCCGTCGTCATCCGCAAGAAGGTCTTCCCCTCCGTCTCGATGAGCGTCGACGACGCCGTCGACTACATGGAGCTGGTCGGCCACGACTTCTACCTCTTCATCGACGCGGACACCGACCGCCCGAGCGTCGTCTACCGCCGCAAGGGCTGGGACTACGGCGTGATCGGCCTCGGCGACGAGGCGGACGCGCAGCCCGAGGCCGCCGCGGTCTGACCCGGGAACCCCCCGGAGGTCCGCCTCCGGGGGGTTCTTCGCGCCCTGTCGGACCGCGCACAGCCCGCCCCGGCTAGTGTGGTTCCGTCCGCGCCGTGCCGTCGGGCACCTGTCTTCTACGTTTTGGAGTACCCCGTGGCCTCAGTTCTCGAAAAGGTCCTTCGCGTCGGGGAGGGCCGGGTCCTCCGCCGCCTCGAGAACTACGCGAAAGCCGTCAACGCCCTCGAAGAGGACTTCACGCACCTCAGCGACGAAGAGCTGAAGAACGAGACCGTCGAGCTGCGCGAGCGCTACTCGAACGGCGAGTCGCTCGACGACCTGCTGCCGGAGGCCTTCGCGGCCGTCCGCGAGGCGTCGCGGCGCACCCTCGGCCTCCGCCACTTCGACGTCCAGCTGATGGGCGGCGCGGCACTGCACCTCGGCAACATCGCCGAGATGAAGACCGGTGAGGGCAAGACCCTCGTCGCGACCCTGCCGGCGTACCTCAACGCCATCGCGAGCCGCGGCGTGCACATCGTCACGGTGAACGACTTCCTCGCGAACTACCAGTCCGAGCTGATGGGGCGCGTGTTCCGCGCCCTCGGCATGACGACCGGCGTGATCCTCTCCGGCCAGACGCCCGAGCAGCGCCGCGAGCAGTACGCGGCCGACATCACCTACGGCACGAACAACGAGTTCGGCTTCGACTACCTCCGCGACAACATGGCCTGGCAGGCGCAGGACATGGTCCAGCGCGGCCACTTCTTCGCCGTGGTCGACGAGGTCGACTCGATCCTCATCGACGAGGCGCGCACCCCGCTGATCATCTCCGGCCCCGCCTCGGGCGAGGCGAACCGCTGGTTCGCCGAGTTCGCCGGCCTCGCCACGCGCCTGATCGAGGGCGAGGACTACGAGGTCGACGAGAAGAAGCGCACCGTCGGCGTGCTCGAGCCCGGCATCGAGAAGGTCGAGGACTACCTCGGCATCGACAACCTCTACGAGTCCGCGAACACCCCGCTGATCTCGTTCCTCAACAACTCGATCAAGGCCCGCGCCCTGTTCAAGAAGGACAAGGACTACGTCGTCCTCAACGGCGAGGTGATGATCGTCGACGAGCACACCGGCCGCATCCTGGCCGGCCGCCGCTACAACGAGGGCATCCACCAGGCGATCGAGGCGAAGGAGGGCGTGCAGGTCAAGGCCGAGAACCAGACCCTCGCCACCGTCACGCTGCAGAACTACTTCCGCCTCTACGGCAAGCTCTCCGGCATGACCGGAACGGCCGAGACCGAGGCCGCCGAGTTCATGTCGACCTACAAGCTCGGCGTGGTCTCCATCCCGACCAACCGCAAGATGCAGCGCATCGACAACGCCGACCTCGTCTACAAGAACGAGCAGGTCAAGTTCGAGCAGGTCGTCGAGGACATCGTCGAGCGCCACGCGGCGGGCCAGCCTGTGCTGGTCGGCACGACGAGCGTCGAGAAGAGCGAGTACCTCTCCCGCCTGCTCGCCAAGAAGGGCGTGCGGCACGAGGTGCTGAACGCCAAGAACCACGCGCGCGAGGCCGCGATCGTCGCCCAGGCCGGCCGCCTCGGCGCCGTCACCGTCGCGACCAACATGGCCGGCCGCGGCACCGACATCATGCTCGGCGGCAACGCCGAGTTCCTCGCGGTCACCGAGATGTCGACCAAGGGCCTCAGCCCCGTCGACACCCCCGAGGAGTACGAGTCCGCGTGGGACGACGTCTTCGCGGGCGTCAAGGCCAAGGTCGCCGAGGAGGCCGAGAAGGTCCAGGCCGCCGGCGGCCTCTACGTGCTCGGCACCGAGCGCCACGAGTCGCGCCGCATCGACAACCAGCTCCGCGGCCGCTCCGGCCGACAGGGCGACCCGGGCGAGAGCCGCTTCTACCTCTCGCTCACCGACGACCTGATGCGCCTGTTCAACTCCGGTGCGGCCGAGGCCCTGATGGGCCGCGGCAACGTGCCGGACGACATGGCGATCGAGTCGAAGGTCGTCTCGCGCGCCATCCGCAGCGCGCAGTCGCAGGTCGAGGCGCGCAACGCCGAGATCCGCAAGAACGTCCTCAAGTACGACGACGTCCTCAACCGCCAGCGCGAGGCGATCTACTCCGACCGCCGCCACATCCTCGAGGGCGACGACCTGCACGAGCGCACCCAGAAGTTCCTCGTCGACGTGATCGACGAGATCCTCGAGGTGCACACCGGCGAGGGCAACGGCGACGACTGGGACTTCGACGCGCTCTGGACCGAGCTGAAGACCCTCTACCCGGTCAGCCTGTCGATCGACGAGGTCGTCCAGGAGGCCGGCAGCCGCGGCCGGATCAACAAGGAGTTCATGCGCCGCGAGATCCTCTCGGACGCGAAGCTCGCCTACCAGGGCCGCGAGGAGCAGCTCGGCTCCCCCGCCATGCGCGAGCTCGAGCGCCGCGTCGTGCTCTCGGTGATCGACCGCCGCTGGCGCGACCACCTCTACGAGATGGACTACCTCAAGGACGGCATCGGCCTGCGCGCGATGGCCCAGCGCGACCCGCTGGTCGAGTACCAGCGCGAGGGCTTCACCCTGTTCCAGCAGATGATGGGCCAGATCCGCGAGGAGACCGTCGGCTTCCTCTTCAACCTCGAGGTCGAGGTCACCCAGAAGCAGGGCGAGGTCGCCGGCGTCGCCGCGAAGGGCCTCTCCGAGCCGGTCGCTCCGGTCGAGAAGCTCAGCTACTCCGCGCCGAGCGACTCGGGCGGCGTCGAGGTCCGCGACCAGCGCGGCCGGGTGCAGCAGGCGGCGACGGCGAAGGCCAGCGCCGCGGCGGCCCGCGAGGCGCGTCCCGACGACGCGGAGGACGCCGCGACCACCGGCGCCTTCGGCCAGCAGACCGGCGGCTCCGACGAGACGCCGAACAACCGCCAGGAGCGCCGCGCGCAGACCAAGCGCCGCTGATCCCGGCCCTGCCGACCGGCACGACGAAGGCCCCGGTCCCGACTCCGCTCGAGCGGAGCGCGGGATGCGGGGCCTTCGTCGTCGACAGCGCGGGCGCGTGGTCGGCGGCGTCAGGCGCGGTGCCGCACCAGCGCCGAGACGAAGCCGCCGGCGAAGGTGTCGCCGAGGCCGATCGTGGTGGGGCGGTCGGTCTCGAGCACGAGGCCGGGCGTGCAGACGGCTTGCAGCCGAGCCGTGACCGCGGTGCAGACCGCGACGCCGCCGGGCTGCGCCGGCAGCTGCGCGACGCGGTCGTAGTCCGCGGCGGTGATGCCGTCGCCGAGCAGGTAGCGGGTGCTCGCCATCGTCACTCCGCCGAGGAGCGCCGCGCGGTAGCGCTCGGCCTCCGCTCCGACGGCCGCCGACCAGTGCCGGGTGTGCACGACGAGCACCGGGCCGGGGAGCAGCGCCGCGGCCGCGCCCAGCGCCTCGACCACGGCATCCGGGTCGAGCAGGTCGAGCCGGTGCCCGAGCAGCGCCTGCAGCTCGTCCTCGTTCATGCTGACGACGTCGACGCAGCCGAGCAGGGCGGAGCGGGCCCGGTCCTGCAGAGCGGGCAGGTGGAAGCCCGCGTCCTCGTAGATCACGTCCGCGGAGGCGGGCAGCGCCGCGAGGTGGCGCTGCAACGTCTCCAGCCGGTCCGTCAGCACCGCCTCGTCCTGGATGCTGTTGAAGCCGGAGACGAGGAAGACGCCCGCGTCGGCCAGCACGCCGCCGAGTCCTTCCGCCAGCAGCAGCTCGCGGTTGGGCGGGTCGTTCGCGAAGATCACCCGGTTCGGATGCGGCGCCACCAGCACGCGGTCGCCGAGGAGCACCCGGGCGCCGCGGGGGAACTGCACGATCAGGTGCGGGTCGGTGCTGTCGGTGGTCGCGCTCGAGACGTACTCCGTGCCCGCGGGCAGGAGCCGGCGGACGTGGTCGTCGATGCTCACCAGGTGCTGCACCGCGGCGAGGCCGTGCACGGCGAGCGCGTAGCCCGCCCGCACTCCGGTGCCGCCGAGGGTGATGCGCCGGGGGAAGCGCTGCGCGAACTCCTCGACGATGCGGGAGGAGGAGGCGAATCTCTCCCCTCCCGCACCGTCGGCGAGGAACGCGAGGAGCGCCACGACGAGCTCGCGCTCGGTGGTGACCGGCGCCGTCCTCGTCAGCTCGTCCGCGCGGATCCCGTACTCCTCCGCGACTGCCTGGACGACGTGGTCGTCCCAGTCGATCTCGTAGTCGACGGTCCCGCCCAGTCCGAGCACGATCCTCTCGTTCACCGCGCTGCTCTCCTGCGTCTCGCCGGGCCTAGTAGAGCTCGGCCTTGCCGGCGGAGCCGAACAGGTCGATCTTCTCGGCGGCCGTCTCCTTCATCGCGGCGATGGAGGGCGGCTGGATCGTGTTGGGCTCGCGGACGGAGGGGTCGGCCAGCACCTCGCGCATCTTCTTGTGGTACGCGGCCTTGATGTCGCTGGAGATGTTGATCTTGTTGACCCCGCGCTTCACCGACTCCGCGATCTCGGCGTCGGGGTTGTTCGAGCCGCCGTGCAGGACGAGCGGCACGGCGACGCGCTTCTTGATCTCGGCGAGCAGGTCGAGCTTCAGGGCGGGCTTCATCGACGCCGGGTAGAGGCCGTGGCTGGTGCCGATGGCGATCGCGAGGCTGTCGACCCCGGTGGCGGCGACGAAGTCGACCGCCTCGTCGGGCTCGGTGTAGATGATGTTCGCGGCGCCGTCCTCGGCCTCGTTGTCGGTCTTGCCGATCGTGCCCAGCTCGCCCTCGACCGAGACGCCGACGGCGTGCGCTGCGTCGACGACGCGCTTGGTGATCGCGACGTTCTCGTCGTAGGGGAGCATCGAGCCGTCGATCATCACCGAGGTGAAGCCCGACTTGATCGCGAGCAGGACCTGCTCGTAGGTGGCGCCGTGGTCGAGGTGGATGGTCACCGGCACGCTGGAGCGGTGGGCGCGGGCGATGATCGCGTGCAGGATGTCCACTCCGGTGTGGCTCAGCTCGTCGGGGTGGATCGCGATGAGCAGCGGGGAGTCCTTCTCCTCGCTGATCTCGAAGAGGCCGTTCATCATGGCGTAGTCGCTGACGTTGAACGCCGGGACGGCGAAGCCGTTCGCATTGGCGACGTCCAGCAGGTCTTTTCCGGAAACAAGCATTCTCTGACTGTCCTTCTCGTGGTGGTGGTGGTGTTCCGGACGCGCGGACGCGCGCCTCAGCTCTTGACGGCCCCGGCGGTCATGCCGCCGATGAAGTACCGCTGGAAGAAGAGGAAGAGGAGGAGGACGGGAACGCATCCGAGGATGCTCATCGCCATCATCTCGTTCCACTCGTAGGAGTTCTGGCCCATCAGCAGCTGGATGCCGATCGGCACCGTGCGCATGTCGTCGGTGCGGGTCAGGGTGAGCGCGAAGAGGTACTCGTTCCACGCGATCATGAAGGTGTAGACGCCGACCGAGACGATCCCGGGGATCGCGATCGGCACCAGGATCCGCCAGAGCACCGTCATCGGGCCGGCCCCGTCCATCCGCGCCGCCTCGTCGAGATCGCGGGGGAGGGTGTTGAAGTAGCCGGTCAGCATGATGATCGCGTAGGGCAGCGTGAAGACCAGATAGGTGAGGATCAGCCCCTGATAGGTGTTGTAGAGCCGCAGCGTCACCATCAGCCCGAAGAACGGGATCAGCAGGGTGATCGGCGGCACCGCCTGCACGCTGACGATGATGATGTTGATCGGCCGCTTGAAGCGGAACTCGTAGCGGCTGAACGCGTAGGACGCGAGGATCGCGACGACCAGCGTCAGCGCGACGACCGCGAGGGCGACGACGTAGCTGTTGATGAAGAAGCGGACCTTCGTCGGGTCGCCCAGGATCCCGGCGTACGCCGAGAACGAGAACGTGTCGGTGATCAGCCGGGGCGGGTACTCGAAGATCTCGGTGTTCGACTTGAACGAGCTGGCGGCCATCCAGACGATCGGCAGGCCCGCGAAGGCGGCGCCGATGAGGAGGAGGACCCAGACCCCGGCCTTCGCGGCGAGGAGCCGCGGCGTGCGGACGGCCGGGCGGGTGGCGGTGGCGGTCACGTCAGTCCCTGGCTTTCTGGTTCCGCACGTAGAAGAACGCGAGGACCATGGTGAGGAGGAGGATCAGGACGGCGCTCGCCGAGGCCACCGAGAACTCGTAGCGGCTGAACGCGAGCTTGTAGGTGTAGGTGCTGAGCATCTCGGTCGCGTCGATCGGGCCGCCGCCGGTCGTCATCCAGATCAGCGCGAACTGCTGCGAGGTCCAGATGATGTCGAGCACCGACATGCTGATGATGATCGGCTTGAGCTGCGGGATCGTGACGTTCCAGAACCGCTGCCAGGCGCTCGCCCCGTCGACCTTCGCCGCCTCGTAGAGGTCGTGCGGGATGCCCTGCAGACCCGCCAGCAGAGTGATCATGTAGAACGAGTAGCCGGCCCAGATGTTGATGAAGGTCACCGAGAGCAGCGCGGTCGCGGGGGAGGCGAGCCACTCGATGCCCTTGTCGGTCAGCCCGAGCGAGATCAGCGCGTAGTTGATCACGCCGTTCGGGTTCAGCAGCAGCCGCCAGAGCACGGCGATGATCGCGACGGTGAACAGCCACGGCAGGACGTAGACCACGCGGAAGAGCGACTTGGCGACGGTCGGCACGAGCGGCGAGTTCAGCAGCATCGCGAAGCCGAGGCCGAGCACCAGGTGGGCGGCGACGCTGACGCCGACGAAGACGATCGTGTTGCCGGTGGCCGTGCGGAACTTCGGATCGCCGAGGACCTCGAGGTAGTTGGCGAGTCCGACGAAGGCGGGCTTCGGGTTCGTGATGACGTTGTCGAAGAACGAGTACCCGATCACCAGCAGCACCGGCACGAGCATCAGGACGAGCATCACGATCGCCGTGGGGGAGAGGTAGAGGTAGGGCGCGAGGTCGCGGCGCTTCCGGCGGCCCGCGGGGGCGGGGGCGGGCGTCCCGGAGGCGGGACGCTGGGGGGCGCTCAGCAGGGAGACCACGGCGCTCCTCCTTCGATCGGGGACGGGGTGAGGGGGGACCGCGCCGCGGGAGAGGACTCCCGCGGCGCGATCGGGGACGGACGCGTCACGGCTCAGAACTCGCCGAGCCAGGCTTCCTGGGACTTCTCCAGCGCCTCGTCGACGCTCTGGTCGCCGTTGAGGGCCGCCTGCAGCTGCTCGTCGAAGTCGCGCATCAGCTGCTCGGCGACGGGCAGGCCGACGAACTCGTTCGCCGGGTAGCCGGCCGAGTAGATGTCGAAGGCCTGCTGGTACAGCGGGTCGCTGTCCGAGAAGTCCGGCGTCGAGGCGGTGTTGCCGGGGAAGGCGTTCGCCAGCGTGGACAGCTTCGAGTTCGTGTCGGCGCTCATCAGGAACGACACGAGCTTCGCGGCCTCGGCCGGGTGCTCGCTGCTGGCCGAGACCCCGATGCCCCAGGAGGCGAAGGGGATGCCGCGCTCGCCGCTGAAGCCGTCCTCGGCCGGGATGGCCGAGATGCTGAACTTCAGATCGGGGTTGGACTCCCGGATCGTGGCGATGTGCGAGAGGGAGTCGATCATCATGCCGACGCGGCCGTTGGTGAACTCCTCGACCTTGTCCTGCTCCTTCATCGTCGCGGCGCCGGGGGCGATCACGCCGTCGGCGTCGAGCTGTGCGATGTAGTCGACCGCGCTGGTGACGGCGTCGTTGGTGAGGTCGGGCTTGCCGTCGGCGAGCATGCTGCCGCCGGAGGCCCAGACCCAGGACATGACGTCGTTCTGGATCCCGTTGGGCGCGTCGCTCGAGAGCGGGAGCACCCAGCCGCTGGTGTTGTCGCCGAGCGCCGTGATCGCCTTCGCCGCGGACTCGAACTCGCTGCGGGTCGACGGCGGAGCGCTGACGCCCGCCTCGGAGAGCAGGGCGTCGTTGGTGAAGAGCGGGTAGACGAAGTTGACGACGGGGACCATCGCGGTCTTGCCGTCGACGACGACGGTCGAGGAGAGCTGGCTCTCGTCGAAGCCGGCGTCCGAGAGCAGAGGACCGAGGTCGGCCAGCGCGCCCTGCTTGGCGAAGTCGCTGATCCAGGCGCCGTCGAGACCGACGACGTCGGACATCGTGCCGGCCGCGGCGCCGGCGAAGAGCTGCTCCTTGGTCGAGGCGTAGGGGCCGCTGAGGAGGTCGACCGTGATGCCGGGGTTCGCGGCCTCGAAGTCGTCCATCAGGCCGCGGAGGGCGCCGTCCGAGAGCTCGGGCTCCCACCACTGCGCGAATTCGAGGGTGACGTCTCCGCCTGCCGCGGAGTCGCCGCCACCCTGGCTGCAGCCGGTCAGCATCGTCGCGGCGAACGCCGCGCTGACGGTGAAGACGACGGCTCTCTTGATGCGAGCACCTTTGCTCATGTCACTCCCTGCAACTCTGCAGTTATCTGCTGTTGTGTGCGCATTCTTGCGCTTGTGTTCTGCGAATGTACCTGGCAGTGCGTGGTCCTGCAAGAACCAGCAGGAAATTGCCGAGATGTGCGACAAACGCGGTCCAGATCGCAGGATCCACCGCGATCCGAGTGCGACAAGTTGCAGGATCCGGCGCGGCGGTGTTAGACAACGCACATGCCCGACACCGACGACGCCCCCGCTGCGAACGACGTCCCGCTCCGTCTGCCGGCCGGCCGGAAGGCCGATCTGGCCGCCTACGTCGCCGAGGCGGGCGAGGTCACGGTGACCACGCTCGCCCGCCGCTTCGCCGTCTCGGCCGACACCGTGCGCCGCGACCTCGACCAGCTCGACGCGGACGGCTACCTCGTCCGCACCCACGGCGGCGCGGTGAGCCTCTCGGTGATGCCCGCGACGGAGAAGCGCCTGGACGTGCGCCTCGGCATCCAGCGCGGCGCGAAGGAGAAGATCGGCGCGCTCGCCGCCGGCCTCGTCGAGAACGGGGCGGTGGTGATGCTGAACGCGGGCACCACCTCGCTGGCGGTCGTCCGCCACCTCAACGACCACCGCGAGCTGACCATCGCGACGAACAACCTGCGCGTTCCCGCCGAGATCGGCTCGAAGACCTGCCGCGAGCTCTTCGTCTTCGGCGGCGCCGTCCGCCTCGGCGGCCAGTCGACGGTCGGGCCGGTGGGCTTCGCCGCTGCGGAGCCGGGCGGCGCCGTCGACCTGCACTGCGACATCGGCCTGATCTCCGTCGGCGCCGTGTCGGCCGAGAACGGCTACTCGACCAGCAACCTGGCGGAGGGCGTGATGATGAGCGAGATGATCGCGCGCTGCGAGCGGGTGGCGATCCTGGCCGATCAGACCAAGTTCGGCCGGACCCTCTTCGCGCAGGTGGCGGAGCTCGGCCGGGCCGACTACCTCGTCACCGACGCGCCGCCGCCGCCGGAGCTCGAGGAGGCGCTGCGCGAGAAGGGCGTCCAGGTGGTGCTGCCGCCGGCGGCTCCCGTCCGCGACCGCTGACGCGTGCGTATCGGCGGGCGAGCGCTGAGCCGCGGGTGCTGACCGGTCTCAGAGCACGTTGATCGCGGTCGCGCGCCAGCGGGCGTCCGTGCCCTCCAGCCGGATGGCGACCGCTCGGGTGCGCACCCGGTTGTGCACGAGGACGACCGCCTCGACGATCCCGTCCCGCGGCTCCGTGACGACGACCCGGCCGACCGTGGACGGGAGGCGCTGCGTCGACCGCCCCTTGAGGCTGCGGGCGCGGGCGGCCATCACCACCCGCTTCTGCAGATGCCGGTAGACGTCGTCGCTCAGCCAGCGGGCCAGCTGGTCGATCTCACGGGAGCCGGCCAGGACCTCGACCACCTGCAGCGTCAGGCAGGCGAGGATCGGCTCGGGATCGGGCAGCTCCGCCCGCGTGGCCGGCTGCGGGGCGAAGAACGCGGCGGCCGACGTCGCGGGGGCCGCTGCGTCCGCGTCGAGCGGCAGGGTGCGGTAGTCGAACGCGTTGGTGGGGTGGATCATGCGGCGTGCTCCAAAGGCAGGACGAGCGACTCACGGTTCGGATCTCCTCTCGGCTCGGGCGGTGCGTGCCGCAGCAGGACGAGCGCGACGGGGTGCCCTCATCGAAGCAGCCGAGCGATGCTCACGTCAGGATCAGCGCCGGACTGTGGATAACCGGGCGCGGGGCACCGCAGGTGCGGTGCGCGCGAAGACGGGACCTAGGCTTGTCGGGTGTCGACCCTCAGTGATCTCGTCCTCTCCCACGGCCGCTCCACGGACGCGGACGTCGAATGGCTGCACCTCCTCGTCGGCGATCTCCAGCTCCTCGCCGACCTCGCCTTCGCCGACATCGTGCTCTGGGTGCCGACCGCCGAGGGCGGCTTCGTCGCGGTCGCGCACGCCCGGCCCTCGAGTGCGGCGACCCTCTTCTACCGCGACTTCGTCGGGCAGAAGATCAAGGCGGAGTGGCGCGCCCAGGTCGCCGAGGCCTTCGAGAGCGCCCGCATCGTCGACACCTCGGCCCCGGACTGGTTCGAGGAGACGCCCACCCGGGTTCGCGCCGTGCCGGTCATCCGGCGCCTCGGCGGGTCCGACAGCGCGACCATGGATCAGCCGATCGCGGTCGTCACCCGGCACACCAACCTCAGCGAGACGCGCACGCCCAGCCGCCAGGAGCTGACCTTCAACGACTGCGCGAACGACCTCTTCTCGATGATCGCCTCGGGCGACTTCCCCGACCTGGGCGCGCCGACCGGCCCGCGGCGCGGTGCCCCGCGCGCCTCCGACGGCCTGATCCGCCTCGACGTCGACGGGATCACGACCTTCGCCAGCCCGAACGCGCTGTCGGCGTTCAACCGCATCGGCTTCGCGGACGAGCTCGAGGGCGAGTCGCTCGCCGAGGTCACCACGGGCCTGGTCGCCGGCAAGGTCGTCATCGACGAGTCTCTGCCGCTGGTCGTGACCGGCCGCGCGCCCTGGCGCACCGACATCGAGGCCCGCGGCGTCACCGTCTCGCTGCGCGCGATCCCGATCCGCGACCGCGGCGAGCGCGTCGGCGCCGTCGTGCTCTGCCGCGACGTGACCGAGCTGCGCCACCAGGAGCGGGAGCTGATCACCAAGGACGCGACGATCCGCGAGATCCACCACCGGGTGAAGAACAACCTGCAGACCGTCGCGTCGCTGCTGCGGATCCAGGCCCGGCGCACCCACTCCGACCTTGCCCGCGAGGCGCTGACGCAGGCCATGCGGCGCGTCGCGGCGATCGCGGTCGTGCACGACACCCTCTCCGAGGGGCTCGCGCAGAACGTCGACTTCGACGCGGTGTTCGACCGGGTGCTGCTGCTGATCGCCGAGGTCGCCTCGACGCACAACACCACCGTGCACCCCACGTTCACCGGCAGCTTCGGCGACCTGCCGAGCGAGTACGCCACTCCGCTCGCCCTCGCGCTGACCGAGCTGGTCACCAACGCGGTCGAGCACGGGCTCGCCGGCCGGGAGGGCGACGTCGAGATCGTCGCGACCCGCGGCGACGACGAGCTCACGGTCAAGGTGCGCGACACCGGCGTCGGACTGCCGGAGGGCAAGGTCGGCTCGGGTCTGGGCACGCAGATCGTGCGCACCCTGATCCAGGGCGAGCTCGGCGGCACGATCGACTGGCACACGCTGGTCGGCCGAGGCACCGAGGTGACCATCGAGGTGCCGCTGCGCTGGCTGAAGGGCCCGCGGGTCTGAGCCGGACGGGTCCGAGCCGGACCGGTCCGCGCCGCGCGGGCCCGGCTCCCGCCGGGCGTCCCCGGGGACGACGCGACCCCCGCTGCCGGAGGGCGAGCGGGGGTCGGGGTCGTGCGGTGCCGGGCGGTCCCGGTGCGGGTGCTACGAGGCGCGGCGGGCGCGGGCGGCGCGGCGCTTGAGGGCGCGGCGCTCGTCCTCGCTGAGGCCGCCCCAGACGCCCGAGTCCTGACCGGTCTCGAGGGCGTACTGCAGGCAGACCTCGGTGACGGTGCAGCGACCGCAGACCGTCTTCGCCTTCTCGATCTGGTCGACCGCGGGTCCGGTGTTGCCGACCGGGAAGAAAAGCTCGGGGTCAGCGGTGAGGCAAGCGGCCTTGTCGCGCCAGTCCATGCGGGTGCTCCTTGTGTGACAGCGTGCGTGGAGGAACCACGCAGTGTTCGGGTGGGATGATCGAGTCACACCGACGGCCTGGACCATCGGTATGCACCGGGCGCCCGAACCGGCGCACGCCACGAGACCCTGCGCAGCTGCGCAAGGCGGTTCGGGTGCGGGACCGGACGGTGCTCGGTTCTTCCCGAGAGATCGCCCCGCTCGCACGCATGCCCCTCGGCACGGCAGGATCGGGGTGTTCACATCGGCGGTTACCCACGACCCTGTGAGCGGTGAAACGAACTGCACTAGCCTGTCACGGAGGCAGGCTCGAATCAAGAGTGCTGGATGGGATGCAGCTGTGATCATGGACGGGAACCGGCCTCCGACCAGGCCGGGAAGCGCCCGGCGGCCCCTCGGCCTGCTCCTCCTGGTCGCCGTTCTGGCGCTGGAGACCGCTGCCGTGGCGTGCATCACAGGGTGGCTCGTGATCGAGCTCGTCACCACCCGGGCAGGCTCGATCGGCGGCGGGATCGCGATCGTCGTGCTCTCCTTCATCGCCCTGGCCTGGGTCGCCGCGACGACCGTGGGCACTGCCCGGCGTCGCAGCTGGATCCGCGCCTCCGCCCTGACGATCCAGCTGGTGATGATGGCCGTCGCCCTCGGCGCGTTCCAGGGGCAGTACGCCGTGCCGGACATCGGCTGGGCGCTGCTGGCCCCGGCCCTGCTGGCCGTGGTGCTGCTCTTCCTGCCGAGCACGGTCGCCGCCACCCGCCGCGATCCCGGGCTGGGCTAGCCTCACGGAGCCGGCGGCCCCGGGCGGGCGCCACTGGGCTAGCGTCGGAGGATGGACTCCACCCGACTCGGCCTCAGCGGCCTCCAGGTCTCCTCGATCATCCTCGGCTGCATGAGCTTCGGCGCCCCCGACCGCGGCGCGCACGGCTGGAGCATGGGGGAGGAGGAGTCGCGGCCCTTCCTCCGCCGGGCGCTCGAGCTCGGCATCACCACCTTCGACACCGCCGACGTCTACTCCGACGGCACGAGTGAGGAGTTCGTCGGCCGGGCGCTGGCGGACTTCGCCGTCCGCGAGGAGGTCGTCATCGCGACCAAGGTGCACGGCACCATGCGTCCCGGAGCCAACGGGGGCGGGCTCTCGCGCCGGCACATCCTCAGCGCGATCGACGACAGCCTCCGCCGCCTCGGCACCGACTACGTCGACCTCTACCAGATCCACCGCTGGGACCCGCAGGTGCCGATCGAGGAGACGATGGAGACCCTGCACGACGTCGTCCGCTCCGGCAAGGCGCGCTACATCGGCGCGTCGAGCATGTGGGCGTGGCAGTTCGCGAAGGGGCAGTACACCGCCGACCTCGGCGGCTGGACCCGCTTCGTCTCGATGCAGGATCAGTACAACCTGATCCAGCGCGAGGACGAGCGCGAGCTGCACCCGTTCTGCCTCGACCAGGGCGTCGGAGTGATCCCGTGGTCGCCGCTGGCCCGCGGACGCCTCACCCGTGAGTGGGACGCGACCACGTCGCGCACCGAGACCGACCTCTACGGCAAGACGCTCTACCACCAGCAGGAGGAGGCCGACCGCCGGACGGCGGGCACCGTCGAGCGGATCGCGACCGAGCGCGGTGTCCCGCGCGCGCAGGTCGCCCTCGCCTGGGTGCGCCAGCAGGAGGCGGTGACCGCGCCGATCGTCGGCGCGACGAAGATGCAGCACCTCGAGGACGCGGTCGCCTCCGTCGACCTCGAGCTGACGGCCGAGGAGCTCGACGCGCTCGGCGCCGACTACGCCCCGCGCTTCAACGAGGGCTTCTAGCCGCCGTCGGGCGGCCGCGGTCGCGCCAGGCATCGGCCGAGCTCGTCACGCTGCCAGCATGGCCGGATGAGCGCACCCGACCTGACTGCTGCCGTCATGGCCTCGCTCCGAGGCTGCGGTGCCGAGAAGCACACGACCCTTCTTCTCGGCGCCGGAGCCTCGACCACGTCAGGACTTCCCGGCTGGGACGAACTCGTCGTCCGTCTCCTCGTCGACAGCGGAGTCGTGCCGGACGGCGAGGCAGGTGCTCTCGTCGTGAGCAGGCAGGATCCGCTGATCGCCGTCGCAGCGGCGCGCGAAGCGTACGGTGCGACGTGGGATCGGAAGCTCCGCGCGGCCCTCTACGACGGGATCCCCTCCGTCGAGATCTCGCCCCTGCACTACGCCGCCGTTGCTCACGCGCTCGGCGGTGCCCCGGCCGAGACGAGTCTGGCGACGCTCAACTTCGACACGCTTCTGGAACACGCCCTCCGCGCCGAGACCGAGTACCCGGTCATCGCCGCGACCGGCGAGGACGTGCCTCCTGGTCTCCCGACCTACGTCGTCCGGCATCTCCACGGGATCGTCAGTCCGACGCAGACGAGAGACGTCGTCCTCACCCTGACCGACTTCCTCGATCTGGTCGCCGAGCGCGACTCCTGGCAGTCAGTCTTCCTCCGGCAGGCTGTCGGCCGGGGAGCCCTGATCATTGCCGGGACGTCCTATCGCGACCCGGACGTGCGCCAATGGCTTCATGCCGCCCTCGCCGAGGCGCCGCAGGAACACGCCGCCGTTGTTCTGCTCGCTCGGCAGGGTTTCGACGTCACGAAGGCGCAGTTCGCGGAACTCGCGAAGGCGTTGAGCGGACAGTGGACTGCCATCGGCCTCCGACCGGTGCTCCTCGACGACTTCTCGGACGCAGCGCAGGTGATACGTGAACTCCGACACGTCGATTCCCCGGGCTACCGCGCTCCACAGGAGCGGATCGCGCAGATCTGGGACCACCACCTCGAGGGGTTCCTGCCTCTTCAGCAGGAGTACGTCGAGCAGTTGCGGGTCGATGCTGACGACCTCAGGTCAGCGTTCGACGTCGATGTGCTCAACCTCAGTCTGTGGTTGTCGGACGGTCGCGTCATGCTCGCGCGCTGGGCGGCGCAGGACAGGGTGTTCCTCGACCGGCACGGTCTTCGGCGGGTGGAGACCGGCTTCGACAGCCCGTGGATCGCCGGGCAGGCCCTCGGCTCCGACACTCTGCTGCACAAGGATCTCCCGCGGGACGGTGTCCACCGCTGGACGTCGGTGCTCGCTCTCCCTCTGCCCGCACCCCATCCGGTCCTCCCGACGGCGACCGCCGGGGTCCTCACCATCGGGCTGCCCGAGGCTGCAGCCCGGTACGAAGGATCGAAGCTGCTCTGGGGGGAGACGCTGGCGCGGGTCGGTGACGCGTGGAGTTCACGCCTGACCAGACCGGTGTTCGCCGAGGCGGCGACTACCATCGAGACTGTCGACGAGGAGGACTGATGGCGAAGAACGTGAAGCGGTCGTCGTACCAGAGCCTGGGCAACGGTGTCTATCGGGTCGGGGCCGTGCGTCGTAGTGCGGTGACCGGACGATACGTCGTCAGTCCCGAGCCCGCACCGGCATCGCCGTCTCCCACGCCGTCCGCGAGCGGCGACCGACGGAGTTGATTCCGCCGGTCACCGGCGTGCGTCGGCGGGTCAGGCCAGCTTGAGCTTCTTGCGCAGGGCCTGCACGTGGCCGGTGGCGCGCACGTTGTACTGCGCGAACTCGAGGGCGCCCTCGGGGCCGACGACGAAGGTCGACCGGAGGACGCCGATGACCGTCTTGCCGTAGCTGTTCTTCTCGCCCCAGACGCCGTAGGCGCGGTGCACGGCCATGTCCGGGTCGCTCAGCAGGGGGTAGGCGAGACCGTGCTCGTCCGCCCAGCGGCGCAGCGCCTCCGGGGTGTCGCGCGAGACGCCGAGCACCTCGTAGCCGGCGGCCTGCAGGGCCGCGGTGCTGTCGCGGAAGTCGCACGCCTCGGTCGTGCAGCCGGGGGTGTCGGCCTGCGGATAGAAGAAGAGGATGACGCGGCGGCCGCGCAGGCCCTCGAGGGTGACCGGGGTGCCGTCCTGGTCGGAGAGCGTGAAGTCCGGGGCGGTGTCGCCCGCGGCGAGGCGCTCGTCGGCGGGGATCGGGGGGAGGGCGGTGTCGGTCATCGTCTGCTTCCGTCGGTGGTGGCGAAGGTGGTCAGGAGGCGCTGGAGCGAGTCGAGGCGCTCCGGCCCGCTCGCGCCGAGCAGCCCGCCCTCGACGGCCTCGATGATCGCGCAGTCGGGGGAGTCGGGGAGGTGCGTGCAGCCGCGCGGACAGTCCTCGGCGAGCACGGCGAGCGTGGTGAAGGCGCCGAGGATGTTGTCGGTGTTCACGTGGCCGAGGCCGAAGGAGCGCACGCCCGGGGTGTCGATCACCCAGCCGTGCCGGTCGCCGCGCTCGACGCGCAGCGAGACGGTGGAGGAGGAGGTGTGCCGGCCGCGCCCGGTCACCGTGTTGACCCGGCCGATCGCCCGGTGCGCGTCGGGGACGAGCTTGTTCACGAGCGTCGACTTGCCGACTCCGGAGTGGCCGACCACGACGGTCTCGTGGCCGAGCAGCGCCTCGGCGATCTCGTCGACGGGCGGCTCGTCCTGGCTGGAGAGGAAGACGCGGAGGTCGAGGCCCTCGAAGTTGCGCAGGAACGGCGCCGGGTCGGCGAGGTCGGTCTTGGTGATGCAGAGCATCGGCGTGATGCCGGCATCGAAGGCGGCGACCAGGTAGCGGTCGACCAGCCGGGTGCGCGGCTCCGGGTCGGCGGCGGCCACCACGCAGACCATCTGGTCGGCGTTGGCGACGATCACCCGCTCGATCGCGTCGGTGTCGTCGGCACTGCGGCGCAGCAGCGTCGACCGCTCGCGGATCCGGACGATGCGGGCGAGCGTGCCCTCGTCGCCGCTGGAGTCGCCGACCACGTCGACGCGGTCACCGGGGACGATCGCCTGCTTGCGCAGTTCGCGGGCGCGCGCCGCCGTGAACTCGTGCTCCTCCGGGGTGCCGTCGCCGATCATCACCGTGTAGCGGCCGCGGTCGACGCCGAGGACCATCGCGATCTCGGCGTCCTCGTAGGCCGGCCGGTTCTTCGTCCGCGGCTTGGTGCCCTTGGGATTCGGCCGCACCCGGGCGTCCGACTCGTCGTAGCCGTCGAAGTCGTCGAGCACTCCGTCGGCGTCGAGGCCGCTGTCCGTCCACCACGACACGGGTCAGACCCCGCCCGCGAGTGCGGTCCAGAGCTCGGGGAACTGCGGCAGGGTCTTCGACGTCGTCGCGATGTCCTCGATCGCGACGCCGGGGACGACCAGGCCGATCAGCGCACCGGCGTGGGCCATGCGGTGATCGGAGTAGGTGCGCCAGCGGCCGCCGTGCAGCGGCGCGGGCTCGATCCGCAGGCCGTCCTCCAGCTCGGTGACGGAGCCGCCGAGGCCGTTGATCTCGGCGGCGAGGGCGGCGAGGCGGTCGGTCTCGTGGTGGCGGATGTGGCCGATGCCGGTCAGCGTGCTCGGTCCGCTCGCGAGCGCGGCGAGGGCCGCGAGGGCGGGGGCGAGCTCGCCGCCCTCCGAGAGGTCGAGCTCGACGCCGAGGATCTCGTCCCCGCCGCGGACGACGAGGTCCTCGCCGTCGCGCTCGACGCTCGCGCCGAACAGCGGCAGGATCCGCTCGAGGTGCGCGCCGACCTGGGTGGTCTCGGCCGGCCAGTGCCGGAGCCGTACGGTGCCGCCGGTGACGAGCGCGGCGGCCAGGAACGGCGCGGCGTTGGAGAGGTCGGGCTCGATCAGGACCTCGGCACCGGTGATCCGCTGCGGCGCGATCGTCCAGGCGCCGGGGGTCGACGCGTCGACGCTCACGCCGCGGGCCGCGAGAGCGGCGATCGTCATGTCGATGTGCGGCTGGCTCGGCAGGGCGCCGCCCTCGTGCGTCAGGCGCAGCCCCTCGTCGAACCGGGCCCCCGCGAGGAGGAGGGCCGAGACGAACTGGCTCGAGCGGGTGGCGTCGACCACGGCGTCGCCGCCGCGGATCGAGCCGGAGCCGTGCACGGTGAAGGGGAGCGAGCCGCGCCCGTCGTCCGCCACGTCGACGCCGAGCGAGCGGAGGGAGGCGATGGTCGCACCCATCGGCCGCTTGTAGGCGTAGGCGTCGCCGTCGAAGGTGGTCGGCCCGAGCGCGAGCCCGGCGAGCGGCGGCAGGAAGCGCATCACGGTGCCGGCCAGTCCGCAGTCGATCGTCGTGGAGCCGAAGAGCTCCTCGGCCGGCTCGACGACGAGGTCGGCGCCGAAGGAGCCGGTGGCGCCCTCCTCGCGGATCGTCGTGCCGAGCGAGCGCAGGCCCTCGATCATCAGGGCGCTGTCGCGCGAGTGCAGCGGTGCGCGCAGCACGGACGGAGCGTCGGCCAGAGCGGCGAGGACGAGCTCGCGGTTGGTCAGCGACTTGGAGCCGGG
This sequence comes from Rathayibacter sp. PhB152, assembly GCF_003751395.1. Taxonomy (NCBI): domain Bacteria; kingdom Bacillati; phylum Actinomycetota; class Actinomycetes; order Micrococcales; family Microbacteriaceae; genus Rathayibacter; species Rathayibacter sp. PhB152. The sequence goes on along the minus strand of NZ_RJUT01000011.1, from coordinate 10,866 downwards.
CAGCTCGACCACGGCGTCGAGGGCGCCGGCGGCGGACGGCGCGGACCAGTCCTCCTCGCCGGGGAGCGCGCGGGCGTCGCCGTACGGATCGAACTCGGGAGCGGAATAACGCGAGAAGACCATCGGTTGTCAGAGTAGTCGGCGAACGGACCGACGGCAGGATCAGGCGGGAGGCGAGGCATGACGGCGACGATCGACCTCGTGCGACCCCGGCCGGCCCGACCGGCCGCCTCCCGGCGCCGCGGCCTAGAATCGCGTGTGATGACTCGCGACGACAGCACACGCCCCAGCACCGCCGATGAGGCGACCGCGACGGAGGAGGCCGAGACGATCGAGGAGGCTCTCGACGACGCCGCTCCCGCCGCTCCGGTCGATCTCCGCGCGCTGTTCGAGCAGCAGGCGCTGCCCTTCATCGACCAGCTCTACGCGGCCGGCCTGCGGATGACCAAGAACCCCTCCGACGCCCAGGACCTCGTCCAGGAGACCTTCGCGAAGGCGTTCGGCGCGTTCAAGCAGTTCGAGCAGGGCACGAACCTCAAGGCGTGGCTCTACCGCATCCTCACCAACACCTTCATCAACTCGTACCGCAAGAAGCAGCGCGAGCCGTACCAGAGCGCGATCGACGAGCTCGAGGACTGGCAGCTGGGCGGCGCCGAGTCGACCACCGCCACCTCGAGCCGCTCGGCCGAGGCCGAGGCGATCGACCACCTCCCCGACACCGCCGTCAAGGAGGCCCTGCAGGCGATCCCGGAGGACTTCCGGCTCGCCGTCTACTTCGCCGATGTCGAAGGCTTCTCGTACCAGGAGATCGCCGACATCATGAAGACCCCCGTCGGGACCGTGATGAGCCGGCTGCACCGCGGCCGGCGCATGTTGCGCGAACGACTCACCGACTACGCACGCGAGCGCGGGATCCGCGCCGCTTTCACCACCGGGAGCACGAAATGACCGACTGCGGCTGCACGAAGGCGAAGGCCGAGCTCGAGGAGTACCTCCACAACGAGCTGTGCAAGGAGGACGCCGCCGACATCCGCGAGCACATGGCGAACTGCCCCGACTGCTCCGGTGAGGCGAAGGTCGGCGTCGTGCTGACCGTCGCCGTGCAGCGCGCGTGCAAGGAGACGGCGCCGGAGGACCTCCGCGCTCAGGTGCTCGGCATGCTGCGCGACGCGCAGGCGAGCCACGCGGCGGCTCCGGCGCGGGTCTAGCGCTCAGCACTCCCTGCTCGACGACCTCCGGCTCGCCGGAACGTGCCCGGCTCGCAGGAGCCGCCCGTTCCGGCGAGCCGGAGGTCTTTCCGCGTGCCGGAGCCGCCGCCGAGGGGGCGGCTCCGGCCGGGCGGTCAGCGCTGCAGTGCGCGGCCCAGCAGGTCGGCCTGCTCGGAGGCGTGCCGCTTCGCCGAGCCCGCGGCGGGGGAGGCCGCCGCCGGACGCGAGACGACGCGGATCGGCCGGTCCAGCTGCGGAGCGACGTTCAGCGCGATGAACGGCCAGGCGCCCTGGTTCTCGGGCTCGTCCTGCACCCAGACGAACTCCGCGTTCGGGTAGCGCGCGGCGATCGCGCGCAGCTCCTCGATCGGCGCCGGGTAGTACTGCTCGACGCGCACCAGCGCGATGCCGACGTCCGGCTTCTTCTCCAGCTCGGCCTTGAGGTCGTAGTGCACCTTGCCGGCGTGCAGGAGCACCCGGGTCACGGCCGACGCGTCCTGGATGCGGGCGTCGTCGATCACGGGCTCGAAGCGGCCCGAGGTGAAGTCCTCGACCGGGCTCGACGCCCCGCGCAGGCGCAGCATGGCCTTCGGCGTGAAGACCACCAGCGGGCGGCGCGGCCGCGAGTACGCCTGGCGGCGCAGCAGGTGGAAGTACGACGCCGGGGTCGACGGACGCGCGACGGTCATGTTCCGCTCCGCGCACATCTGCAGGTAGCGCTCGATGCGGGCGGAGGAGTGGTCCGGGCCCTGGCCCTCGTAGCCGTGCGGGAGCAGGAGCACGAGCGACGAGCGCTGGCCCCACTTCTGCTCGGCGGAGGAGATGAACTCGTCGATGACGATCTGGGCGCCGTTCGCGAAGTCGCCGAACTGCGCCTCCCAGAGCACGAGCGAGTCGGGCCGCTCGACCGAGTAGCCGTACTCGAACGCCATCGCGGCGTACTCCGAGAGCAGCGAATCGTAGATCCACAGGCGGGCCTGCGAGTCCGACAGGTTCATCAGCGGCAGCCACTCCTGGCCGTTCTCGCGGTCGTGCAGCACCGCGTGGCGCTGGACGAACGTGCCGCGGCGGGTGTCCTGGCCGACGAGGCGCACCGGGGTGTCCTCGAGCAGCAGCGAGCCCAGCGCGAGCAGCTCGCCGAACGCCCAGTCGATCGAGCCGGAGCGGCTCATCTCCTGGCGCTTGGTGAGGAGCTGCTGCAGCTTCGGGTGCACGGTGAAGCCCTCGGGCGGCGAGGTGAACGCGTCGCCGATGCGGGTGATCACCTCGGCCTTGACGCCGGTCACCTCGGGCTCGCCGGGGTAGTCCTCGCCCTGCTGCGCGTCCGGCAGCTCGAGGTCGGCCACGGAGTCGCCGTCGGCGCTGATCACGGGGATCGCGCCGGTCTGCGCGGCGTGCGTCTCGGCGAAGGCGCGCTCGAGGCGGTCCTGGAAGTCCTGGTGCGCCCGGTCGTACTCCTCCTCGGTGATGTCGCCGCGACCGACGAGTGCCTCGGTGTAGAGCTTGCGCACCGAGCGCTTGGCCTCGATCAGGCTGTACATCAGCGGCTGGGTCATCGAGGGGTCGTCGCCCTCGTTGTGGCCGCGGCGGCGGTAGCAGATCAGGTCGATGACCACGTCGCGGTTGAACCGCTGGCGGTACTCGAACGCGAGCTGGCCGACGTGCACGACGGCCTCGGGGTCGTCGCCGTTCACGTGGAAGATCGGCGCCTGGATCGTCTTCGCCATGTCGGTCGAGTAGATCGAGGTGCGCGCCTCGTGCGGCGGGGTCGTGAAGCCGACCTGGTTGTTGATGTTGATGTGGATCGTGCCGCCGGTGCGGTAGGCCCGCAGCTGGGACATCTGCAGCCCCTCGACGACCACGCCCTGGCCCGCCATCGCGGCGTCGCCGTGGACGAGGATCGGCAGGGTGGTGAAGGTGCCGATCGGCTTGCGGTCCTGCTTGGCGCGGACGATGCCCTCGAGCACGCCGTTGACGGCCTCGAGGTGCGAGGGGTTCGCCGCGAGGTAGACGGGGATCTCCTCGCCGCCGGCGCCGCGGAAGGTGCCCTCGGTGCCGAGGTGGTACTTCACGTCGCCCGAGCCCTGGACCGTCTTGGGGTCCTGGGTGCCCTCGAACTCGCGGAAGATCTGGCCGTAGGTCTTGCCGGCGATGTTGGTCAGCACGTTGAGGCGGCCGCGGTGGGCCATGCCGATGGCGACCTCGTCGAGGTCCGCGTCCGCCGCGCCCTGCAGGACGGCGTCCAGCAGCGCGATCAGCGACTCGCCGCCCTCGAGCGAGAAGCGCTTCTGGCCGACGTACTTGGTCTGCAGGAAGGTCTCGAACGCCTCGGCCTCGTTGAGGCGGCCGAGGATCCGCAGCTGCTCGTCGTGGCCCGGCTTCTCGTAGCCGCGCTCGAGCTTCTGCTGCATCCAGGCGCGCTGCTCGGGGTCCTGGATGTGCATGTACTCGACGCCGACGGTGCGGCAGTAGGAGTCGCGCAGGATGCCGAGGATGTCGCGCAGCTTCAGCTGGCGGGAGCCACCGAAGCCGTCGGTGACGAACTCGCGGTCGAGGTCCCAGAAGGTGAGGCCGTGGCTCTCGATGGCGAGGTCCGGGTGCGAGCGCTGGACGTACTCCAGCGGGTCGACGTCGGCCATCAGGTGGCCGCGGACGCGGAAGGAGTTGATCAGCTCCTGCACCCGCGAGGTCTTCGAGACGCGCTCGGCGAGGTCGACGGCGATGTCGGTCGACCAGTGGATCGGGTCGTAGGGGATGCGCAGCGCGGAGAAGATGTCCTCGTAGAAGCCGCGCTTGCCGAGCAGCAGCTCGTGCACGATCTTGAGGAACTCGCCCGAGCCGGCGCCCTGGATGACGCGGTGGTCGTAGGTCGAGGTCAGCGTGATCGTCTTGCCGATGCCGAGCTCGACGAGAGTCTTCTCGGACGCGCCCTGGAACTCGGCCGGGTACTCGAGGGCGCCGGCGCCGATGATGCAGCCCTGGCCCTTCATCAGGCGGGGCACGGAGTGCACGGTGCCGATGCCGCCCGGGTTGGTCAGCGAGAGGGTGGTCCCGGCGAAGTCGCCGGCCGCGAGCTTGTTGCCGCGGGCGCGCTTGACGAGGTCCTCGTAGGCGGCGAGGTAGGCGGTGAAGCTCAGCGTGTCGGCGCGCTTGATGCTCGGGACGAGCAGGGCGCGGGTGCCGTCGGGCTTGGGCATGTCGATCGCGATGCCGAGGTTGATGTGCGCCGGGGCGACGACCGAGGGCTTGCCGTCCGGCTCGTCGTAGTAGACGTTCTGGCTCGGGAAGTCCTTGAGCGCGCGGATCAGCGCCCAGCCGATCAGGTGGGTGAACGACACCTTGCCGCCGCGGGTGCGCCGCAGGTGGTTGTTGATGACGATGCGGTTGTCGATCATCAGCTTCGCCGGGATGGTGCGGACGCTGGTGGCGGTCGGGATCGACAGGCTCGCGTCCATGTTCGTGGCGAGGCTCTTGGCCATGCCGCGCAGGGGGGAGACGACGTCCTCCTCCACGGCGGCGGCGGGCTCGGCCGGCTTGCTCACGGGCGCGTCGGCCGGGATGGGCTGCGCCTTCGGCTGCTTCGAGGTGGTCTTCGCCGTGCTGGTCGCCGAGGTGGCCGGGTGGCTCACCGCTCCGCCCGCGCTCGTCGACACGCGCTCGGCGACGGGCGCCTTCGCCGGGGCGGCGGGGGCGGCGGCCGAGGGGGCCTCCGCGCCGGCGGGTGCGGCACCGCCGAGCTGCTTGCCGTAGCGCTCGAGGATCGGCCACCAGGACTCGTCCACCGAGGCCTTGTCGGCGCTGTACTGCTCGTACAGCTCCTCCACCAGCCACTCGTTGGCCCCGAAGTCCTCCGAGCCCTGATCTGTTCCCGCTCCGGTCAACTGGCTCGACACAGCCGATCGCCCACTCTCTCCGTTGATTCGTTCTCGATCATCCGGACGGCACCGTCGCATCCGACACGCATCTGGGCGTCGTCGCCCGGTCCCGTCCCGGTCGTCAAGCCTAGCCCGGATCCTCCGGCGAAGGTCCCCAGCCGGGCCGGAGTAGCGTCGTCTCCATGCGCTTCTACGGTGGAACACCCTCCGGCGACCTCACCTACTCGGACGTCTTCCTCGTTCCCGGCCGGTCCTCCGTGACCAGCCGGCTCGACGTGTCGCTCGCTCCCGGTGACGGCACCGGAGCCAGCATCCCGATCGTCTCCTCGAACATGAACTCGGTCACCGGGCCCCGGCTCGCGGCGACGCTCGCCCGGCGCGGCGGGCTCGGCGTCCTGCCGCAGGACATGCCGCTGCAGCACCTCGACGCGGCCATCCGCTGGGTGAAGGACCAGCCGGTCGCCTTCTCCGGCGCGCTCACCGCCTCGCCGTCGACGACGGTCGAGGAGGCGCTCGCGATCCTCCCGGCCGTCGCGGGCCACGGCTTCGTGGTGCAGGAGGAGGACGGCACGATCCTCGGCTGCGTCCCCGCCGCGCGGCTCGCCACCGCCCTGGAGGACGCCCGGCTCGGGGACCTCGTGCACGGAGCCTCCGCCTCGATCGACGCCGACGACGTCACCACCGCGCGCGCCGCCTTCGACCTGATGGTCGCGGCCGACCTCGACTTCGCCCCGGTGCTGCACCACGGCGCGCTGGTCGGCACGCTCTCGCGCACCGGCGCGCTGCGCTCGACCATCTACGACCCCGCGCTGGACGCCGACGGGCGGCTGCGGATCGCCGCGGCGGTCGGCATCAACGGGGACGTCGCGGCCAAAGCGCGCGCCCTCGTCGCCGCGGGCGTCGACGTGCTCGTCCTCGACACGGCGCACGGCCACCAGGAGGGGATGCTGCGCGCGCTGCGCACCGTCTCGGCGCTGAAGCTCGGCGTGCCGATCGCGGCCGGCAACATCGTCACCGCCGACGCGGTGCACGACCTCGTCGACGCGGGCGCGGACATCCTCAAAGTCGGCGTCGGCCCGGGCGCGATGTGCACCACGCGGATGATGACCGCTGTCGGGCGGCCGCAGTTCTCCGCGGTGCTGGAGACGGCGGAGCGGGCCCGCGAGCTCGGCGCGCACGTCTGGGCCGACGGCGGCGTGCGCTACCCGCGCGACGTGGCGCTCGCGCTCGCGGCCGGTGCGGCCTCGGTGATGATCGGCTCCTGGTTCGCCGGCACGATCGAGGCGCCGGGGGAGCTGCGCAGCGACGCGGCCGGGCGGATCTACAAGGAGAGCTGGGGGATGGCCTCGGCCAAGGCCGTGCAGGAGCGCTTCGACCGCCTCGACGCCTACGAACTCGCCCGCAAGCGGCTCTTCGCGGAGGGCATCTCCTCGTCGAAGATCTACCTCGACCCGCTGCGCCCCTCGCTCGAGGACCTGCTCGACATGATCACCTCGGGCGTGCGCTCCTCCTTCACCTATGCGGGGGCGCGCAGCGTCGCCGAGTTCCACGAGCGCGCGCTGGTCGGGCTGCAGTCGGCGGCGGGCTACGAGGAGGGCAAGGCGCTGCCGGTCAGCTGGTGACCGCTCGCCGGTGACCGTCAGCCGGTGCCCGGCGCGCGCGTGCTAGAACCGAGCCCATGACGATCGTCGACAACGCCGTGTACGTCGGCGGTCACCGCATCCGGAACCCCGACTCGCTCGAGGACACCTTCGAGCTGATGCGCGACGAGCACGGCATGGCCTGGATCGGGCTCTACCGCCCGAGCCGCGAGGAGGTCGAGGCGGTCGCCCAGGAGTTCGGGCTGCACCCGCTCGCCGTCGAGGACGCGCTGAGCGGCCACCAGCGGGCGAAGCTCGAGCGCTACGACGACGGGCTCTTCGTGGTGCTCCGGCCGGCGCACTACGTGGACTCCGCGGAGACGGTCGTCTTCGGCGAGCTGCACGTGTTCGTCGGCCCGGACTTCGTGGTCACCATCCGGCACGCCGACTCGCCGGACCTGGCGGCGGTGCGCAAGCGGCTCGAGGGGGATCCGTCGCTGCTCTCCCGCGGGCCGGAGGCGGTGCTGTACGCGATCCTCGACCAGGTCGTCGACGAGTACGCGCCGGTGGTGCACGGCGTCCAGGGCGACGTCGACGAGATCGAGGACCAGCTCTTCGGCGACGGCTCGGACGACGGGCTCTCGGAGCGCATTTACCGGCTCTCCCGCGAGGTCATCCACTTCCAGCGCTCGGTGCAGCCGCTGACGGCGCTGCTGCACGAGCTCGCCGAGGCGCCGGACGCGGCCCCGGGCGCCGACGCGACGCTCGACCACGTCGAGCTGCACCGCTCGCTCCGCGACGTGCTCGACCACACCATCCGGGTGACCGAGGCGGTCGACGCGCTGCGGGCGATCCTGGACAAGGCGCTGACCGTGCACTCGACGCTGGTCTCGCGGCGGCAGACCGAGACCGGGCTGGCCCAGAACGACGTGGTGCGGAAGATCTCGTCCTGGGCCGCGATCCTCTTCGCGCCGACGCTCGTCGCGGGCATCTACGGCATGAACTTCGACGACATGCCGGAGCTGCACTGGCGGCTCGGCTACCCGTGGGCGATCGGGCTGATGCTGGTCTTCGGCTTCGTGCTCTACGCCGTGTTCAAGCGCAAGAAGTGGCTCTGAGCGGGGCCCTGCCGGAGCCGGGCTGCCGCTAGACTCGACGCCACAATGGACGACCCCCCTTCTGCGCATCCGCCCTCGCACCGGCTCGTTCGGATCTCCCCGATCCCCTCGGGCTCGATCCTGCAGCCGCTCCCGCTTCCGCTGACCGGGGGTGACCCCCGTGGGCACTGAATGGCTCCTGCTCGGCGTCGGCCTGCTGCTGACGCTCGGCACCGGCGTGTTCGTCGCCAGCGAGTTCGCGCTGGTCAACCTCGACCGCGCCGATCTCGAGGCCCGCCGCGACCGCGGCGAGACCCGCCTCGGCATGACGATCGCCGCCCTCCGCGTCACCTCGACGCACCTCTCCAGCGCGCAGCTCGGCATCACGCTGACGACGCTGCTCACCGGCTACACGATGGAGCCGGCGCTGTCGTCGCTGCTGCGGGTGCCGTTCGGCGGCCTCGGCATCCCGGACGAGGTGCTGACGCCGATCATGACGGTGCTCGCGATCGTCATCGCGACGCTGCTGTCGATGATCCTCGGCGAGCTGGTGCCGAAGAACTTCGCGCTGGCGCTGCCGCGGGCGACGGCGAAGCTGGTCGTGCCGATCCAGACCGCGTTCACCACCGTCTTCCGCCCCGCCGTCGCACTGCTCAACGGCAGCGCCAACGCCCTGCTCCGCCTGGCCGGCATCGAGCCGAAGGAGGAGCTCTCGGGCGCCCGCAGCGCCGAGGAGCTCTCGAGCCTGGTGCGGCACTCCGCGAGCGCCGGACTGCTCGAGGAGGACACGGCCGACCTGCTCGGGCGCACCCTCCGCTTCTCCGCGCTCTCCGCGGGCGACGTGATGACCCCGCGGCTGCGGCTGTCCACGCTCGAGCGCTCCAGCACCGCGCAGGACGTCCTCGACCTCGCGCGGACCACCGGCCTCTCGCGCTTCCCGATCACGGACGACGACATCGACGACATCGTCGGCGTCGTGCACGTCAAGCAGGCGGTCGCGGTGCCGCGCGGCAAGCGCTCCGAGGTGCCCGTCACCGCGCTGCGCTCGGAGCCGCTCCGCGTGCCCGAGACGATGAAGCTCGACGTGCTGCTCACCGAGCTGCGCGGCCGCGGCTTCCAGCTCGCCGTCGTCGTCGACGAGTACGGCGGAACGGCGGGCGTCGCGACGCTCGAGGACCTCGTGGAGGAGCTCGTCGGCGAGGTGGCGGACGAGCACGACCGCTCGCGCCCCGACGTCGTGAAGCTGCCCGGCTCGACCACCTTCCCCGGCATGCTGCGGCCCGACGAGGTCCGCGACCGCGCCGGCGTCGTCATCCCCGAGGAGGGGCCGTACGAGACGGTCGCCGGGTTCGTGATGAGCGAGCTCGGCCGCCTGCCCGCCGTCGGCGACGAGGTGCCCGTCGAGGGCGGCTCGCTCCGCGTCGAGCGGCTCGACGGCCGGCGCATCGACCGGCTCCGCTTCACCCCGGACCCCGACGCGGCGGGCGAGGGCATCCCCGACCCGCTCGCCGACGTGGGCCGGCCGCACCGAGGACGCCAGGAGGCCGACCATGAGTGACTGGGCAGGTATCGCCTGGCTCGTGGTGCTGCTCGCCGCGAACGCCTTCTTCGTCGGAGCGGAGTTCGCGGTCATCTCCGCGCGCCGCTCCCAGATCGAGCCCCTCGCCGAGAGCGGACGCCGCAGCGCGATCACCGCGCTCGCCGCGATGGAGCACGCCACCCTGATGCTGGCGACGACCCAGCTCGGCATCACCGTCTGCTCACTGCTGATCCTCAACGTCAGCGAGCCGGCGATCCACCACCTGCTCGAGGTGCCGCTGCACGCGGTCGGCATCCCGGACGAGTTCTCGGGCACGGTCGCGTTCGTGATCACCCTGGTGATCGTCTCGTTCCTGCACGTCGTGCTCGGCGAGATGGTGCCGAAGAACATCTCCTTCTCGATGCCGGACCGCGCCGTGCTGCTGCTCGCGCCGCCGCTCGTCGCGATCGCCCGCGTGATCAGCCCGATCATCGTCGCGCTCAACGCGATCTCGAACGGGGTGCTGCGGCTCTTCCGGGTCGAGCCGAAGGACGAGGCGAACAGCACCTTCACGCTCGAGGAGGTGCAGACGATCGTCGACCAGTCGACCCGCGAGGGCACCCTGCGCAGCAACGGCACCCTCCTCGCCGCGTTCGAGTTCACCGAGAAGAAGGTGCACGACGTGGCGCTGCCGCTCGACGGCATCGTCAGCCTCCCCGCCGGAGCCTCGCCCGCCGACGTCGAGCGCGCCGTCGCGAAGCACGGCTTCTCGCGCTACGTCGTGCTCGGCGAGGACGGGCAGCCCGAGGGCTACATCCACCTCAAGGACGTCCTCGACCTCGACGGCGACACCGAAGGGCCCAAGTTCCGCCTGCCCATCCCGGCCAAGCGGATCCGCCAGCTCGCCTCGATCTTCGAGGCCACCGACCTCGAGGACGCCCTCGCGATCATGCGCCGCACCGGCGCCCACCTCGCGCGCGCCTTCGACGAGCAGGGCCGCGCGACTGGCGTCCTGTTCCTCGAGGACATCATCGAGGAGTTGGTCGGCGAAGTCGACGACGCCACCCGCCGCTGAGGCGCGGGCCGGGGAGGCGGCGCTCGCGGCGTTGTCGTCGGTCGCGATACCGCCGGTATCGCTCCCTCCTCCGCCTTGCGATCACCACCTCCCCGGCCCGCGCCTCGACTCGAGGCGGGGTGGCAGCGGCTTCGCCGACTGTGGTGGGGCAGCGGCTTCGCCGACTGTGGTGGGGCAGCGGCTTCGCCGGCTGTGGTGGGGCAGCGGCTTCGCCGGCTGTGGTGGGGCAGCGGCTTCGCCGGCTGTGCGGGTGGCAGCGGCTTCGCCGGCCGTGCGGGTGACAGTGGCTTCGCCCGCCGTGCGGGTGTGAGCGGCTTCGCCGGCTGCGGCGGGGCAGCGGCTTCGCCGGCTGCGGCGGGTAATAGAGGCCTCGCTGAACGCTGGGGTGGCGGTGGCGGTGGCGGTGGCGGAACATGTTGGTCGAGTAGCCCCGCAGGGGCGTATCGAGACCCCTTGTGGTCAAGTGGTTGTTGCAACGAGGAGTTGGTCGAGGCGTTGGGCGGGGGTGGCCC
>NZ_RJUT01000010.1:0-117407 GCF_003751395.1 Rathayibacter sp. PhB152 | reverse complement strand
CGGATCACAAGACCCGGACGGGGTTATAAATTTGGCATTGAACATAGTGCACGCTGTTGAGTTCTCAAGAATCGGACACATCCCGCCTCCACACCTGAAAAGGTGCTTCACAACGGAAGTGATCGAAGATGTTGCCTTAGTCGGAAGACTTCGCTAAGCTGGAGAAGTTGTTCTCTCAGCCGCCGTGGCAACTTGACTAACTTAGCACATCCGCAGGCCGTGTCAAATCCGGCTTCTTCGCGATGCCGTTGCGCTCGTAGGCGCTCCGACGTTGCTCGGTTCCGGACCTGAGTCCGTCGCCGGGCGGCGAAGTTGCTGGACCCGAAGGATCCTGCGAAGGCTTTACATCCGTGCGGCAGACGTGACCCGAAGGACTGTCTTGCCGAGTAGATGGTGCCGAATGAGGCCGGGACGTTGAACCGTGCTCCCTGAGGAGCCCTGTTCTTCCGTTTCCCTGCGGCCTGTGTGGCGACTTGGAATAAGTTACGGCCCGATCCCGGCACTGTCAAACCGGGCCCCCGAAACTGCTCATCCCGGGCGTGTCGCGCTGGGGGTCCTCCCCAGGCCCCGGATGCCCGGACTCTCCACCGACTGCGCGGCCGGCCCTCCGCCGCCCCGGTACTGCTGGCCACAATGGGCGCATGCCTCTCCCCGACCAGCCCCGTCCCCTGCTCGCCTCCCTCGAGGAGGCGGTCGCCGCGATCCACACGGCGGCGTCGGACCGGCGTCTCCTCCTGGTGGGAGTGACCGGATCGCCGGGCGCCGGCAAGTCCACGATCGCCGAGCGGCTGCGTGCTCGCCTCCCCGGTGCGCTCGTCCTGCCGCTCGACGGGTACCACCTGCCTCAGCAGCGGCTGCGCGAGCTCGGCCGGCGGGAGCGGATGGGCGCACCGGACACCTTCGACGTCGACGGGTTCGTCGGGGCCGTGCGGAGTCTGCGGACCGCGCAGCCGGGCGGCACCGTGCGGGTCGCCTCCTTCGACCGCTCGATCGAGGAGCCGGTGCCGGACTCCCTCGCCCTCCCCGTGGGCGAGCGGACCGTCGTCCTGGTCGAGGGCAACTACCTGCTGCTCGAGGACGACGGCTGGGGTGAGGTCGCCGGCCTCCTCGATCTGACGCTGCACCTGCGGGTCGAGCCGGCCCTCCGCCGACGGCGACTGGTCGCGCGGCACCTCCGCTTCGGCAAGACCCTGGAGGAGGCGATCGCCTGGGCCGACGGGCCCGACGAGCGGAACGCGGAGCGGATCGAGGCGGCGGGAGCGCGGGCCGACGCGATCCTCGAGGAGTCCGCTCCCCGCGCCGTGCGGATCCTCCACCTCTCGGACACGCACCTGCTCGCCGACCCCGCTGCCCGGTACAACCGCATCGTCGATTCGCGCGCCGCTCTCGACGCGGTGCTCGCCGCCCACTCCGCCGTCGCCGACCTCGACGCCGTCGTGGTGTCCGGTGACATCAGCGACGACGGCGATCCCGAGTCGTACCGGGTCCTGCGCGCGAGGCTCGAGGAGTGGTGCGCCGAGCGGGATGCCGCGCTCGTGCTCGCCCTCGGCAATCACGACACCCGCGAGGGCTTCGGCTCCGACGGGCCCTGGAACACCGAGGTCGTCGTGCGCGGGGTGCGGATCCTCGTGCTCGACTCCTCCGTTCCGGGCGGAGCGTCCTGGGGACTCCTCACCGAGCCGACCCTGGCCTGGCTGCGGAATCGAGTGGCCGAGGACCCGGTCACACCCACGGTCGTCGTGCTGCACCATCCGCCGATCGAGGCGGTGACCCCGCTTCACCGGCGGATGGGACTCGCGAATCCGCACGACTTCTGGGAGGCGGTCGAGGGGTCGACACTCCGGGCGGTGCTCGCCGGGCACTGGCACCACGCCTTCGTCGACACGACCCACCCCGCTCCGGTGGTGGTCGCTCCCGGTGCCGCGAATCGGACCGACGTCCTCGCCGGGCCGCAGCACGAGCGGTCGATCGCCGCGTCGGGAGCCGCGATCGTGGAGATCCTGCCGAGTGGGGTGCGCGTGACGAGCACCGAGATCGATGCTCCGCACCGGGGCACCGAGCTCTTCGACGTCAGCGGGGAGGTGCTCGCCGACTGGCAGCGACGCCTCGGGTTCCCGGGATGACGCCGTCGCACCGAGGGGTGACGCCCATCGGACGGGGAAGCGGACGGCGCGGGGCCGCATGCGACAGCCCGCGCCGCCCGCTGCTCGGGGGCGCTCGGTCCGGGGGGACCGGGCGGAGGTGCGCGGCATCGGGATCAGCCGGTGCCGCGCACCAGGGGGTCAGGCGTGGATGCCGACCTCTTCCGGCGAGACGTCCGCGCCGGGGGCAGAGGGCTCGAGGGCCTCGGCGACGCGCTGCGACAGCGAGCTGTCCACGTTCGCCCAGTACTGGAGCACGCGCCGGCGCAGCTCCGGGCGGGTCACCTTGGAGACGTGGCCGGCGATGTTCGCGACCAGTCGCGCCTTGGCGTCGTCGTCGAGGACGTCGCGGTAGAGCGTGCCGGCCTGGCCGAAGTCGTCGTCCTCGGGGTGCAGGGTCGCCGCGGCCCGCGTGAGCGCGCCGTCGGTCTCCCAGCCGGGGCCCTCCGCCGCGCGGGCGGGGTCGGCGTGCGCGCCGCCCATCGTGTTCGGCGCGTAGACGGGCACCTCGGAGCGCTGGAAGTCGAAGCGCATCGCGCCGTCCTTCGAGTACGAGTGCACCGGCGACTTCGCGGCGTTGACCGGCAGCTGCGCATGGTTGGTGCCCACGCGGTAGCGGTGCGCGTCGGCGTAGCTGAAGATGCGCGCGAGCAGCATCTTGTCGGGGCTGGCCTCGATCCCGGGCACGAAGTTCGAGGGAGCGAAGGTCGCCTGCTCGATCTGCGCGAAGTAGTTCTCCGGGTTGCGGTCGAGGGTCATCGTGCCGACCTCGATCAGCGGGTAGTCCGCGTGCGGCCAGACCTTGGTGAGGTCGAACGGGTTGAACCGGTAGGACTCGGCGTCGGCGTACGGCATGACCTGGACGGAGAGGGTCCACGAGGGGTGGTCGCCGCGGTCGATCGCGGCGGACAGGTCGCGGATGTGGAAGTCCGCGTCCTCGCCGGCGATCTGGTCGGCCTGCTCCTGGCTGAGGATCTCGATGCCCTGGTTCGTCTTGAAGTGGTACTTCACCCAGAAGCGCTCACCGGCGGCGTTGACCCACTGGTAGGTGTGCGAGCCGAAGCCGTCCATGTGCCGCCACGAGCTCGGCAGTCCGCGGTCGCCCATCAGCCAGGTGACCTGGTGCGCCGACTCGGGCGAGAGGGTCCAGAAGTCCCACTGCATGTCGTGGTCGCGGAGGTGAGTGCCGGGCAGGCGCTTCTGCGAGCGGATGAAGTCGGGGAACTTGATGCCGTCGCGGAGGAAGAACACCGGGGTGTTGTTGCCGACGAGGTCGTAGTTGCCCTCGCTCGTGTAGAACTTCAGCGCGAAGCCGCGCGGGTCGCGCCAGGTGTCGGGCGAGCCCTGCTCGCCGGCGACGGTGGAGAAGCGGGCGAGCATCTCGGTCTCGACGCCGGGCTGGAAGAGCGCGGCGCGGGTGTACGCGCTGACGTCGCCGGTGGTGACGAAGCGGCCGAAGGCGCCGCCGCCCTTGGCGTGGACGACGCGCTCCGGGATGCGCTCGCGGTTGAACTGCGCGAGCTTCTCGAGGAGGTAGTGGTCGTGGAGCGCGATGGGGCCGTTGGCTCCGACGCTGAGCGAGTGCTCGTCGCTGGCGACGGGGGCTCCGGCATCGGTCGTCGTGAATCGTTCCTCGGTCATGAGTCCTCCTGTCGGCGGGGAGCGGGGAGGCCCTCCGCGGCGGTGATGGCGGGCGCCGGCCGGGTCTCGGCCTGCGCGAGGCAGTCGGGGCAGGTGCCCCAGAACGTGATGTCGGCCGTGTCGATGGCGAAGCCGCTCGACGACGACGGGTGCAGGCAGGGTGCCCGGCCGACGACGCAGTCGACGTCGGCGACGGCGCCGCAGCTGCGGCAGACGACGTGGTGGTGGTTGTCGCCGACCCGGAGCTCGAAGCGGCGGGCGTGACCCTCCGGCTCGATGCGGCGGGTGAGGCCGGCCTCGGTGAAGGCGGCGAGGACCCCGTACACGGCCTGGGCCGAGGTGTCGGGCAGATCGACGCGCACCCGCGCGAGGAGCTGATCGACGTCGGAGTGCGGGTGCCCCTCGAGCGCCTGCAGGACGGCCCGCCGGGTCGCGGTGGCCTTGAGCCCGGAGGCTCTCAGCCGGTCGTCCGTCATCGTCATGGGGACAAGGCTACCGAGTTGTGTTGAATAGTTCAAAACAACGGCGCGTCGCGGTCGGAGTGCGGGCGCCGCGGGCGCGTACTGGCGGGCGGGTCTCGATACGCCGCTCCGCGGCTACTCGACCAGCATGTTCGCCGCGGATGGAGCGGCGCGCTCAGCCGTGTTCATGCCCGCGGATCAGCCCGCGCAGCGGCCCGTCCATGCTGATCGAGCAGCCCGCGCCGCGGGCGTATCGAGATCCACCCCCCCTTCAGCACGCGGGTCTGCAGACCGCCCTGCTGAGCACGGCGGGTCTCGATACGCCGCTCCGCGGCTACTCGACCAGCATGTACGCCGCTCCGCGGCTACTCGACCAGCATGCTTCTCGCTGATGAACGAGCCCGCGAAGCGGACCGCTCCTAGGCGACCGGGCCCTCGACGAGGGTGACGGTCGCGGACTGGGAGGTGCCGGCGGCGGTGGTCCAGGTGAGGGTGACCGATTCGCCGGGCTCGCGCTGGGCGAGGTCCGCGGAGAGAGCGTCGCCCGAGGTGACGGCCGTGCCGTCGACCGCGGTGACGACGTCGCCGGCCACGAGACCCGCGGCGGCAGCGGGGGTGCCCTCGATCACGCCGGCGATGACGGCGCCAGACGCTGTGCTCGCGCCGGAGACTGCTCCGGAGGCGGTGCCCGCCGTCGTGCCGGACGGCAGCGAGACGCCGAGGAAGGCCGGGTAGCCGATCGCGACGGTCGACGTGTCGGCGCCCGCCTCGATCGTCGCGACGATGTCCAGGGCCTTCGAGATCGGGATGGCGAAGCCGGTGATGTCCGCGGTTCCACTGGAGGCGGCGGTGTCGATGCCGACGACCTTGCCTGCCGCGTCGACCAGCGGGCCTCCCGAGTCGCCCGCGACGATGTCCGCGTCGACCTGGATCAGGCCGGTGAGCTTCTCGCCGGTGATGCCGGTCTCGGCCTGGGTGGTGATGCTCTGGTCGAGGGCCTCGACCGTGCCGGCCGCGGCGACCAGGTTGCCGGTGCCCTTCGCGTTGCCGACGGCGGTGACGGCGTCGCCGACCGCGACCCCGTCGGTGTCGAGGGTGGCCGGAGTGAGGCCGGAGGCGTTCTCGAGCTGGAGCACGGCGATGTCGTTGGTCTTGTCGGTGCCGACGACGCGGGCGGTGTACGCCTGCCCGGTGCTCTCGACCGTGACGGTGATGCTGGTCGAGCCCTCGACGACGTGGTTGTTGGTGAGGATCATGCCGTCGGAGGTGAGGATGACGCCGGTGCCGGCGGAGGTCGCGCCCTCGTAGGTGAGGTCGGAGGTGACCGTGACGACGCCGGCGGTCTGCGCGGTGCTCGCGGGGACGGCGTCGGTCGCCGTGGACGTCGAGGTGGAGCCGGAGGCCCCCGAGCCGGTGCCGCCCGAGCCCGAGCCGTATCCGTAGACCGACCCGCTGCCGGAGCCGTCTCCCGAGGAGGACCCGCCCGAGTAGGGCAGCACGACGATGCCGCCCCCGAAGGAGCCGCGGGAGCCGCCGGGGTAGACGATGGTGCTGGCGGCGCTCGACGAGGCGGCCGAGGCGGACTCGGAGCGGCCGGCGAGCGAGACGCCGCCCGCGGTGACGCCGATCAGCAGGGCGAGCCCGGCACCGCCGGCGATGAGGGCGCGACGGCGGCGGCGGCGGTCGTCGGTCCGGAGCGCCTGGCGCTCCTCGGCGCCGGTCGGGTCCGTCGCGGTGGCAGCGGGCTCGCGCTCGGCGCCGTGGGATTCGGGTGACTCGTTCATGATGCGTCCTCGTGGCCGGGGCCGCCCCTGACGGCGACCGGACTCCATTCGACGACCCGCCGCATCGCGCGGGCTGGACGCTGCCTATGGCGATCCTATGAACCCGGCGGCACCCCCTCCTCCGACTTCCTCCCGCCAGGAAATAGTTGTGGCTACAACTGAGTTGGACCTAGCATGACCGGCATGACCACCTCCTCCCCCGACCTGCTCGCCCCCGACACCGTGATGGGGGCGGTCACCCTGCGCGTCGCCGACCTCGACGCGATGGTCGCCTACTACCGCGACGCCGTCCTGCTCGATCTGCTCTCGCAGGACGGCTCGCTCGCGGTGCTCGGCCGCGGCGGCGTCCCGGCGGTGATCCTCCAGCACGCGCCGGAGCTGCGGCACGCGGCCCCGCGCAGCGCCGGCCTGTTCCACACCGCGATCCTCTTCGAGTCGGAGGCGGCGCTCGCCGCCGCCGTGCACAGCGTCGCGACCCGGCACCCCGGCTCCTTCACCGGCAGCTCCGACCACCTGGTGAGCAAGGCGTTCTACTTCGACGACCCGGAGCACAACGGCGTCGAGCTCTACTGGGACCGCGACCGGACCCAGTGGTCCTGGACGCACGGGCGGATCGAGATGTCGACGCTCTTCCTCGACCCGAACGCGTTCCTCCGGGAGCACCTGACCGAGGAGGCGATCGCGCAGCCGCGGCTCGGCGGCGCCTCGGTCGGCCACGTGCACCTGAGCGTCGGCGACGTCGCGACGGCGAAGGAGTTCTACGTCGACCGCCTCGGCTTCGAGACGACGATCGCCTACGGCGGGCAGGCGCTGTTCGTCTCGGCCGGCGGCTACCACCACCACATGGCGATGAACACCTGGAACTCGCTCGGCGCGGGGCGGCGGCAGCTCGCGCTCGGGCTCGGGCAGGTCGAGATCGTCGTGCCGGCGGCGGACGATCTGGGTGCGCTCGGCGAGCGCCTGCGCAGCGCGAGCATCGCCACCGCGGACGACGGGCGGACGCTGTCCTTCGAGGACCCGTGGGCGAACACCCTGCGGGTGAGCGCGGCGGCCTGAGCGGAGGCACCGAAGGCCGGCGATCCCGGGACGGATCGCCGGAAAGCCGGGCGGGTACGATGGGCGCGCGGAGATCCGCACAGCCCCTCGACACTCCGGAGAACACGGTGCCCACGATCGTCGTTGAAGTCATGCCCAAGGCCGAGCTGCTCGATCCGCAGGGGAAGGCCGTCGCGGGCGCGCTCTCGCGCCTCGGCCACTCCGCCGTCACGGGCGTGCGGGTGGGCAAGCGCTTCGAGATCACCGTCGACGAGGTGACCGACGAGGTCCGCGCCTCGATCGCCGCCCTGGCCGACGACATGCTGTCGAACTCGGTGATCGAGGACGTCGTCGGCATCCACTACCCGGAGGCGTGAGCATGCGGATCGGCGTCATCACCTTCCCCGGCTCGCTCGACGACCGCGACGCCCAGCGCGCGGTCCGGTTCGCCGGCGCGGAGCCCGTCGCCCTCTGGCACGGCGACCACGACCTCGACGGCGTCGACGCGATCGTGCTGCCCGGCGGCTTCTCCTACGGCGACTACCTGCGCTGCGGCGCCATCGCCTCGCACTCGCCGATCATGCGCGAGGTCATCGACGCCGCGAACGCCGGCACCCCCGTCCTCGGCATCTGCAACGGCTTCCAGATGCTGACCGAGGCGCACCTCCTGCCCGGCGGCCTGATCCGCAACGACGTCGGCTCCTTCGTCTGCCGCGACCAGCGGCTCGTCGTCGAGAACGCCGCCACCGTCTGGACCAGCGACTTCGAGGCCGGCCAGGAGATCACCATCCCGCTGAAGAACGGCGAGGGCGGCTACATCGCCTCGGCCGAGACGCTCGCGGAGCTCGAGGGCGAGGGCCGCGTGGTCTTCCGCTACCTCGGCGCGAACCCGAACGGCTCGATGAACGACATCGCCGGAGTCGCGAACGCGCGCGGCAACGTCGTCGGCCTGATGCCGCACCCCGAGCACGCGGTCGAGCCGGGCTTCGGCCCGGACACCGCGCTCGCGATGCGCTCCGGCGTGGACGGGCTCGCGTTCTTCACCTCCGCGGTGCGCGCGCTGGTCGCCACGGCCTGACGCCGGACCGCGCTACTCCCGCGCGGCGCGCAGACCCGCGATCTCGCGCGCTGCGCCGTGGAGTGCGAGGACGGCCGCGGCGTGGGCATCGGGCGCGAAGGCGGCGAAGGCGGTCCGTGCCGCCGCGGCCGCCGCGTGGACCGGGGCGCGGTCGCGGCAGAGCCGCTCGAGGTGATCGGCGAAGGCGGCGGGCTCGACGGGTGCGAGCAGTCCCGGGCCGTCGAGGCCCTCCGTGAGGGCGGGGTCGACGTAGAGGACCCCGCGGCCGCCCTGCAGCGCCTCGACGACGACCATCGGCTGGTTGTCGAAGCCGGACGAGGTCAGGGCGACGAGATCGGAGCGGCGGTAAGCGTCGCCGATGAGGCGGTTCTCGACGAAGCCGCGGAAGACGACGGCCGGGGATCCCGCGGCGAGCCGGACGGCGCGGGCGAGTGACGGACCGGTGCCGATCACCTCGACGCGGAGGGCATCGGGGTCGCGGGCGAGGACGGCGAGGCAGGCCTCGACGAAGGGGACGAGCCGCTTCTCCGGTGCGCACCGGCCGACCCAGAGCAGGCGGAGGGGACCGGAGGTGTCCGCCCCGACGCTCTCCTCGATGCGGTGGCCGGAGTCCCGCCGGATCACGGTGTTGGGCAGCACCTCCACCCGCTCCAGGCCCGCATGACGGAGCGCCTCGGCCTGGTGGGCCGACGGAGAGATCACGAGATCCGCGCGGGCGGCGGCGCTCCGGGTGACGTCGCGGAGGAGCGCGCCGAGGCGGTCGTCGCCGCCGCGGTCCGGCCGCGGTCGGGCGCCCGTCACGGCGGCGACGTAGGTCGCGGCGAGCGGGGCCAGCACGCGGCCGGCGCGACCGGGCACGCCGCGCCAGAAGAAGGTGTGCACTGTGGCGACCGAGGGGATCGAGAGCGCCGCGGCGACCTCCAGTGCGGCGACCGCGAGGCCGAACTCGGAGTGGACGTGGACGGCGCCGACCCCCTCGTCGCGGAGCAGCCGCTCGAGCAGGGCCCGGGTGCGGCGGGAGTTGCGGACGACCGGCAGCTGCGCGACGGGGATCCGGGGTGCCGGGATCGGGCGGACGTCGATGCCGTCGAGCGGCAGCGTCGTGGCGGAGCGGGGGACGACCAGCAGGACGCGGACACCCGCCTCCACGAGGCTCCGGCACTCCGCGACCATCGCCGTCTGCGCGCCGCCGGTGTAGTCGAGCGCGTAGTCGCTGACGACCGCGACGGTCGGCTGCGCCGCCGAGGGAAACCGAGTACTGCTCATGACCATCGGGCGACGCTAGCAGCGGCCGGAGGGGCGGCTCCGCGGAGGCGCGTCGGGCGGCGCTGGGTGCGGCCGGGCGCCTCGGGAGGCGCGATGTGCAATGCGTGCTGTGAGCTGTGAGCTGTGAGCTGCGCACCATGCTGGTCGAGTAGCCCCGAAGGGGCGTATCGAGACCCCGCGTGCATGCGGTGGTGGATCTCGATACGCCCGCTGCGCGGGCTACTCGATCAGCATGAACCGCGCCCGCTGGGTGGGCCACTCTCTCGGCGAGGGAGCGCGGCGCAGCCGCTCGATCAGCGAACGGCGGGCGGCGCAGCCGCTCGATCAGTGAGGGGGCGCGGCGCAGCCGCTCGGTCGCGAGGAGGGGCTACGGACCCGTCAGGACCTCGGGCTCCGGGGTCATCGAGATGGTGGGGATGGAGGCGGTGATCACGGTGCCGTCGGAGCGGCGGGTGCCCTCGATGTCGGAGGTGGTCGGCGCGCCGGTGAGGCGCGGGCCCTGGTGGCCGAGGCCGACGCGGACCGGGTTGCCGGACTCGACGTGCACGCGCTCGCCGCGGACGGTGATCGCCGCGGCGTCGCCGTCCTCGACGGTCAGCAGCACCGACTCCTGGGTCACCTCGACCCGCACCCGCGTGCCGTGCAGCGTGATGCGGAAGGTCAGGCGGTCCCAGTCGTCCGGGAGGCGCGGGTCGAGCGTGATCCGCCCGCCGTGGTCGCGCATCCCGCCGAAGCCGTAGACCAGCGCGGACCAGACGCCTCCGGTCGACGCGACGTGGATGCCGTCGGCGGTGTTGCGGTGCAGGTCGGCGAGGTCGACGAACAGCGCCGAGAGGAAGTAGTGCCGCGACAGGTCGCTGTAGCCGACCTCGGCCGCGATGATCGACTGCACGACCGCCGACAGCGTCGAGTCGCCGGTGGTCAGGGCGTCGTAGTACTCGAAGTCGGCGCGCTTCTGCTCCGCCGTGAACTCGTTGCCCTGCAGCAGCAGCGCGAGCACCACGTCCGCCTGCTTGAGCACCTGGAAGCGGTAGATCACCAGCGGGTGGAAGTGCAGCAGCAGCGGGCGCTTGGACGCCGGGGTGTTCTCGAGGTCCCACAGCTCCTTCTCGAGGAACGCCGCGTCCTGCGGGTGGATGCCGGCGCGCGCGTCGAAGGGGATGTGCATCTTGTCGGCCGCGCGGGCCCACTCGATGACCTCGTCCTCGTCCAGCAGCAGCCGGGCGACCATCCGCTCGTAGGCCGACGGCTCGACGGCCTTCAGCAGCTCGACGGCGCGGGCGGCCGCGCGCAGGTTCGAGCGGGCCATCACGTTCGTGTACAGGTTGTCGTTGACGACGGTCGTGTACTCGTCCGGCCCGGTGACGCCGTGGATGTGGAAGTGGTCGTCGCCGTTGCTGCGCCAGAAGCCCAGGTCGGCCCACATCCGCGCGGTCTCGACCAGGATGTCGATCGCGCCGCGGGCGAGGAAGTCGTCGTCGCCGGTCGCGCCGACGTACTGCATCAGCGCATACGAGATGTCCGCATCGATGTGGTACTGCGCGGTGCCGGCGGCGTAGTAGGCCGACGACTCCTGGCCGTTGATGGTGCGCCAGGGGAAGAGCGCGCCGCGCTGGTTGAGCTCGGCCGCGCGCGAGCGGGCCGCCTCGAGCATGTTCTGGCGGAAGCGCAGGGCGTTCCGCGCCACGAGCGGAGCCGTGTAGCTGAGGAACGGGAGGACGTAGACCTCGGTGTCCCAGAAGTAGTGCCCGCCGTAGCCGGAGCCCGAGACGCCCTTGGCCGCGACGCCGCCGCCGTCCGTGCGGGCGGTGGACTGCGCGAGCTGGAAGAGGTTCCAGCGGGTGGCCTGCTGGATCGCCGGCTGACCGTCGATCTGCACGTCGGAGCGGGTCCAGAAGTCGTCGAGCCACTCGCGCTGCTTGGTGAACTGCTCCTCCACCGGCGTCTCGCGGGCGCGGTCGAGCGTGCGGTCGCAGCGGTCGGCGAGCTCGCGCACGGGGACGCCGCGCGAGGTGTGGTAGGTCAGCGTCTTCACCAGGCGCACGGGAACGCCGGCCTTCGCCTTCACGCGGTAGACGTGCTTGGCGAGGTCGTCGTCGATCTGGGAGGTCTGGTCCCACTCGTTCTCGGTCTCGAGCACGTGCTCGGCACCGCAGGCGACGGTCATCCGGGAGTTGGTGGTGCGGTAGCCGAGCAGGTAGCGCGTGCCGCTGACCCGCTTGAGCTGCGGCTGCAGCACCCGGTCCTCGAACGACTCTGCCTTGCGCGGGTCGAAGCCGGCCGCCTCGCTGCCCGAGGGCGCGTGGTACTCGTCGACGCCGTCCTGGCGGTTGAGGATCTGGCTCGAGATCAGCACCGAGGCGTCGTGGTCGAGCATCTCGACCTCGTAGTCGAGGATCGCGAGGTGGCGGTCGGTGAAGGAGACCAGGCGGCGCGAGCGGATCAGCACGCGCTTGCCCGAGGGGGTGCGCCACTCCAGCTCGCGGGTGAGCACGCCGTTCGCGAAGTCGAGGCGGCGCGTGTAGGCGAGGACGTCGGCCTCGCTCAGCACGAACGGCTCGTCGTCGACGTAGAGGCGGATGATCTTCGCGTCCGGCACGTTGACGATGGTCTGGCCGACGCGGGCGAAGCCGAACGCCTCCTCCGCGTGCCGGATGGGCCAGGTCTCGTGGAAGCCGTTGATGAAGGTGCCGTAGGCGTAGCCGTCGCGGCCCTCCTCGACGTTGCCGCGCAGGCCCAGGTAGCCGTTGCCGGTCGCGAAGAGGGTCTCGGTGCGCCCCTGCAGCTCGGTGGCGAACTCGGTCTCGATCAGCGACCACTCGTCGACCGGGAACCGGTTGCGGTCGAGCGGGTCGGAGGTGATGGGGTTCATGCGGCGTCCTCGGGGGCGGGGGCGGAGGGGAGGAAGGGGAGCAGCTCGGCCAGGTCGTCGACGACGATGTCGGCGCCGTGCTCGAGCAGGGTGTCGCGGCCGACGCCGCGGTCGACGCCGACGACGAGGCCGAAGGCGCCCGCGCGGCCGGCGGCGACTCCGGAGTGGGCGTCCTCGACGACCACGCACTCGGCGGCGGTCAGCCCGAGCAGCTGCGCGGCGTGCAGGTAGGTGTCCGGCGCGGGCTTGCCGGCGATCGAGTCCCGGGCGGCGAGCAGGCCGTCGACGACGACCTCGAAGCGGTCGCGGATCCCCGCGGCCTCGAGCACCGGCACGCCGTTGCGGGAGGAGGTGACGACGGCCACCTCGACGCCCGCGGCGATCGCGGCGTCGACCAGGGCGAGCGAGCCCGGGTACGGGGCGACGCCGTTCTCGGCGAGGGTCTGATTGAAGGCGTCGTTCTTGCGGTTGCCGAGACCGCAGACGGTCTCGAGGGCGGGGTCGTCACTGGGCGAGCCCTCGGGGAGGGTGATGCCGCGCGAGGCGAGCAGCGCGCGGACGCCGTCGTAGCGGGGGCGGCCGTCGATGTACCGGAAGTAGTCGGCGTCGGTGTAGCCCTCGGCGATGCCGCGCGATTCGAGGTAGGGCGTGAAGAGGCGGGCCCAGGCCTGCATGTGCACGTCGGCGGTGGGGGTGAGCACCCCGTCGAGGTCGAAGAGCAGCGCCTTCGCCCGGCCGAGGGCGGAGGCGTCGGGGCGCGTCGGTGAAGCAGTCACAGCGGGGAGGACCTCTGGTCGGGGCACGGGTGCGGCGGGCTCCGCCGTCGACAGGCCGTCCGCGCGGACACCGGGTATCGTATACGCCCCCCGGTCGCCGTCTGGAACCGTTTACACGTCCGACATCTGCGGGCCCCGGACGGTCTGCGCGGCCGGTGCGCGCCCGTGGCCGCGGAGTCGCCTGCGGAACGAGGGCTGCACGACCGGATCCGCGGATCTCCGGGCGATTCCGGGCGCTCGGCCTTCGTTGTGCTGCTCGTCAGGCGGTCTCCGCGAGGGCGTCCCCCGCATCGGGGGTGGCCGCGAGCTGCGAGACGCGGGCGGGGCTGATCCGCAGGGCGGCTGCGACAGCCTCGACGGTGTAGCCGTCGGCGCGGAGGGTGCGGACGGCCTCGCGGCGGAGCGCGCCGGCGTGCCGGAGTGCGGCGCGGGCCGCCTCCTCGGCGCGGGCACCCTCGTCCCAGATCGCGAGGACCTCGGGCGGCGCCTCGACGGTCACCCGCACGTCCACCTCGTCGACGCCGACCTCGAGGTGCACGGCGGCGAGCTCGCGGGCGGCAGCCGGGATGCCCCGGGTCGAGACCGCACCTCCGGTCGCGACGATCTCGACGCCGTTCGGCGCGGTCGACGTCAGCTCGGGGATCTCGATGGTCCACCAGGGAGTGCCGTCCCGGTAGGCGCGGGCCGCGAGGACCCGGGGTCCGCTCGTCATGGTCGGTTCCAATCGCTCGGGGTGTCCGCGAAGACCGCCTGCAGCTGGCGGACGACGCCGGGCGAGACCTCGCCCCGGTGCTGCACGAGGGTGATGGTCGCCCCGCCCTCGGCGGGGCTCCACGTCTCGTGGCTCCCTCTCTGCCGGGTGCGGTTCCACCCTTTCGAGCGGAGGAACCTCGTGACGTCGCGGTACTTCTGCGGCCTGGTTCTCAGGGTATTCCAGCCCTCCCTGCTGCTCAAGAGCCAGGGTGGGCTTGAACTTCGTGGAGAGCGGAAGGATCTCGTGCCTGGGGAGGAGACCCGGGCCCGGCGGTCAGCCGAGGGGCTGCAGGTCGGCCTCGTCCGGGCCGGCGGTGAGGCGGTGGCGGCCGAGCGGGAGCATCAGCGGGGTGCCGGAGGTGGGGTCGGTGATGATGCGGCTGTCCAGGCCGAAGACGGCGCGGACGGTGTCCTCGGTCAGGACCTCGGCGGGGGTGCCTGCGGCGTGCACGGTGCCGCCGGCGAGGGCGACGAGGTGGTCGGCGTAGCGGGCCGCGAGGTTGAGGTCGTGCAGGACCATCACGACCGTCGTGCCGCGGTTGCGGTTGAGGTCGACGAGGAGGTCGAGCACCTCGACCTGGTGGCTGACGTCGAGGAAGGTGGTCGGCTCGTCCAGCAGCAGCAGGTCGGTCTCCTGGGCGAGGGCCATCGCGATCCAGACCCGCTGGCGCTGGCCGCCGCTGAGCTCGTCGACGGCGCGGTCGGCGAGGGCGGCCGTGTCGGTCGCGTCGAGCGCGGTCGCGACGGCCTCGTCGTCGTGCGCGTTCCAGCGGCTGAGGATCCCCTGGTGCGGGTGGCGGCCGCGGCCGACGAGATCCGCGACGGTGATCCCCTCCGGAGCGATCGGCGACTGCGGCAGGAGGCCCAGCGTGCGCGCGAGCTGCTTCGCGGGCGTCCTGTGCACGGCCTTGCCGTCGAGCAGCACGGTGCCGGCGCGCGGCGCCAGCAGTCGCGACATCGAGCGCAGGAGGGTCGACTTGCCGCAGGCGTTCGCGCCGACGATGGCGGTGATCCGGCCGGGCGGGACGACGAGGTCGAGTCCCTGGACGACGGTGCGGTCGCCGTAGCCCAGGGTGAGCGCGTCGACGGTGAGGGTGTGCTCGGCGGTCACAGGGAGCCTCCCGATCGGTTGCTGCGGACGATGAGGTAGATCAGGTACGGCGCGCCGAGCACGCCGGTGACGACGCCGACCGGGTAGCGCAGGCCCAGCGCGTACTGCCCGACGAAGTCGGCGACGAGCACGAGCAGCGCGCCGACCAGCGCCGACGGGATGAGCAGCGAGCGGCCGGGACCGACCAGCCGCGCGGCGATCGGGCCGGAGAGGAAGGCGACGAACGCGATCGGGCCGGCCGCCGCGGTCGCGAAGGCGATCAGGCCGACGGCGGCGACGATCACGACGAGGCGGGTGCGGTTCACCCGGATGCCCAGCGCGGAGGCGGTGTCGTCGCCGAGCTGGGTGCCGGAGAGGTCGCGCGAGCGGGCGAGCAGGACGGGGGTGAGGACGACCACGGCGATCAGCACCGGCACGACCTCGCTCCAGCGGGCGCCGTTGAGGCTGCCGGTGAGCCAGCGGCTGGCCTCCTGGAAGTCGAAGGCGGCGGCGCGGGAGAGCACGTAGGCGGTGACGCTGTCGAGCATCGCCGCGACGCCGATCCCGATCAGGATCAGCCGGGTGCCTGCGACTCCGCTGCGGTAGGAGAGGGCGTAGACGACCAGCGCGACGAGGAGGCCCGCGGCGATGGCGAGGACCGAGACCTGCGTCGCTCCGAGCGACAGCGTGACGATGGCGAAGGCCGCGGCGGCACTCGCCCCGGCGCTGATGCCGATGATGTCGGGACTGGCCAGCGGATTGCGCAGCATCGTCTGGAAGGCGACGCCGCCGAGGCCGAAGCAGAGGCCGACGAGCACGCCGAGGATCGCGCGCGGCAGGCGCAGGCGTCCGACCGTGAAGGAGGCGCCGGGGACCTGCTCGCCGAGGATCACCCGGACGACCTCGGCCGGCGAGTAGATCGTCTGGCCGACGATCAGCGAGACGGCGAAGACGACGACGAGCAGCGCGACGAGCACGGCGACCACGGTGCGGCGGCGGGCCCCGCGGCGGCGACGGCTCGCCGCGACGGCGAGGGCCGTGGCGGAGGGTGCGGCGGAACGGGCCGCGGGCCGGGACTGCACGGCGGTCACAGCTCGCGCACCTTCTGCCGGCGGACGATCGCGATGAAGACGGGGGCGCCGATCAGCGCGGTGATGATGCCGACGTCGATCTCGCTCGGGCGCGCGACGATCCGGCCGACGACGTCCGCGCCGATCAGCAGGACCGCGCCAGCGACCGCGGAGAAGGGGAGCAGCCAGCGGTGGTCGACGCCGACGAGCAGCCGGCAGGCGTGCGGGACGACCAGGCCGACGAAGCCGATCGGCCCGGTGACCGCGGTGGTCGCTCCGCAGAGGACGACGGCGCCGAGGGCCGCCGCGCCGCGGGCCAGGGCCACGCGCTCGCCGAGGCCGGCCGCCAGCTCGTCGCCGAGCGCCAGGGTGTTGAGACTCTTCGCCGAGAGCACGCAGAGCACGAGTCCGACGGCGAGGAAGGGCAGGACCTGGCCGATGCTCGCGAAGGTGCCGCCGCCGACCCCGCCGATCTGCCAGGAGCGGATGCCGCCGGAGAGGTCGGCGCGCGGCAGGACGATCGCGCTGATCACGGAGACGAGCGCGGCGGAGGTGGCGGCGCCGGCGAGCGCGAGCTTGAGCGGCGTCGCTCCCCCGCGGCCGAGCGAGCCGACGACGTAGACGAAGACGGCGGCGACGGCCGCGCCGCCGATCGCGACCCAGATGAAGCCGGTCGCGGTCGAGAGGCCGAAGAAGACGATGCCGGTGACGACCGCGAGCGAGGCGCCGGTGTTGACGCCGAGGATCCCGGGGTCGGCGAGCGGATTGCGGGTGACGCCCTGCATCAGCACGCCGGCGACCCCGAGCGCGGCGCCCGCGACCGCGGCGAGGACCGTGCGCGGGAGGCGCTTGGCGACCGCGGCCTGCCCGAAGCCGTCGGTGGAGCCGCCGAACGCGGCGACCACGTCGCTCCAGGCCACGTCGCGCGAGCCGATCATCACCGACACCACTGCGACACCGGCCAGCACCAGCAGCGAGACGAGCAGCCAGAGGGCGCGCAGACGCCTCGGGCGCCGCACGGCGGCGGCACCCGAGACGGGAGGTGCGGTGAGGGTCACGCGGTCGGAGCTCACGCGGTCGGGCGGGAGTGGATCACGCCGCCTTGTCCGCGGCCTCGGCCAGCATGGCGAGGTAGTCGTCGAGGACGTACGAGATCGACAGCGGGGTCGGGTTCGCGGCGGTGCCGAGCGGCGTGGAGGGCAGGCGGACGATGGCGTCGTTCTGCACGGCCGGGATCTGCGAGAGCAGCGGGTCGGCCTTGAGGGTGTTGACGAGCTCGTCGTCGCCGTAGGTGACGATGACGTCGACGTCGTTGAACGCGTCCGCCTGCTCGGCGCTCTGGGTGAGCGAGAACGCGTCGGTGGTGGCCGAGGCGGTCGCGATGCTCTCCGGCGTGGTCAGGCCGAGGTCCTCGAAGAAGGCCGGGCGGGTGTCGTGCGTCGTGTAGAAGCTGACCTGGCTGAGGTCGGTCGGGTCGACGTGGGTGAGGAACATCGCCGAGGCGCCGGCGAGCTGCGGGTGCGCGGCGACCTTCTCCTCGATCTCGGTCTCGAGTTCGCCGATGAGCGCGGCGCCCTCGTCGGCCATGCCCATCGCCTCGCTGTTGAAGGTGATGGTGTCGCGCCAGGAGGTGCCCCAGGCGGTCTCGGGGTAGGCGACGACGGGCGCGATCTCGGTCAGCGTGTCGTAGTCCTCCTGGGTGAGGCCGGAGTAGGCGGCGAGGATCACGTCGGGCTGGGTGTCGGCGACGGCCTCGAAGTCGATGCCGTCGGTCTCGTCGAAGAGGACGGGGGTCTCGCCGCCGAGCTCCTCGAGCTTCTCGGACACCCAGGGGAGGAGCCCGTCGCCGTCGTCGTCGCCGAAGTTCGCGGCGGCCATGCCGACCGGGACCACGCCGAGCGCGATGGGGACCTCGTGGTTGGCCCAGTTGACGGTCGCGACGCGCTCCGGCTGCGACTCGATGGTCGTGGTGCCGAGCGCGTGCTCGATGGTGATCGGGGTGAAGTCGCTGTCGGCGGTGTCGGAGCCGGCCGCGGCGGACGAGCAGCCGGCGAGGCCGACGGTGAGCAGGGCGGTCGCGACGAGCGCGAGCGACTTGGTGGCGCGGGGCATTGTTCCCTTTCGGAAGGCTGTGGTCGTGGCGCGCAACGGGCGACGGACGCCGTGCACTAAGGACAGCCTAACCAAAGAATGTGCGAGTTCTCAGCCGGAAAGGGCTGCGCGGTCCGCATCTCAGGCGGTGACGAGCTTCTCCACGGTGCGGAGGTTCCGGGTCGTCGTGGTCGAGCGGAAGACCGCACGGGCCAGGATCTTCGCGGCCGGAGTGTCGGTGGAGGAGCCCTTCGGGCAGCGCCAGTAGAGGACGCCGTCGCCGCGGGCGAGCAGCTCGACATCCGGGTCGGTCGCGCCGATCGCGGACTCGGCGGCGTCGAGGGCGGCGGAGTCGGAGCCGAAGACGACGTAGGGGTGCGCGGTCTCGTCGATCCGCTCGAACGGGTAGGCGGCGGCGGCCGCGGCGAGCGCCTCCTGCGTGACGAGGACGATCCAGGCGTCGTAGCCGAAGCGCTCGCCGAGGGCCGCCTCCAGCGCGGGCTTCAGCTCGGCGGGGTCGCGGTCGGAGTCGAAGGCGGCGTTGCCGCTGGCGAGCACCGTGCGGACGGCCGTGCCGCCGACGCTCGCGACGGTGGCGGCGAGGTCCGCGCTGCGGACGGTGCGGCCGTTGACGTTCACTCCGCGGAGGAGGGCGACGAGGCGGGTCATGCCGCCGACGGTAGCGTGGCGGGATGGCGCGCGGTGGACGGATCTTCGGGGGCGATGCGGCGCGGGCGGGCGCGGACACAGGCGCGGACACGCTCGAGGCGGCGATCCTGCGCGCGAGCACCCGCGGGCCCGGCGCGCGGACCCGGGCGGAGATCGTGCCGCCGTCGGGGCGGCACCTCGTGCTGCCCTCGACATCGGGGACCGTGCTCGCCGTCGACGTCGACGCACTGGTGGTCCTGGCCGCCTCGGAGGACCTGCTGATCGCGCTGGAGCGGCGGCCAGGCGACTTCGCCGTGGCGGCGACTCCGCTGCTCTCGTGGTGGTCGGCGGACGAGACGGTGCCGGACGAGGAGACGGAGCGACGGCTCGACGAGCGCGCGCTCGCCGCGGTGACGCTCGGGCCGGGTCCCGGGACGGATGTGGAGTCGCGGCTGCGGGGGCTCGTCGCGGCGGCGGACGTGGACGGGCTGGCCGCGGCGCTCGCACTGCTGGCCCGGGTGCCGGATCCGCCGGCGGCGTTCCAGGACGCGGACGGCTTCTGGCGGCTGATGGTGCCGGAGGCGCCGTTCGAGCGGCGGCTGCTGCTGGCGCTGGCGGTCGAGGCGCCGGCCGAGCGGGTGCTCCTGCTGCTGCGCGACTGCGGGTTCACGGCGACGCTGCCGCGGCGGCGCGCGGTGATCGCGGCGGCCTGCGCGCGCGTCGTGGCGGCGGCG
This sequence comes from Rathayibacter sp. PhB152, assembly GCF_003751395.1. Classification (NCBI taxonomy): domain Bacteria; kingdom Bacillati; phylum Actinomycetota; class Actinomycetes; order Micrococcales; family Microbacteriaceae; genus Rathayibacter; species Rathayibacter sp. PhB152. Next base: position 97,967 of record NZ_RJUT01000010.1, on the reverse strand, counting down.
CCGGACCCCGGGGCGCTCGCCGGACTGGCGGAGGCCGTCGACGACGCGCTGGAGAAGCGCTGGCGCGCCCTCTGACCCACCTCGGGCACGCGGAACCGGCCTTGGCACGCGGGAACCCGCGGATCTGGCGAGCCGGACGCGAATCCGCGAGCCGGATCTCGCCCGGCCGCACCTCCGGCACGCGGAAACACCCTTGGCTCGCCGAAACGCGCGGATCCAGCGAGCCCGACGTGATTCCGCGTGCCGAAGCTCCTGGGCCGCACCTCTGGCACGCGGAATCACCCTCGGCACGCGGAATCACCCTCGGCACGCGGAAGCCCGCTGATCGGACGAGCTCGACCCGTTTCCACGAGCCGGAGCTCCCCCGACCACACCTCCGGCACGCGGAAACACCTTCGGCACGCCGAAACGCGCGGATCCAGCGAGCCCGACCCGAATCCGCGAGCCGGACCTCCCCCGGGCCGCACCTCCGGCACGCGGAAACACCTTCGGCACGCCGAAATGGGCGGATGCAGCGAGCCCGACCCGAATCCGCGAGCCGGAGCTCCCCGGGCCGCACCTCCGGCACGTGGAAACGCCCTCGGCTCGCGAAAACGGGCGGATGCAGCGAGCCCGACGCGGTTCCACGAGCCGGAGGTGGACCCGCGAGCACGCGGCGTGCGCCGAGCGACCGCCGCTCCGGCCCCCGGAGCACCCGCGCAGGCCGGGTGCCTAAGCTGGACGGATGTCCCTTCCCGGTCTCGAATTCCGTCGCTTCCCCGCCGCCCTGACCGCCGAGGGCGGACCCGACGCCGCCACGGCCGCCTGGGGCACCGCGATCAACGCGGGGTTCCACGAGAAGGAGTACACGCCGCAGCAGTGGCGCGACTGGGCCGAGCACATGGTCGCCGACCAGCGCGAGCTGACCGCGGTGCACGACTCCGCCTCCCCCGAGGGCATCGACGGCGAGTCCGTCCCCGTCGCCACCTACGCCGCGTTCCCCGGGTCGCTGCAGGTCGGCCGGGGGCGCGAGCTCGCCGCGCACCTCGTCTCGCAGGTCACTGTCCGGGCCACGCACCGTCGCCGCGGGATCCTCCGCGCCATGATCACCGACGACCTGCGCCTGGCCCGCGAATCGGGCGCCGCGGTCGCCGTGCTCACCGCGAGCGAGGCCTCGATCTACCGCCGCTTCGGCTTCGGCCGCTCGGCGTTCACCCGCTCGATCCGCGTCGACACCGGCCCGCGCTTCGCCCTGCAGGTCGAGCCGGCCGGCCGCGTCGAGGTCGTCGCGACGACCTGGCTGCAGTCGCGGGTCGAGGAGGTCTTCCGCGCCTTCCACGCGCGCACGCCCGGCTCGCTGACCCGGCAGTCGCGCTACGCCGCGAACGCCGTCGGCACCGAGCCCGGCGAGACCGCGCCGGGCCGCGCCGTCCGCTCGGCCGTGCACCTCGACGCCGACGGACAGCTCGACGGCTACGTCACCTACAAGGCCGTCGGGCCGGACGAGGACGACCGCACCCTCGAGGTCGTCGACCTGGTCGCCGCGACCGCCGACGCCTACCTCGGGCTCTGGGGCTTCCTCGGTGCCGTCGACCTCGCCTCGACCGTCACCTGGGACATGGCTCCCGTCGACGACCCGCTGACCTGGGCGCTGCGCGACGCGCGCGTCGTGGAGGTGACGAAGGTCGCCGACCTGATCTGGACCCGCGTGCTCGACGTGGCGGCGGCGTTCGGTGCGCGGCCGTGGACGAGCGACGGCACGCTGGTGCTCGCGGTCCGCGACGAGCTCGGCCTCGTCGACGGGACCTACCGGATCACGGTCGAGGGCGGCGAGGGCCGGGTGGAGCGCAGCGACGACGCGCCGACCCTGTCGTTGGACGTCGCCGACCTCGGCACGCTGCTGCTCGGCTCCGCCCGCCCGTCCACGCTGGCGCGGGCCGGAGCGGTGACGCTGGCGGAAGCGGACCACGAGAGCGTCGACCGCTTCTTCGCGCCGATCGCGGCGCCGTACTGCATCTCCTTCTTCTAGGCGGCACGTACGGGGAAGTCATGCTGATCGAGTAGCCCGCGGAGCGGGCGTATCGAGATCCACCATCGCCAGGAGGAGAGTCTGCAGACCCGGCCTGCTGAGGACGACGGGTCTCGATACGCCCCTGCGGGGCTACTCGACCAGCATGTCGCAGCCCCGCCGCGTCCTCTCGACCGGCATCGCGCGGCCCAGCCGCGTCCTCTCGACCAGCGTGCCGAGCCCGGGACTCGCAGGGTCCTCCGGGTGTCCACGCAACCGCGGTCGGTCATGCTGGAGGATCCCGACCCGCGAGGAGTTCCGCATGGGCGCATCCGTGATCGTCGACGCCGTCGTCGTGCTGAGCCTCATCGGCGCGCTGGTCGACGGCCTGCGCCGCGGCTTCCTCCGCACGCTCGGCGGCCTGGCGGGGGTGGTCGCCGGGGCGATCGCCGCCTCCTTCGCCGTTCCCGCGGTCTCCGCCTGGGCGGCCGGCAGCGAGTGGCGGCTGCTCGCCGTGATCGGCACCGCGGTGCTGCTGCTCGGCGTCGGCTACGCGATCGGCGCGACCATCGGCGCCGTGTTCGGCCGCGGCGCCGACAAGGTCAAGCTCGGCCTCCTCGACCGCCTCGCCGGCGGGGTCGCCGGCGTCGCCATCACCGGGCTGGTCTGGATCGCCGTCACCTCGGCGGTCTCGCTGCTCGGCGTCCCACTGGTCACTACGTCCGTCGCGGGCTCCACCGTCATCCGCACCATCGACGACCTCACGCCCGACCCGGTCCGCGGCTTCCTCGCGCAGCTGCAGTCGACCGTCGTCGACGAGGGCACCTCCTGGGTCGTCGAGGCCCTCGACGCCCCGACCGAGGCGCCGGTCATCCCCAGCGTCGCGACGGACGACCCCGAGGTCGCGACCGCCACCGACTCGGTCGTGCGCGTCTCCGGCACCGCCTGGGCCTGCGACGTCGGCGTCACCGGCAGCGGCTTCGTCGTCTCGGACGACCGGGTGATCACCAACGCGCACGTGGTGGCCGGAGTCTCGCAGCCCGTGGTCGAAGCGCCGAACGAGCCGCCGCGCACCGGCCGCGTCGTCTACCTCGACGCCGCCGCCGACCTCGCCGTCATCGCGGTCGACGGGCTCTCCGCCGCGCCGCTCGCCCTCGACGACGCGGTCCTGGCCGGGGACGACGGCGTGGTGGCCGGCTACCCGTTCGGCGGGCCGCTGACCCTCGGTGCCGCGCAGATCTCCTCCGACGCCACCGTCTCGCTGATGGTCGACGGCGCGCCGACCTCGCGCGAGGTGCTGACGCTCGCGGCCCTCGTGAACCAGGGCAACTCCGGCGGACCGCTGCTCTCCCTCGACGGCACCGTCTCGGGCGTGGTGTTCGGCAAGGCCGCCTCGGTCGACAACGTGGGCTACGCGATCCCGCTCTCGGTGCTCGGACCGGTGGCCGCCGAGGCGCCGTCGCTGACCGCGACCGTCGACTCCGGGCCCTGCCGCTCCGCCTGATCACGAACTCCCGCGCGCAACATCAGCTGAGAAGGGGGTCCCTCGCCCCACAGCGGAGGCACCCCCTTCTCAGCTGATGTTGTGCAGCGCAACCGCGCACACCCCGGTCACTCCGCCGGCAGCGGGCCGTCCGTGAGCACCAGCCGCAGCTCGTCCAGCTGCACCACGGTCGGATCAGTCGCCAGGTACTCCTCGACCCGCGGATCCAGCGGGAAGCGCGCCGACTCCTCGATCGCGATCGCGACGATCCCCTCCGACGCCGGATCCGTCGTGTACCGATCGCCGATGTAGGGCACGTAGACGCCCGACGACATCCCCTGCACCAGCACCAGCCCGCCGTCGAGCCCGCGCTCGTGCAGCGCGCCCGCCACCCGCGCGATCCCGGTCGGCCGCTCCTGCGCGATGCCGACGGAGGTCGCCGCCGCGATCACCAGCGAGGCCACCAGCAGCAGGACACCGGCCGGCCGCGCGATCCGCCACGGCAGCACGAGCCCGTCGCGCAGCGCCTCGGCGATCCCCACCCCGGCCAGCACGCAGAGCAGCCACGCCCACGCCACGTAGTAGTGCGGCAGCGCGACGGCGCTGATCAGCAGGTGGAACACCAGCAGGAGCAGTGTCGCGCCCGCCAGGTACAGCACCAGCGCCCGCCGCCGCGGCGCGAGCAGCGCCAGCAGCCCGCCCAGCACGAGCACGGCGAGCGCCGCCGGACCGACGCCCGACAGCATGAACCAGAGGTTCGCCCACCACGGTGGGAAGCGGTACGGCGCCCCCGCGACGTCGATCATGTGCCCGCTCGCGTTGTGCTCGCTCTGGAAGTCGAGCAGGTAGCGGATCGCCTCGACCGGGTGCACCGGCAGGTAGGCGAGCACCGCGGTCACGAGGAAGGCGAGCGCGAAGGCCGCGAAGCCCCGGAGCGCCCGGCGGCGGTCGCCGATCAGCAGCAGCGGCACGAGGAACACCGGCGCCAGCGCCAGGGTCGTCAGCTTCGAGGTGACCGACAGCGCGAAGAGGACGCCGGCGACGGCGATCAGCCGACCACTGCGCTCCCCCGCCGCCCCGCGCCGCGCCCAGGCCCAGGCGGCGGCCATCGCCGCGACCGCGAAGAGCACCATGAACGGCTCCAGGAGCGCGAGCCGGTCGATCCGGGTGCCGCCGGTCGCGGTGGTCCGCGGGAAGAGGAGGAACAGCCCGGCCGGGATCAGCGCCAGGACGGTGTCGAGCTCGCGCTTCAGCCAGAACCAGAGGATGACGCCGGTGAGGAGGGTCGCCGCGCCGGCCGCGATCCGCCCCGCGAGCAGGCCCTCGCCGAGCACGACCTGCGCGAGTCCGATCAGGTACTTCGCGGTCGGCGGGTGCTCGAGATTGGGCGTCATGTCGCCGTGCAGGTAGCTCCAGCCGGCGGAGAGGTAGGCGGGCTCGTCCGAGGAGATGTTCGCGGCGCCCAGGTTGCCGAAGCACTGCCAGAGCGCCCAGAGCAGGGTCGCGAGGACGGCCGCGGCCCTCGCCGTGCCGGTTCCGCGTGTCGTGCCGACGGCCCGCGCCGTCTCGCTTCCGCGCGCCGTGCCGATCCCCCGCTCCACCCGGCCGATCCTAGGCGGCGCCCGATCGACGGGAAGGACGCCCGGAGGCCGCCCCCGAGCGCCGACCGCCCGCCCCGGTAGGATCGTCGCGCATCCCCACCCTCTCTCCTGGAGCCTCCAGCACATGGCAGACAGCCGCACCGCAGACGCCCGCATCGCCGTTCCCGACACCACCGCGAACGCGGCCGTCACTCCCGAGAAGGAGCAGCCCTACGCGGCGCTGGGGCTGAAGCCCGACGAGTACGCGAGCATCCGCGAGATCCTCGGCCGGCGCCCCACGAGCGGCGAGCTGGCGATGTACTCGGTGATGTGGAGCGAGCACTGCTCCTACAAGTCGTCGAAGATGTACCTCCGCCAGTTCGGGCAGAAGGTCTCGCCCGCCATGAAGAAGAACCTCATGGTCGGCATGGGCGAGAACGCCGGAGTGGTCGACGTGGGCGAGGGCTGGGCCGTCACCTTCAAGATCGAGAGCCACAACCACCCCAGCTACATCGAGCCGTTCCAGGGCGCGGCCACCGGCGTCGGCGGCATCGTCCGCGACATCATCTCGATGGGCGCCCGCCCCGTCGCCGTGATGGACGCGCTGCGCTTCGGCGACATCGACGACCCGGACACCGCCCGCGTCGTGCACGGCGTGGTCGCCGGGATCTCCTTCTACGCGAACTGCCTCGGCCTGCCGAACATCGGCGGCGAGACGTACTTCGACTCCGTCTACCAGGGCAACCCGCTCGTCAACGCGCTCGCGGTCGGCGTCCTCCGCCACGAGGACCTGCACCTCGCCAACGCCCGCGGCGTCGGGAACAAGGTCGTGCTCTTCGGCGCGCGCACCGGCGGCGACGGCATCGGCGGCGCGTCGATCCTCGCCTCCGACAGCTTCGCCGACGGCGGCCCGACCAAGCGCCCGGCCGTCCAGGTCGGCGACCCGTTCGCTGAGAAGGTGCTCATCGAGTGCTGCCTCGAGCTGTTCCGCAAGGACCTCGTCGAGGGCATCCAGGACCTCGGCGCGGCCGGCATCTCCTGCGCCACCTCCGAGCTCGCCTCCAACGGCGACGGCGGCATGTTCATCGAGCTCGACTCGGTGCTGCTGCGCGACCCCTCGCTGACGGCCGAGGAGATCCTGATGTCGGAGTCGCAGGAGCGGATGATGGCGGTCGTCCGCCCCGAGAAGCTCGACGCGTTCCTCGAGGTCGTTCGCAAGTGGGACGTCGAGACCAGCGTGCTCGGCGAGGTCACCGACTCCGGCCGCCTCATCATCAACTGGCACGGCGAGGAGATCGTCAACGTCGACCCGCGCACCGTCGCCATCGACGGCCCGGTCTACGAGCGCCCGATCGCCTACCCCGCCTGGCTCGACGCCCTGCAGGCCGACTCCTCCTCGCGCCTGCCTCGCTCGAGCGAGGGCGACGCCCTCCGCGCCGAGACCCTCGCGCTGCTCGGCTCGGCGAACCTCGCCGACAAGAGCTGGATCACCTCCCAGTACGACCGCTACGTGCTCGGCAACACCGCGCTGAGCTACCCCGACGACGGCGGCATGGTCCGCGTCGACGAGGAGTCCGGACTGGGCTTCGCCGTCGCCACCGACGCCAACGGCCGCTGGTGCCAGCTCGACCCCGCGCAGGGCGCCCGTCTCGCGCTCGCCGAGGCGTTCCGCAACGTCGCCGTCACCGGAGCGACCCCCGTCGCCGTCTCGGACTGCCTCAACTTCGGCAGCCCGGAGAACCCCGAGGTGATGTGGCAGTTCCGCGAGGCCGTCGGCGCGCTCGCCGACGCGTGCCTCGAGCTCGAGATCCCCGTCACCGGCGGCAACGTCTCGTTCTACAACCAGACCGGCGACGTGCCGATCTTCCCGACCCCCGTCGTCGGCGTGCTCGGCGTGATCGACGACGTCGCCCGCCGCATCCCCTCCGGCTGGCAGGACGAGGGCGACAACGTCTACCTCCTCGGTGTCACCCGCGACGAGCTCGACGGCTCCGCCTGGGCCGGCACCGTGCACGACCACCTCGGCGGGCGTCCCCCGCAGCTCGACCTCGCCGCCGAGAAGGCGCTGGCCGAGCTGATCGCGGCCGGTTCGACCGAGTCGCTGATCGCCTCCGCGCACGACCTCGCCGACGGCGGCCTCGTCGTCGCCCTCGCCGAATCCGCCCTGCGCTTCGGCGTCGGCGTGCGGATCTGGCTCGACGAGCTGATGGAGCGCGACGGCGTCGACGCCACCGCCGCCCTCTTCTCGGAGTCGACCGGCCGCGTGCTCGTGTCCGTGCCGCGCGAGGACGACGTGAAGTTCCGCGGGCTGTGCGAGGGCCGCGGCTACCCCGTGCTCCGGATCGGCGTCACCGACGCCGAGTCCCCCGTCGTCGAGGTCCAGGGCCTCTTCACGGTGCCGCTCGAGGAGCTGCGCGCTGTGAACGGCGCCGTGCTGCCGTCCCGCTTCGCCTGACGCGGGCGGGCCTCCCGGCGTCCACCCCCACCCTCCAAAAGTTGCGGTAGTCGCACCCGACTACCGCAACTTTCGAGGACTCGCCCCACCACCACCCAGCTCGCTCGAGCGAGTCTCCAAGAGTTGCGGTAGTCGCGCGCCACTACCGCAACTTTCGAGGACTCGACGCGCGCGTTCGCCCGCGCCCCGCGGCGGGTGCCCGCGCGAGCCTGCGCGCGCCGTAGAGCCCGCAGTACCCGCAGTACCCGCAGTACCCGCCCCACTCTCCAAAAGTTGCGGTAGTCGCGCTCGACTACCGCAACTTTCGAGGAGTGGGGCGGGAGAGTCCGTGCGGGTGCGTCTCGGGGGCGCAGAAGTTGTCGTACTCGAGGGGCGCGTACGACAACTCTTGAGGAGTGGGTGCCGGAACCGGAGTGCGGGTTCCGGGATTACGGAATGTTTGCAATAGTGGAGGTATGACTTCCGAACGTGATCTCGCCGGCGAGCTCGACGAGCTGCGGGAGCGGGTGGCGCGGCTCGAGGGGGACGCGCTCGTCGCGGCTCCTCCCGGCACCGCCGCCACCGGCGCCCCGGCGCAGGACGACCCGTTCTGGGCGCTCACCGCGCTCAAGGAGCGGCTGCCCTCGCCGGGCGGGGTCGTGTTCGCGGGTGCCGTCGCCACACCGGCCGGGCCGGTCGAGTGGCAGTACGGCCTCAGCACCGACGCGTTCTTCGAGCGCGACTGGGGGTCGAGCCCGGGCCCGGCGGCGCTGGCCGCGCTGGGCAGCCCGGTGCGCCTGCGCTTCCTGCAGGCCGTCGCAGGCGGAGTCGAGACGGTCGCGCAGCTCGCCGAGAGCGAGGGTGCCGGCACGACCGGCCAGATCTACCACCACGTCAACCAGCTGGTCGCGGCGGGCTGGCTCGAGGCGCGCGGGCGCGGGCGCTACGGCATCCCGCCCGAGCGGCTGGTGCCCCTGCTGACGATCCTTCTCGCCGCAGGAGGTCCCCGATGAGAACCCGCACCCGCCTGATCGCCGCCGCCGCGGCCGTCGCCGTGCTCGCCGGCGGGGTGCTGCTGCGCCCGCAGGCCCCCCGGCTCTCGGACGAGCGCACGGGCGACGCCGCCATCGCGCAGTGGCTGTCCGAGCGGGCCGACGGCACCCGCGACCGGCTCGTCGCCGCGGTCGTCACTCCCGACGGCGTCCGGTTCGCCGGACTCGGCGCCGACGAGAGCACGGAGGTCGAGATCGGCTCGGTGACCAAGACGATGACGGCGCTGCTCCTCGCGCAGAGCGCCGACGCCGGGACGGTCGCCCTCGCCGATCGCGCCGGCGACCACGCGGAGCTGGGCGGCTTCGACGGCACGCTGGAGGAGCTGGCGAGCCATCGCTCCGGGCTCCCGCGCCTCTCCTCGGCCCCGCTCGACCTGGCGGCGACGCTCGTCGCGCAGCTGCGCGGCGTCGATCCGTACACGACCTTCTCGCCGGACGACGTGCTGCGCCAGGCGGCGAGCGCCGGCGGCGGCGGGACGGACGAGGTCGCGTACTCGAACCTCGGCGTCGCCGTCCTGGGGCAGACCCTCGCCCGGGCGGAGGGAGCCGACTACGCCGACCTCGTCCGGGATCGGATCTTCGCGCCGCTCGGGATGACCGGCAGCTCGGTCCCCGTCTCGGCGGACGCCCTCGCGCCGGACGCGCCTACGGGCTACTCCGAGAGCGGCCGCTCGGTCGGGCCGTGGACACTCGAGGGCTACGCGCCGGCCGGAGGCGTCCGCTCGACCGCCGCGGACATGGCGCGGTACGCGAGCGCCCTGCTCACCGACGACCCGGCGCTCGGCGTCCCGGCCGCGACCGTCCTCGAGCCGCGCTTCGACGCCGGCGACGGCGACCGCATCGGCCTCGCCTGGTTCACCTCCCCGGCGGAGGGCGGCGGCTCGACGACCTGGCACAACGGCGGCACCGCCGGCTACGCGACCATGCTCGCGATGGACCGGGAGCGCGGCGTCGCCGTCTTCGTGAATTCGAGCACCGCGACCTCGGTCGACGCGCTCGGCCTCGACCTGCTCGCCCACGTCCTGGAGGAGGAGGCATGATCCTCGCCACGCTGATCGCCCTCGGCGTCACGGTCTTCACCGTCGGCCGCTTCGCGCTCGGGAGCATCCCCTGGCGCCGCACGGCGAAGCACCTCGACCGCGACCGCCTGCGCGTGCTCACCCGCGGCGTCGAATCGGCGCTCGTGCTGCTGCTGGTGCGGGTGCTCACCGACTGGACGCTGGTGACCCTCGTGCCGTGGTTCGCGCTCGTGGCGCTGGCGGCGGCCGGGGCGTTCGGCGCCGTCGTGCGCTGGCACGCCCTGCCCTGGCTCGAGGATCCGTCGAAGCGCCGGGCCCGGACGACCGGCTTCGCCGGCACGGTCGCCCTCTCGGCCGTGCTCGTACGCGTGATCGGGCTCTGACCGACGCGCCGCCCATGGTGGTCGAGCAGCCCCGCAGGGGCGTATCGAGACCCACCGTCCTCAGCAGGGCTGGTCTGCAGACTCGTCCTTCTGACGGTGGTGGATCTCGATACGCCCGCTCCGCGGGCTACTCGATCAGCATGACTCGGCGGGCGCGTCGATCGGCATGCACGGCGGCTGCTCGATCGGCGGGCAGGACCGGGTCAGCCGGCCTGGGTCGGCAGCGGCTCGGGCTCGGCGTTGTCGAGGACGCGGCCGTTCTGGTCTCCGACGGTCAGCACCGTCGACGGGCTGAGGTTGAGGGTGTCGCCGCCGAAGAGGCTGCTCAGGGTGACGCCGTCGCGGCGGACCGAGTTCAGGGCGTCGAGGTAGTCGGCGCTGACGCAGAAGCGGTCGGCGATGCGGGCGGGATTGTCGCCGGCCGCGACCACGTACGCGGCGGGCGTGCCGTCGGTCGCGGTGCGCGTCGTCCCGGCGGCGCCCTCGCGGGTCCCCCGGTCGCGCACGACCTCGAGGTCGACGTCCCCGATCGAGCCGCCGCCGGCGAGGTCGGAGATCACGCACTCGCCGGTCGCGGCGACGGGCACCGGCGCGAGCGAGACGCTCGGCACGGGACGAGGACCGGTCTCGGCATCGGCGCTCGGCGCGGTCGAGGCGGTCGCGGAACTCGCTGGACCGGCCTCGGCGGTCGGCGCCGCGTCCGGGATGTCGGCCGCCGACGTGCAGCCGGCGAGCAGGAGGGTGCTCGCGAGCACGATCACGATGCGCTGAGTCGTCTTCGATGCCACTCCCAGACTCTAACCCGCACGGCAGCCGCCTCTTCCGCCCTCTCACGCCCGAGAACCTGCCCGAACTGTGACGCGCTCGAGTATTGCCTCCGATCTCCCTGAGGATCACACTGTGCGCAGGAGGCGACGATGCCTGTTCCGCACTGCACGACACGCACGGTCGACGACACTGCGGCCCCTCGCCCACGTCGCCTCCGCCCTGAGCGGTCCGCAGCGGCGCGGCTCGTCCTCGCCGTCCTCGCGTCGGGCGTGCTCACGTGTCTGCTGGCCGCCCCCGCGCCGGCCGAGGAGGCCTCCCCGAGCAGCACCACCGTGGAGGAGACGACCACGGTCACGACACCGGGCCAGCCGGAGCCCGCGACCACCACGACCACCACCACGACCACGACGCGGTCGACCCCCGCGCAGACCGCCTCGCCGGAGCCCGCGACCCTCGGATCCGACAACAACGCGGTCTGCGACGCGGCCCAGGAACTGACCGACGCCGGCAGACCGGCCGAGGCTCTCGCCCTGATCGACAAGGTCCGCGCCTCCCCCGACGGTGCCGACGCCGCCGCGAAGGCTGCAGCAGCCCGCTTGTGCACGGCGGAACGAGAGAGTGCGCTCTCGATGCAGTCCGAGGGCCCGGCGGGCACATCCGGAGATCTCGAACGCGGCTGGGCCGCCTTCTCCGGGGCGTGGCTGCAGCCGCTCCTTCCGTCGGTTCTGGCCGCGGTCGGGGCGATCCTGCTCACGTTCGTGATCGCCGTTCGAGCAGCGACGCTGCTTCCTCTCCCTAATCCAGGCATGCGGTCGGACGCCACCCAGAGAGGGCTCGCGTTCGCATCCGGCGGCGCACTCGTCGGTGCCCTCCTGATTGCGCTGATCTCGATCGGGCACCTGGGGGTCGATGCTCGGACAGCGCGTCAGCTCGAGCTCGTCCTGCCGCTCCTTCTCGGCTTCCTCGCCGCACTGCTCCTCGCCGTGATCTTCGCTGCCGCGCACCTGATCGGGAGGAAGCGCATCTCGGTGTCGGCGACCGACAAGGACGGAGACCGCGATCTCAGCGCGGCGCGGACGACGCAGTTGGTCGCCGTGCTCGGCCGGTTCGGGAACAGCCCACCGGCCGGACTCGAGACGCCGCGCGGATCGGATGTCAGCTCCCTCGCCGACTCCTTCCTCCTTCCGGCGCCGGCCAACGCCATGGCGAAGGCTGCGCTCGCGGTACTGTCGGCGCTGGTCGGCAGCGCACCCTGGAAGGTCGACCTCCAGTTCACGGGTGAGCATTCGGCGAGCGTCGTCATCAGCCGGAACGGCCGGACGGTGCAGACCGCTGTGCTGAGAACGCCGAGCGATCCGTCCGAGCACGGTCTCTTCGGCGAGAACGACGCCGAAGCCGAGCGGTCGATGCTGTGCGCGCTCGCTGCGGGGGTCGTCGTGATCGCCCTGAGCCGCGCGCATCCCGGCTTCGAGGGTCTCGGTGGAGCGACGGACGGTCGCAGCGTCGGCCTCCAATTCGTCGCGACGACGACCTTCGCGCACGACACCGATCGGGCGGTCCTCCTCCTCAGCCGGGCACTGCAGATCGATCCGGGCAACCGAGGAGCGGACATTGCGCTCCAGCACCTCCTCCACCGGCGCTCGAACGACCCGCTCATCCTCCGCCGGTACCGGGACTCGCTGCGGGCGAGGGCGGAGAGCATGCGCGACCAGCCCGAGCACCGGCTTCTCACCCAGCGTGTGCTGATGACCTACTTCTCGGTGCTGATCAACCTGCACTCCGCTCGGCCGAGCGAGCGGGCGCCCCGCGATCTCGGCCGGCGCTTCCGGCAGATGAGTGCGCTCCTGGAGCGGGCGGAGGTCGACGACCGGGTGCGCGAGCAGGACCCGCTGCTCCTCACGACGAAGACGAGGTTCGAGAACCTCCGGGAGGCCGTCCTGGCGGAGTACGGAGTGCGAGAACAGGACCTGGTCCGGGACGACTGCACCGGCGCGCCACCTCCCTGGCAGCCCCTCGATCCCTACGGGTCGTACAACGCCGCTCTGTCCGCCCTCGGCGAGGACAAGGCGGGCGAAGCCGCCTTCCGCCTCCGGTCGGCGTTCACGTCGCTCGAGCTCCGGCGGTGGATCCGGCAGGATCCCGAGGTCTCGAATCTGCGCGGAGGCGCCGTCGTGGACGGACTCGTCGGCGGCGGAGACCGACTCGGGCTGTGGGATCTGCCGATCTACGCTCCGCACCGGCTCATCCTCACGCGACTCGGGTTCGAGGATCCGCTCGCTCTGACCACGGCGACCGGGGACGGGCTGAAGGAGGAGCTCGGTGTGACGGCCGTCGAGCTCGCCCGGATGACTGCGACAGCCGGCCTTCTCTCCCGGGTGATGGCGGCGACGCCGCCCTCCCTGGCCGGGCCGATCCACCTGGAGCACTGGCGCGTCGACCTCGCAGAGATCCTGGTCGCGCAAGGCCGGAGCGATCCGGGCAGTGAGACCGTCGCCCTCGTCACTGCCGAGCTGCTGCGGAGGATGCCGCCGCTCTCGAGCAAGAAGTTCCGCGCCCGCCTCGCCTGCGCCGTTGAGAAATGGCTGATCGCGCTCCAGCCCGTGACCACCCCCGGGCCGGACCGTCGCATCCGCCCGCCCTGCATTGACCGCTGGGGGCGCTGAATCCCATCGCACCGCCCTGTTGGACACCGCGCCCGCGACGGCGTCAACTGGAGGCATGCAGTACACGAATCTCGGCCGCACCGGTCTGTCCGTCTCCCGCGCCGTCCTGGGCACCATGAACTTCGGCCCGGAGACCAGCGAGCCCGACTCGTTCGCGATCATGGACCGCGCCCACGAGCTCGGCGTCAACTTCTTCGACACCGCGAACGTCTACGGCGGCGAGGGCGGACGCGGCGCGACGGAGGAGATCGTCGGCCGCTGGTTCGCGCAGGGCGGCGAGCGCCGCGAGCGCACCGTCCTCGCGACCAAGCTCTACGGCGACATGGAGCAGCACGCCGCTCCCGGCGCGGAGCGCGGCCGCGACTCCTGGCCCAATGGCGGGCGCCTCTCCGCCCTCAACATCCGCCGCGCGCTCGACGACAGCCTGCGCCGCCTGCAGACCGACCACATCGACCTGTACCAGTTCCACCACGTCGACCGCACGACGCCGTGGGACGAGATCTGGCAGGCGATGGAGGTCGCCGTGCAGCAGGGCAAGGTCCTCTACGTCGGCTCGAGCAACTTCGCCGGCTGGCACATCGCGCAGGCGCAGGAGGCGGCCCGCGACCGCCGCTTCACCGGCCTCTCCTCCGAGCAGTCGATCTACAACCTGCTCGTCCGCGACATCGAGCGCGAGGTCCTGCCCGCCGCCCGGCACTACGGGCTCGGCGTCATCCCCTGGTCGCCGCTGCAGGGCGGCCTGCTCGGCGGCGTGATCGAGAAGACGGAGTCGGGCAGCCGTCGCGCCTCCGCCCGCTCGCTCGAGGCGATCGAGAAGAACCGCCCCGCGCTGGAGCAGTACGAGGCCTTCGCCCGCGAGCGCGGCATCGCGCCGGGGGAGCTCGCACTCGCCTGGCTGCTGCACCAGCCGGGTGTCACCGGTCCGATCACCGGCCCGCGCACGATGGAGCAGCTCGAGAGCGCCGTCGCCGCCGTCGACATCGCGCTCGAGCCCGCCGACCTGGCCCGCCTCGACGAGATCTTCCCCGGCCACCGCACGGCGCCGGAGGACTACGCCTGGTGAGCGGCCTGCCCCGCTGATCGAGCGGGGCGCTCCCCTTTCATGCTGATCGAGTAGCCCGCGCACCGTGCGCATTTCATGCTGATCGAGTAGCCCGCGCAGCGGGCGTATCGAGATCCACCACCGCCGGAAGACGAGTCTGCAGACCCGCCCTGCTGACGACGGTGGGTCTCGATACGCCGCTGACGCGGCTACTCGACCAGCATGCATCCCCCCATGACATCGACCACGAAGGAAGCACATATGAAGCAGCGCAGCATCGGCGACATCAGCGTCGGCAGCATCGGACTCGGCGGCATGCCGATGTCGATCGAGGGCCGGCCCGACCGCGAGCGGTCGATCGCCACGATCCACGCCGCCCTCGACGCCGGCGTCACCCTCATCGACACCGCGGACGCCTACCACCAGGGCGGCGACGCCGACCTCGGCCACAACGAGCTGCTCATCGCGGAGGCGCTCCGCGGTTACGGCGGCGACACCTCCGGGGTGCTCGTCGCCACCAAGGGCGGCCACCTCCGCCCCGAGCCGGGAGTCTGGACGCAGGACGGCCGCCCCGAATACCTCAAGGAGGCGGCCCGCGCCTCCGCGCAGCGCCTCGGTGTCGACGCGATCGGCCTCTACCAGTACCACCGCCCCGACCCCGAGGTGCCCTACGCCGACTCGATCGGCGCGCTCGCCGAGCTGCTCGACGAGGGAGTGATCCTCCGCGCCGGCATCTCGAACGCCGACCCGGACCAGATCCGCGAGGCGCACGGGATCCTCGGCGACCGCCTGGTCTCCGTGCAGAACCAGTTCTCGCCGAAGTTCCGCTCCAGCGAGCCGGAGCTCGAGCTCTGCGCCGAGCTGGGCCTCGCCTTCCTGCCGTGGAGCCCGCTGGGCGGCATCACCTCGGCCGCCGAGCTGGGCACCTCGTTCGCGGCGTTCGCCACCGTCGCCGAGGCGCACGACGTCTCGCCGCAGGTCGTCTGCCTGGCCTGGGAGCTGGCGAAGTCGCCGACCGTCCTCCCGATCCCCGGATCCTCGCGCCCCGAGAGCATCCGCGACTCGGCCACGGCGGCCGACCTCGAGCTGACCGCGGAGGAGCTCGCCTCGCTCGACTGAGCGCGGTGGATCTCGATACGCCCGCTCCGCGGGCTACTCGATCAGCATGGAGGACCCGCCCCACGGGTTCCTCGGTCAGCAGGCGGCCCATGCTGGTCGAGTAGCGCGCAGCGCGTATCGAGACCCGCCCACCGGACGAGCGTGGATCTCGATACGCCCACTCCGCGGGCTACTCGATCAGCATGAAGGGGCGGCTCGGAAGGCTGCTCGATCAGCATGAAGGGGCGGCTCCGAGGGCTGCTCGATCAGCATGCAGGGGCCCCGCGCGGGCCGTCGGTCAGCGGGCGGCGGAGGCGCCCGGCAGGGCCGCGACGAAGGCGCGCGCCGCCGCCGTCGGCCGCTCCGGCAGCGCGACCATGGTGCGCCAGACCAGCAGCGGGTCCTCCAGCGGCACGGCGCGCAGGCCGGCCGGCCGCTTCTCGGCGAAGTGCGCCGGCACGACCGCCACGCCCATGCCGTACTCGACGAGGTCGAGCAGGGTGTGCACGTCGTTGACCTCGAGCTCCACCTCGAACGCCAGGCCGTGCGCGGCGAACGCCTGGGCCGCGAGGTGGCTCGCGCCCCAGTGCTCCTGCAGGCCGACGATCGTCTGCCCCTCCAGGTCCGGGATGCGGCAGACCGGCCGGTCGGCCAGCGGATGCTCCGGATGCGCGAGCACCGCGAAGCCCTCGCTGGCGAGCGGCCTCGTCACCACTCCGGCCGGCACCGCGCCGATGTCGGCGACCAGCGCGAGATCGAGGCGCCCGCTGCCCACCGCGTCGAGCAGCGTGCCGGACCCGTCGTGGGTCAGCCGCAGCCCGACGCCCGGGTGCTGCTCCCGGAAGGTCGCGAGCTCGCGCGGCAGGTGCACGCCACCCAGGCACTCCTCGGTGCCGACCGCGAGACTCCCCCGCAGCACGCCCTGCACCGCCAGCACGGCGTCGCGGGCGGCGAGCGCGCTGGCGACCGACTGCTCCGACTCCGCCAGCATCGCGCGACCGGCCGGCGTCAGCTCGACCCGGCGGGTGCTCCGCGTGAACAGCGGACTGCCCAGCTCGCTCTCGAGCGCGCGGATCGACGCGGACAGGCCCGACTGCGAGATCTGCAGCGCGCTCGCCGCGCGGGTGAAGTGCTGCTCCTTCGCGACGGCGAGGAAGTGTTCGAGCTGGCGCAGTTCCATGGGTCCATCCTCCTCGCGCGCGGGCACCACCGGGACCGGTTGCGCCGGCGGCTCAGCGCCCGGTGACTCAGCGCCCGGCGGCTCCGGGCACGGCTGCACAGCGCCCGACGGACAGGCCCACCCGGCCTAGCGCTCCGCCGAGATCGCCAGCACCACGTCGGTGAGCGTCGCCCGGAGCCGCTCGAGCGCGGCCTCCTCCGAGTCGCCCTCGAGGATCGAGGTCTTCACCGCGTCGTCGTAGCTCGCGATCAGCAGGCGGACGGCCGTGGTCGGCGCCAGCGAGAAGTCGCGGTGCACCTGCCGCAGCGCCCCCCGCACGATGTCGACGAGGGTCGCGTCGAAGCCGGTCCGGAAGGCGCTGTACTGCGGAGCGATCGCCGCGTCGCGCAGCGCGAGCAGCTCGAACTCGGACTGCACGACGCACCAGCGCCGGCTGTCGGTGAACGGCCCCTGCAGGAAGTCGAGGATGACGACCGCGAGCGTCTCTGGGGTGAGCGGCTCGTCCGACTCGGCGACCTTGGGGATCGTGCGCCCCATCTGCTCGACCAGGCCGTCCAGGCGGGCGCCGTTCTCCCGCTGCATCAGAGCGAAGAACAGCTCCTCCTTCGTGGAGAAGTTGGAGTAGAAGGCGCCGCGGCTGAAGCCGGCGCGCTCGCAGATCTGCTCGACCGAGGCGGTGTGCACGCCGGTCTCGGCGAAGACGTCGTACGCGGCGTCGAGGAGCCGCTCGCGCGTCCGACCCCGGCGGGAGGTCTCGACGGAGTCGGTCATCCTGAGTCCTTCCCGGGCGGGCGTCGGCGGTGTTGAGATACATCACTGTATCGGATACATTCGCGTATCGGATACGTTCGTGTATCGAGCACGGTCGTGCATCGAGCACGTCGCCTCCCGCGCGTTCGTGCTGACGGCACGATCACGCTCTCCGAGCACAGAGTCGTGTCCCTTTCCGCTCCCCCGTCGTCAGGAGACACGCGTGTCGTCGATGCTCTACCGACTCGGCCGCTGGGTGTTCCGCGCCCACCGGCTGGTCGCCGTCCTCTGGCTCGCCGTCGTCGTCCTCGCGGGCGGCGGCGCGCTGCTGCTCAACCAGGGCACGGACAACACCTTCTCGATCCCCGGCACCCAGTCGCAGACCGCACTGGACCAGCTCGAGCGCACCTTCCCCCAGGTCAGCGGCACCTCGGCGCGCTACGTCGTCGTCGCGCCCGACGGCGGCAGCGTCGAGGACGCGGACATCAGCGGCCCGGTCGGCGAGGCGGTCACCGCGCTCGAGGGGATCGACGGCGTCGCCGCGGTCACCGACCCCTACTCCGACACCGTCGAGGGCACGATCTCCGAGGCCGGCAACGCGCTGGTCATCACCACGCAGATGGACGGCTCCGCCACCACGACCTCCGAGGCGTCGCGGGACGCGCTCCAGGCCGAGGCCACCACACTCCAGGACGCGCTCCCCGCGGGCGCCGTGGTCTCGCTCGGCGGCGACCTCTTCTCCCAGAGCCTGCCCGGGGTCACCGTCACGGAGGGGATCGGCCTCCTCGTCGCACTCGTCGTCCTGGTGCTCACCTTCGGCTCGTTCCTCGCCGCGGGCATGCCGCTGGTGACCGCACTGCTCGGCGTCGCGCTCTCGATGTCTGCGATCTTCATCGCGACCCGCTTCGCCTCGATCTCCTCCACCACGCCGCTGCTGGCGCTGATGCTCGGCCTCGCGGTCGGCATCGACTACGCGCTCTTCATCATCAGCCGGCACCAGGACCAGCTGAAGCAGGGCATGGCGCCGGAGGAGTCGGCGGCCCGCGCGACCGCGACCGCCGGCTCCGCGGTCGTCTTCGCCGGCCTGACCGTCATCATCGCGCTCGCCGGCCTCTCGGTCGCGGGCATCCCGTTCCTCACCACGATGGGCATCGCGGCGGCGGGCGGAGTCGCGATCGCCGTGGTCATCGCGCTCACGCTCACCCCCGCGCTGCTCGGCTTCGCCGGCGAGCGCCTCCGGCCGAAGGAGCGCAAGGCCAAGAAGGCCGCCGCGAAGGCCGCCGCGACCTCCGGCGCCGAGAAGGCCGCTCTGACCACCGGCGCCCACACCGATCCCGACGCCGCCGAGGACGCGACCGCCCCCTCCCCCGGCTCGCACGTGCACGCCGAGGTCCCGCGCGGCTTCTTCCGCGGCTGGGTCCGCGTCGTCACCCGCTTCCCGATCCTCACGATCATCGCGGTCGTCGGCGTGCTCGGCATGGCGTCGATCCCCGCGCTCAGCCTCCGCCTCGCCCTGCCCGACGCCGGCTACCAGGCCGAGGGCACGCCCGCGCGCGACACCTACGACCTGCTCGCCGAGAACTTCGGCCCCGGCTACAACGGCCCGCTCATCGTCACCGGCACGATCATCGGCTCGACCGATCCGCTCGGCCTGATGGCCGACCTCAAGACCGAGATCGAGGGCCTGGACGGCGTCGCCTCCGTGCCGCTCGCCACCCCGAACGAGACCGCCGACACCGGGATCATCCAGGTGATCCCCGAGGGCGGCCCGGACTCCGAGGCAACCAAGGCGCTGGTCGCCGAGATCCGCGACAAGCACGACTACTTCGAGGAGACCTACGGGGTCGACCTCGCGGTCACCGGGCAGACCGCGGTCGGCATCGACATCTCCGACACCCTCGCGAACGCACTGCTGCCGTTCGGCCTGCTGGTCGTCGGGCTCTCGCTGGTGCTGCTGACGATGGTCTTCCGCTCGCTCTGGGTGCCGCTCAAGGCGACGCTCGGCTACCTGCTCTCGGTCGGCGCGTCCTTCGGCGCCGTCGCGGCGGTCTTCGAGTGGGGCTGGTTCGCCGACGCGCTGCACGTGGACAAGACCGGCCCGATCATCAGCTTCATGCCGATCATCCTGATGGGCGTGCTCTTCGGACTGGCGATGGACTACGAGGTCTTCCTCGTCTCGCGGATGCGCGAGGACTACGTGCACGGCCGTCCGGCCCGCGCGGCGGTCGAGTCGGGCTTCGTCGGCTCGGCGAAGGTCGTCACCGCGGCCGCGGTCATCATGTTCTCCGTCTTCGCGGCGTTCGTGCCGGAGGGCGACACCAACATCAAGCCGATCGCGCTCGGCCTGGCGGTGGGCGTGTTCGTCGACGCCTTCATCGTCCGGATGACGCTCGTGCCGGCGGTGCTGCACCTGCTGGGCGACCGCGCGTGGCACATGCCGTGCTGGCTCGATCGGGTGCTCCCCTCCTTCGATGTGGAGGGCGAGGGCCTGACCAAGGAGCTCGCGCTCGCCGACTGGCCCGAGCCCGGCGCCACCGACGCGGTCGCGGCCGAGGGGCTGTGCCTCGACGGTCCCGACGGCCCGGTCTACCGCGACGTCGACGTGCGGGTGCCCGCGGGCGGCGCGCTCGTCGTGCACGGCCCGCACCGCTCGGGCCGCACCGCGCTGCTGCTGACGATCGCGGGGCGCCTCGCCCCCGACGCCGGCCGGCTCAAGGTCGACGGCCTCGTCGTGCCGATCCGCTCCTCCGCGGTCCGCGGGCGCGTCGGACTCGTCCGGCTCGCCGGCGCGGCCGATCCGGTGGCCGAGGTCCGCGCGGCGCTCGAGACGGCCCCGCCGCTGCTCGTGCTCGACGACCTCGACACCGTCACCGATCCGCAGCTGCGCGACGGCATCCGCGCCGAGCTCGACCGGGCCCGCGCGAAGGCCGCGCAGAAGGAGCACTCCTTCACGGTGATCGCCTCCTCCGTCGACGCGGACGCGCTCGACGACCTCCTCCCCACCGACCGCGGCGAGCTCGCGGTCTCCCCCGCGGCCGAGCGCCGCGCTATCGCGAAGGTCCGCTGACAGATGGCTCTCTTCTCCCTCGAACGCCCCCGCGGCGTCAAGAAGGTGTCTTGGGTGACCCTTCTCGGCATCGTCCTCGTCCCGCTGGTCATCGGCGGCCTGCTCGTCTGGGCGCTGTGGAACCCGACCGAGCGCCTCGACACCATCACGGCCGCGGTCGTGAACGAGGACACCCCCGTCGAGCTCAACGGGCAGACCGTGCCGCTCGGGCGCCAGCTCGCGGCCGGGCTCGTCACCGGCGGGGAGACGGACGCGGCGACGCCCGCGCCCTCCGCGTCCGGCACTCCCTCCCCCTCCGCGAGCTCCGCGAGCCCCGCGGCGAACGTCTCGGGCTCCGACTCCACCGGCAACTTCACCTGGGTCCTCACCGACAAGGACGACGCGGCGAAGGGCCTCGCCGACGGCAGCTACGCGACCGTCGTCACGATCCCGTCCTCGTTCTCGGCCGCCGCGACCTCCTACGCCGGAGACGCCGCCGCCGCGACCAAGGCCACGATCGACATCGCCACCAGCGAGAAGGCGAAGCTCGTCGACGACGCCATCTCGGCGACGGTCACCAGCACGGCGACGGCGCTGCTGAACACGCAGCTGACCACCGCGTACCTCGAGAACATCTACGTCGGCTTCAACACCCTGAACCAGCAGATCGGCCAGGCCGCCGACGGCGCGGGCACGCTCGCGGACGGCGCCGACCAGCTCGGCACCGGCGCCTCCACGCTCGCCGACGGCACCAGCACGCTCGCGGACGGCATCGACGACCTCGCGACCGGCGCGTCCGGGCTCTCCGACGGCGTCGCACAGCTCGGCACCGGCGCGTCGTCCCTGGCGGACGGCGTCGCGCAGGTGGGCACCGGTGCCTCCGACCTCTCGGGCGGCGTCTCGCAGCTCGCGACCGGCGCGCAGCAGTCGGCCGACGGCGCGACGCAGCTCGCGACGGGGGCGGGCTCGCTCGCCGACGGGCTCGACGCGCTCAGCGCCAGCACGACCGAGCTCGGCGCGAGCACGCAGCAGATCGCGACCCTCAGCGCGGGCGCCGCGGCGTCGACGGCGGGCACTCTGCAGGGCCTCCAGCAGGTCCTCGCCACCTGCCGGACCGCCGAGTGCCTCACCGCGCTGGGCGTCATCGCCGATGCGCAGACCTCCGCCACCGGACCGGTGACCCTGACGACGACCGCCGCGGGTGCCACCGCGCAGCTCGACGCCGGGATCCGCGTCGGTGCGGACGGGCAGCCCTCGCTCGTCTCCGGAGTCGCGTCCGCGGCGGCCGGCGCGCGCGGCGTCGCCGACGGCGCCGGCACCCTCGCGGGCGGACTTACCCAGCTCTCGACCGGCGCCGCGACGGCGGCCGGCGGAGCGTCCCAGCTCGCCACCGGCGCCTCCTCCGCTGCGGACGGAGCCCGCCAGCTGGCCAGCGGCGCGACCACGGCCGCCGACGGCGCCGCGCAGCTCTCGACCGGCGCCTCCTCGGCGGCCGACGGCGCCCGGCAGCTCGCCGACGGAGCGGGCGGCGTCTCGGACGGCGCGCTCCAGCTCGCCGACGGCACCCGCTCGCTCGCCACCGGCCTCGACGCCGCGGTAGCCCAGCTGCCGACCTACACGGAGTCGGAGTCGCAGAACCTCGCCGACGTCGTCTCCGACCCGGTCGAGAACTCGAGCAGCAGCACGGACCTCTTCGGAGCGTCGAGCGTGCCGTTCTTCGCGACGATCGCCCTCTGGCTCGGCGCCCTGGCGACCTTCCTCGTGCTCGCCGCGTTCTCGCACCGCGCGCTCTCCTCGACCCGCTCCTCCGCGGCCCTGGCGCTGTCCTCGTACGTGCCAGCCCTCGTGATCGGACTCGTGCAGGGCCTCGCGGTCGCGATCGTGATGAGCGCGGTCGCGAGCCTGGATCTCGTGACCTGGTTCGGCTTCGCCGCGCTGGCGATGCTCGCGGGGGCGTCCTTCGCCGCCGTGAACCAGGGCCTGGTCGCGCTGCTCGGCGGGCTCGGCCGCTTCGTCTCGATGGTCGCCGCGGTGATCGGCCTCGGCGCCGGCATCATCTCGACCGTCCCGGGCGTCTTCGACGACGCCCTCGCCTTCCTGCCGCTCTCGGCCGCGCAGAACGCGCTGGCCGGCGTGGTCGAGGGCACCGGCGGCGTCGGCGCCGCGGTCGTCGGCCTGCTGATCTGGCTGCTCTTCGGCCTCCTGCTGACGGTCGCCGCCATCGCCCGCCGCCGAGTCACCTCGGTCCGAGCCCTGACCCGCCCGGTCGAGGCCTAACCCCTCCCCTCCGCGAGATGCCACTTGTGCACGCGACACGCCGTGTCGAGCGTGCACAAGTGGCATCTCGCGGGAGGGGTCAGGCGGCCAGCATCAGGGAGCGGCCGCCGCAGGCGCCACCTGCTGGTCGAGCAGCCGCCGAAGGCGGCGTATCGAGACCCACCCGCCGCGAGCCTCAGTCGGCCGCGCCGCTCGCGATCTGCTCGTGGTGGTGGATGACCTCGGCGACGATGAAGCCGAGGAACTTCTCCGCGAAGGCCGGGTCGAGGTGTGCGTCCTCCGCCAGGGCACGCAGCCGCGCGATCTGGCGCGACTCGCGCTCGAGGTCGGCGGGCGGCAGGCCGTGCGCCGCCTTCAGCCGCCCGACCTTCTGGGTGAACTTGAAGCGCTCGGCGAGCAGGTGGATCAGCGCCGCGTCGATGTTGTCGATGCTCTGACGGATCTGCTCGAGCTCGGCCAGCGCCTCGGCGTCCGACCCCTCGCGCGACGGTTCCTCGATCATGTTCTCGACCCTAACGGACCGGCGCGACGCGCTCCCGCTGCCGCAGACCTCCGGCTCGCGAAGGCGCCTTCGGCACGCCGAATCCCGCAGGTCCCGCGAGCCCGAGCCGGAATCACGAGCCGAAGCTCGACCCCACCCACCCCCGGCACGCAGAAACGCCCCCGGCACGCCGAATCTCGCGATTCCCGCGAGCCCGAGCCGGAATCACGAGCCGAAGCTCGACCCCACCGACCCCCGGCACGCAGAAACGCTCCCGGCACGCCGAATCTCGCGATTCCCGCGAGCCCGAGCCGGAATCACGAGCCGAAGGCGACGGCACGACGAAGGCCCCCGCCCGTCACCGGGCAGGGGCCTTCGAGGAGAGGCGGCGTCAGTCGACGATGTTGAGGACGACGTCCACGTTGCCGCGGGTCGCGTTCGAGTACGGGCACATGGTGTGCGCCTTCTCGGCGACGGCGTGCGCGTCCTCCGAGCTCGCCTGGGGGACGTGGATGTCGAGCTCGACCGCGAGGCCGAAGCCGCCGTCGTCGTTCTTGCCGATCGAGACGCTCGCCGACACCTGCGCGTCGGTGGTGTCGATCGAGAGCGCCTTGCCGGAGCCGTGCAGCGCGCTCAGGAAGCAGGCGGCGAAGCCGGCGGCGAAGAGCTGCTCGGGGTTCGTGCCCTCGCCGGAGCCGCCGAGCTCCTGGGGCGGGCGGGTGTCGAGGTCGAGCCGGTCGTCCTCGGTGCGGACGTGGCCGTCGCGTCCTCCACCGGAGGCGTGGGCGATGGCGGTGTAGAGAGCATCCATCCCTCCATCACACCACTGCGCGGCCGGGAGCGGGGTGAGCGTCGGGTGCACGTCCTCTCGACATCGCCGCTGCTCGGCACGGCCGTCACCCGGGAGGAGCCTCCGAACCGCGCCGTCCGGCCGTCAACCCCCTCGCGACTCCGCGCCGCCGGGTGTGGCCTTGAGAGGTACCCGGCGAGCGCCGGAGAACCACCGGCGTCCGCGCCGGGAGAAGGAGGAAGCATGCGCGCACTCACGTGGCAGGGCGTCGAGAAGGTCTCGGTCGAGACGGTTCCCGATCCCCGTATCCAGCAGCCGACGGACGCCATCGTCCGGATCACCTCGACGGCCATCTGCGGCTCCGACCTGCACCTGTACCGCCTGCTCGGCCCGTACCTCGACAAGGGCGACATCCTCGGCCACGAGCCGATGGGCATCGTCGAGGAGGTCGGCGCCGGCATCACGAAGCTGAAGGTCGGCGACCGCGTCGTCGTCCCGTTCAACATCTCCTGCGGCGAGTGCTTCATGTGCCGCCGCGGCCTGCAGTCTCAGTGCGAGACCACCCAGGTGACGGAGTACGGCTCCGGAGCCTCGCTCTTCGGCTACACGAAGATGTACGGCCAGGTCCCCGGCGGCCAGGCGGAGTTCCTCCGCGTGCCGCTCGCCGACTACAACACCGTCGTCGTCGACACCGTCCTGCCGGACGAGAACTACCTCTTCCTCAGCGACATCGTGCCGACGGCCTGGCAGGGCGTCGAGTACGCGAACGTCCCCGACGGCGGCTCGCTCGTCGTCTTCGGCCTCGGCCCGGTCGGCCAGTTCGCCGCCCGCATCGGCGCGCACAAGGGCTACCGCGTGCTCGCCGTCGACCCGGTCGCCGAGCGCCGCGCGATGGCCGCCCGGCACGGCATCGAGGTCTTCGACTTCACCGACGACATCAACGACCAGCTGCGCGACCTCACCGAGGGCCGCGGCCCCGACTCCGTCGTCGACGCGGTCGGCATGGAGGCGCACGGCTCGCCGATGGGCTCGTTCGCCCAGACCGTCGCCGGGTTGCTGCCCGACCCGATCGCGCGGAAGGCGATGGACACGGTCGGCGTCGACCGGCTCGCCGCGGTCGTCTCCTCGCTCGACCTGGTGCGCCGCGGCGGCACCGTCTCGCTGAGCGGCGTCTACGGCGGCGAGGCGGACCCGCTGCCGCTGAAGTCGATGTTCGACAAGCAGATCACCCTGACGATGGGCCAGTGCAACGTCAAGCGCTGGATCGACGAGCTGCTGCCGCTGGTCGAGGACTCGAGCGACCCGCTCGGCGTCAACGACCTCGTCACCCACCGCGCCCCCCTCGAGGACGCCCCCGGCCTCTACGAGACGTTCCAGAAGAAGGAGGACGGCTGCATCAAGGTCGTCCTGCAGCCGTAGCGGCGGCGCCGGGTCTCGATACGCGCCTCCGGCGCTACTCGACCAGCATGGGCCGCTCATGCTGATCGAGTAGCCGCGGCACGCGGCGTATCGAGATCCATCCGCCCGGACACGACGAAGGCGGCGTCCCCGAGGGGGCGCCGCCTGAGTCGTGGTGCGGGGAAGACCTACTTGAAGACGTCCTTGATGTCCTCGCCGGTCTGCTTCGCGGAGGCCGAGGCCTGGTCCTTCTGGCCCTCGGCCTTCAGGCTGTCGTCGTTCTTGTGGTCGCCCAGGGCTTCCTTCGCCTTGCCGGCGATGTCCTGAGCGGCGTTCTTGATCTTGTCATCGAGCCCCATAGTGGTGCCTCCTTCGTGATCGTCGTGCGCTGAACTGTCACCCGAAGGTAGGAGCCGTTTCTGCCCGTCGGCTGGGAGCCGGAAGGGGCTTGCCCGGACGATCGCCGAGGTGCCACGATCGTCGGTTGCCCGCTCCCGGCCGGGTCACATGACGGGCGTCGCGGTGTCCGACGGCGCGGTCTGCGTCGGCTCCATCGTGGGCGTGCGGGTCGAGCCGTCGTCGGCGCTGGTCGGCACGGCGCTCCCGGACTGGTTCGGGGTCTGCGCGTCGCCGGTGCAGCCCGCGAGCAGGCCGATGGTCAGGGCGGAGGCGCCGAGCGCGCCGAGGACGCGCACGGTGCGGGACGGTCGAGTGCTGAGCATGGGTGCCTTTCCGGAAGCGGAGACGGGGCGGTCGTGCCCCCGTCCCGTCGACGTTAGGCAGCGCTCCTCGCCGGCGAGAAGGGCTTGACGCCGCGGTCCACCGGATCCGGAGCCGACGTCCAGGAAGCGCCGCACGGGCGTCTGGGCACGGATGCGCGGGATGGTACGCCCTCGCGCCTTCTGTCCGCTACGCCCTATCTCGGTGCGCGGCGCACTGTCCAGACTGGCGACGCCGGCACGCAGACCACCATTTCTCGATCCTGGAAGGGACAGACGATGTCGAACATCGATCCCGCTTCACCTCCGTTCGGAGACGGCGCGGCGAACGCCCGCGCCGCCGACCCCTCGTACGACAGCACCGACAGCACCTACGACGCACCGCTCACCTCCGAGCCGTACTCGTCGGACACGACCACGGACACGACCTCCGGCGCGCACAGCGTCGGCGGGGGCACCTCGGGCAGCGTCTCGGACGCCGCCGGCTCCGCCAAGGAGAAGGCCGCCGAGACCGCGGGCGCTGCGAAGGAGCAGGCCGGCGCCGTCGCCGGCGACGCCAAGCAGGCCGCGGGCGACGTGCTCGCCACCGGCAAGGAGGAGGCCGCCAACGTCGCCCAGGAGGCGAAGGTGCAGGTCAAGGACCTCCTCGACCAGAGCCGCACCCAGCTCACGGAGCAGGCGCACGCCCAGAAGGAGAACGCCGCCAAGGGCGCCCGCGCCTTCAGCGACGACCTCACCGCGCTCGCGAACGGCGAGGGCGGCGACGACAACGCGGCGTCGAAGCTCGTCTCGCAGGCCGCCGAGCGCGTCCAGGGCGTCGCCTCGTGGCTCGAGAACCGCGACCCGTCCGAGCTGCTGGACGACATCCGCTCGTTCGCGCGCCGCCGTCCGGGGGCGTTCATCCTGATCGCCGCCGCGACCGGCCTGGTCGCCGGACGCCTCGTCCGCGCGCTGACCGCCGAGGCGAAGGACGAGAAGGCCGCGACCGCGGACACCTCCGGACCCGAGTTCGCCGCTCCCGCCGCCGCGGACTACTCCGGTGGCGCGACCACGACGACCTCGTTCGACGAGCGCGGCGATTTCGCGCCGACCGAGCCCGTCGCCGACCCGCTGAGCACGCCGATCACGCCCGGCTACGACGCCTTCCCGAACGGAACCCGGCCGTGAGCGATCCGCTGGGCGCGCATCGCGCCTCCGCCGAGCCGACGCCCGGGGAGCGCGCGGGCTCGACCTCCCTGGGCGATCTGCTCGGCGAGGTCTCCCGCGACCTCTCGACGCTGATCCGCCAGGAGATGGCGCTGGCCAAGGCCGAGATCAAGGAGTCGGCCGGCAAGGCCGGGAAGGGCGCCGGACTCCTCGGCGGCGCGGGCTACGCGGCGCTGATGGCCGTGCTCTTCCTCTCGATCGCCCTCTGGTGGGCGCTCGGGACGCTGGTCGGCAACGGCTGGTCGGGCGTGATCGTCGCCGTGATCTGGGGCATCATCGCCGCGATCCTGTTCGCGGTCGGCCGCAAGAGTCTCAAGCAGGTCGACGGAGTCCCCGAGACGGTCGACACCCTCAAGCAGATTCCCGAAACCCTCAAGCCGAACGGGGCAGGACGATGACGTACGACGCAGGACAGAGCAGGACTCCCGAATCTCAGAAGAGCGCCGAGGAGATCCGGGCCGACATCGAGCGCACGCGGCTCGAGCTCGGCGGAGACGTGGACGCGCTGGCCGAGAAGGTCAGCCCGAGCGCGATCGTCGACCGGCAGACCGACAAGGTCAAGGCGGCCGTGGGCTCCGTGCGCGACCGGGTGATGGGCTCGGCGCACGACGCCGGCGACTCGCTCTCCGGCACGGCCGGATCGGTGAAGAGCAAGGCGAACGGCAACCCCTTCGCGGTGGGCCTGATGGCCTTCGGCGCCGGGCTGCTGATCGCCTCGCTCATCCCCGCCTCGGACGCCGAGAAGGACGCGGCCGGCAAGGTCAAGGAGCAGGCGCAGCCCGTCGTCGACTCCGTGACCGGTGCCGCGAAGGACGTCGCGAACGAGCTGCGCGAGCCGGCGCAGCAGGCCTTCGCCTCGGTGAAGGACACCGCGACCGACGCCGCGCAGAACGTCAAGGAGGCGGGTGGCTCCGCCGCCGAGGACGTCAAGGACTCCGCCCGCGAGGCCAAGCACGCGGTGCAGGAGAACGTGACGCAGGACAGCGACCGCTCGTAACTCCCCGTCCCCGCGAGATGCCACTTGTGTACGCCTTTCACGGCGTGTCGCGTACACAAGTGGCATCTCGCTGTCCGGGACGGGGTGCGTGGGAATAGGGGGCGGCTCGCGGAGCTTCTGGGTCGTATGCGATCCATCGTCTACTCCCGCTCCGGTTCCTCCTCCGTCCTCTCGCTCGTCGATCGGGAGGCCGGCACGCCGGGCGCCGGCGAGGTGCGCGTGCGCGTGCTCGTCTCCGGCGTCAATCCGACCGACTGGAAGGCGCGCGCCGGTGGCGAGCCGCCCTTCGACGAGGTCGTTCCCAACCAGGACGGCGCCGGCGTGATCGACGCCGTCGGCGAGGGCGTCGAGGGATTCGCGGTCGGCGACCGCGTCTGGTTCTACCTCGCTGCCCACCAGCGGCCGACCGGCTCCGCGCAGGAGTCGACCGTCCTCGCCGCCGAGCACGTCGTGCGCCTGCCCGAGGGCATCGGTGCCGAGCTCGGAGCGAGCCTCGGCGTCCCCGCGATGACCGCGCACCGCGCCCTGACCGTGCACGAGGAGGGGCCCGCCCGCCTCTCCCCCGGCGCGCTCGCCGGCCGCACCGTCCTGGTGCAGGGCGGCGCGGGAGCGGTCGGCCACGCCGCCATCCAGCTCGCGGTGTGGGCCGGGGCGACCGTGATCGCCACGGTGAGCAGCGACGCGAAGGCGCGGCTCGCGACGGCCGCCGGCGCTCAGCACGTCCTGCAGTACCCCGACGAGGAGCTCGCAGCGAAGATCCTGGAGCTCGCGCCCGACGGCGTCCAGCAGATCGTCGAGGTGGCGCCGACGCAGAACGCCGCGCTCGACGTCGAGGTGCTCGCGAACCACGGCAGCATCGGCTACTACGCGAACAACAACGGCGACGAGTTCACGATCCCGATCGTGCCCAGCTTCGCCAAGAACGCCCGCTGGCAGGGCCTGCTGCTCTACAC
The DNA here is from genome assembly GCF_003751395.1 of Rathayibacter sp. PhB152. Classification (NCBI taxonomy): domain Bacteria; kingdom Bacillati; phylum Actinomycetota; class Actinomycetes; order Micrococcales; family Microbacteriaceae; genus Rathayibacter; species Rathayibacter sp. PhB152. The sequence continues at coordinate 68,661 of NZ_RJUT01000010.1, read as the reverse complement.
GGTCGGCGAGGCGCCGCTCCAGGCCGCGGCCGAGGACATCACCGCGGCCCTGCGCGACGGCGCCCTGCCCGTCGGCGAGGAGGCCGGCCTGCCGCTGACCTGGTTCCCGCTCGAGGAGACCGCCGCCGCCCACGACGCCGTCGAGAGCGGCGTGACGGGCAAGGTGCTCATCCGCGTCGCCGCGGAGTAGGCATGCTGATCGAGCAGCCCTCGCAGAGGGCGTAGCGAGATCCGCGGTCAGCCGCGCAGCGGCGGGGAGCCCGCGACCGTCGCGCGGTCGGCGAGGCCGTCGAGCAGCTCGCGCAGCGCCTCCTCGGCGGTGGTCGTCGGCTGCCAGCCGAGGACGGTGCGCGCCTTCTCCGTCGACATGACCGGCGTGTTCGTCGCGATGTCGAGCCAGCCCGCGTCGGTGCGCTGCAGCCGCAGCCGCCAGGTCGCGGTGACGATCGAGCGGAGCAGCCCCGCGGGCACCGTGACGAGCCGCGCGCCGACGACGTCCGCGATCCGCTGCGGCGTGAGCACCGGCTCCGCGGCGATGTTGAAGGCCCCGCCGGCCCGGCGGTCGAGCGCGCGCCAGAACGCGTCCGCGACGTCGTCGGCGTGCACGCCCTGGAAGATCAGCGTCCGCGGCAGCGGCAGGACCGGCGGCCGGACCGCCCGCAGCCAGCGCGTCGGGTACCGCGGGCCGGCGAAGAGCCCGGCGATCTCGGTCGCCGCCCCGCGCTGGAAGACCAGCCCCGGGCGCAGCCGGGTGAGCACCACCTCCGGGTGCTCCGTCTCGAACGCGTCCATCGCGCGCTCGTTCGCCGCCTTGTGCCGGCTGTAGGTCGAGGTGTGCAGCCCGCCGGTCGGCCAGCTCTCGTCCACGCGCAGGCTCTTCGGCGCCGCGCTGTAGGCGCCGACGGACGACGCCACCGCGACCTGGCCGACTCCGCTCGCCACCGCGGCCGCCAGCACTGCCGCGGTCCCGCCGACGTCGACCAGACGCTGGAACGGCTCGTCGTGGCTCGGCTGCAGCGCCCAGGCCAGGTGCACGACCGCGTCCACGCCGGTGAACGCCTCCCGCAGCTGCCGCTCCGCGTCGCTCGAGGCCACGTCGACCTCGTGCCAGCGCACGTCGCGGTACTCGTCCGCTCCGGGTCGCGGCTCGCGCCGGGCGATCCCGACGATCTCCGTCACCGCGTCCTCCCGTTGGAGGCGCCTCAGCAGGGCCGTGCCCAGGTTGCCCGTCGCTCCGACGATCGCGATCCGCATGATGTCCCTCCGCGGGCGGCGTCCGCCGTCCTGCTCCGAGGCTAGGCACCGCTCCCCCGCAGCAGCAGCCGCTTGACACTCCCCGCCCCGCCGACCGCCTAGCCCACCCGACCACCGCGGCGCATCCCCGCGCGGCGGACCGCACGCCTGCCTAGCCTGGAGGGCATGTCCCGCCCCTCGCCCGTCGTCCGCCACCGGATCGACGGGATCGAGCTCCGGACCCTCGCGACCGGTCGCGCCGACGCCGAGCGCACCTTCGTCCTGATCCACGGCATCGGGATGTCGCACCACACCTTCTCGACCCTCGCCGTCGCCCTCCGCGCGCACGGCCGCGTCGTCGCCGTCGACCTCGCCGGCTTCGGCGCCAACCGCTCGCCCCGCCGCCGCGTCGGCATCGCCGACCACGCCCGCCTCGTCGAGAGAGCGCTGGCGGAGCAGGGCGTCACCCGGGCGGTCGTCGTCGGCCACTCGATGGGCGCCCAGGTGGCGGTCGAGCTCGCCGCCCGCGCGCCCGGCCTCGTCGCGGGAGCGGTCCTGATCGGCCCGGTCGTCGATCCGCAGCGTCCCGGCGCCGTCCGGCAGGGCCTCGCACTCGCCCGCGACTGCCTCGGCGAGCCGCTCGGCGTCGACGCGCTGCTCTTCGCCGACTACGTCCGCGGCGGTCTCGGCTGGTACCTGCGCCAGCTGCCCGAGATGCTGCACTACCCGATCCAGCGGCGGCTCGCCGCGGTCACCGCGCCCGTGCTGATCGTGCGCGGACAGGACGACCCGATCGCCACCCGCGACTGGTGCGAGCGCCTCCTCGCCCACGCGGCGGACGGGCGCCTCCTCGAGTCCGCCGGCTCCCGCCACGTCGTCCCGCGCACGCAGCCGGAGTCGCTCGCGCTCGCCCTGGCGTCCTTCGCCGCCGACATCGCCCCGGACACCACCCCGGCGCCCGACGCCACCCCCGATGCCGCGCCCGACGCCGCCCCCGCGCCCGGCCCCGCCCCGACGCCCGACGCCGACCCGTCCCCGGTGCCCGCATGACGCACCTCGTCCGCGACGCCGTCTGGTGGATCCGCGACTACGCCTACGCCGTCGCCTGGCAGGTCCGCGCCTTCGTCTCCCGCCGCGCCCCCGACGACTACCTCGACGGCACGGAGCGGCCGATCGTGGTGCTGCCCGGCATCTGGGAGACCTGGGCCTTCCTCCGCCCGATCATCGACCCGCTGCACCGCCGCGGCCACCCGATGCACGTGCTCACCAGCCTCGGCTGGAACGGCCGCCCGGTCGCGAGCACCGCGGAGGACGTGGCCGCCTACCTCGCCGAGCACGACCTCCGCGACGTCGTGATCGTCGCGCACAGCAAGGGCGGCCTGATCGGCAAGTACGTGATGACCGAGCTCGACCCCGACGGCCGCGTCGATCGGATGGTCGCCGTCGCCACCCCGTTCGGCGGCTCGCGCTACGCGCCCTACCTGCTGCTGAAGAGCCTCCGCTCCTTCTCACCCCGCGACGCGACGACCCTGCTGCTCTCCAGCCGGGCGGGCGCGAACGCGAGGATCACCTCGGTCTTCGGCCTCTTCGACCCGCACATCCCCGAGGGCAGCATGCTCGAGGGCGCGGTGAACGTCCGGATCGAGACCGGCGGGCACTTCCGCATCCTCAGCGACCCGGAGACGCTCGCGGCCGTCGTCGCCGCGGTGGACGCGCCTACTCGGCCGGCGGAGTGATCGTCTCGGCGTCGACCGGGCACTCGATGACCGCCACGCCTCCGCCATCGGCGTCGTCGACCACGGCACCCGCCGCGGCGAACGGCGCGCGGAAGCAGTAGGCCTCCGGCAGATCGGCCACGTCCGGGAAGGCCGCGGCGTCGACCGGCGTGCGGAACGACAGCGCACCGAACTCGCCGCCCTCGCTGAGCGCGTCGTACGACTCGATCCCGATCAGGTCCACGCCCTCGACGGCCTGGTCGCTCGCGAGCCGGGCGTAGCCGAAGGCGTCGTCCTGCGGCCCGGCGAGGGAGGAGACGAGCGCGAGCACGCGGTCGCGCGACTCCTCGCGGGGTGCCACGTCGTTCGACACGACCACGTCCGGCGCGGGAGCGGTGCAGCCGGCGAGCGCGAGCACCGCCAGCGCCGCGCCGAGCAGCAGGGCCGGCGGGGTCGCGCGGGCCGGGGAGGTCGTCGGGGCCGGTCGGGTCCGCAGCAGCTTCACCCGACCGACCCTAGCCGCGTAGCAACTGCTCCGCACCGCGCGGAACCCCCTCGGCCGGGCGGGCCGCGGAGCGGAGCATGGAGCGATGAGCTCCTCCACCAGCACCGGCCCGCGCACCTCCGGCCCCACCGAGCTCCTCCTCGTGCGCCACGGCGAGAGCGTCGCCAACATCGCGGCGAGCGCCGCCGAGGCGGAGGGCGCCCACGACATCGCCGTCGACCGGCGCGACCCCGACGTCGAGCTGTCCCCGGCCGGCCGCGAGCAGGCCCGCGCGCTCGGCCGCTGGCTCGCCGACGGCAACGCCCCGGTCGCCGCCTGGTCCTCGCCGTACCTGCGCGCGTCCTCGACGGCGCAGCTGGCCTTCGAGGAGGCGGGCCTCGACCTCGTTCCCCGCCTCGACGAGCGGCTCCGCGACCGCGATCTCGGCATCGCCGACCGCCTGACCACCGCGGGCTTCCGCGCGCGATTCCCCGACGAGGCGGCGCGGCGGGACTGGCTCGGCAAGTTCTACTACCGCCCGCCGGGCGGCGAGTCCTGGACCGACCTCGCCCAGCGGGTGCGCTCGTTCCTGGACCACCTCGACGTCGTCGCGCCGGCCGGACCGGTGGCACTGTTCTGCCACGACGCCGTCGTCCTGATCATCCGCTCCGTCTGCGAGGGCCTCACCGAGCGCGAGCTGCTCGACATCGGCCGGGCGACCCCGGTCGCGAACGCCTCCGTCACCCGGCTCGTCCGCGACGGCGACGCCTGGACGCTCGAGCGCTTCAACGAGACCGCGCACCTCGAGGAGTCGAGCGCGCCGGTCACCCGCCACGACACCGGCGAGGACACCGCCGTCGACACCGCCGTCGACGACCCGCGAGGAAGGACCGACTCATGAGCGAGACCCGGCACAGGAGCGAGCCCGCGCACAGGAGCGCCGTCGTCGACCGCGCCCTGCTCGAGCGGCGCTGGCCGCTGCCCGACCCCGCGAGCTCGAAGCACGCCCGCGGTGACGTGGTCGTGGTCGGCGGCGCCCGCAAGACGCCGGGAGCGGCGATCCTCGCCGGGATCGCGGCCCTCCGGGTCGGCGCCGGCCGGATCACCCTCTGCGTCGCCGAGTCCGTCGCCTCCGCCACCGCCGTCGCGCTGCCCGAGTGCGGCGTCGTGCCGCTGGAGGAGACCCGCGGCGGCTCGATCTCGGGCCGTGGGCTCTCCGCTCTGGAGGGCGAGCTGGGCTCCGCCGACGTCGCGCTGATCGGCCCCGGACTCGACGACCCGAAGGCGACCGCCGCGACGCTGCGCGCGATCGCTCCGCTGCTCGCCGACGTCCCCGCCGTGCACCTCGACGCCTTCCCGCTCGGCGTGCTGCCGGGCCAGCGGCGCGTCGCCCGCGCCCTCGCCGGCCGTCTGCTGCTGACGCCGAACACGGAGGAGGCCGCGCGACTGCTCGGCGTGGAGGTGGACGACGTGGAGGCCGCCGCGATCGCCGTCGCGCAGCGCTACGGAGCGGTCGTAAGCCTCTTCAACGTGATCGCCGCACCCGACGGCGACGCCGTGCGCATCGAGGGCGAGCACCCCGGCCTCGCGACGGCGGGCAGCGGCGACGTCCTCGCCGGCGCGACGGCCGGCCTCCGCGCGCGCGGCCTCGACCCGCAGGGCGCCGCGGCCTGGGGCGCCTTCCTGCACACCGAGGCCGACTCGGTCCTGGTGCGCAGGCTCGGCCCGGCCGGCTACCTCGCGCGCGAGATCCCGGGCGAGTTCCCGGCGCTGCTCACAGGCTGACCCGGGAGCGGTCCGGGACGGCGGCTCGGAACGTGCGGCTCAGGACGCGCCGTTCAGGATCAGTGGCTCAGGATCGGCGGCTCAGCCGGCGGCGGTCACTGCGCGACGTCGGCGACGGAGAACGCCACTCCCGGCGTGATCAGGATCGACGTCTCGCGGGGCTGGCCCTCGCCCTGGTTGACGGTCAGCCAGCGCGAGGCGGTGCCGTCGAGCGCCTGCTCGACGCTCGCACGGACGTCCGCGGCGGTGGTGTCGTGCAGGCTGTAGGGGGTGCCGCCGTAGATCAGCTCGACGCGCTTCACAGCAGGCCCTCCTCGCTCTGGCGGGCCCCGCCGTGCGGCTCCTCGCTGATGCGCAGGCCGTGGGCGCTGTGCGAATCGGCCAGGAGCTGGCGGATCCAGTCGGGGTTGATGGCCGGGGCTCGGCCGCCGTGGTACTTGAAGCGCAGCGGGATCGCCGGGTGGAGCCAGATCGACGTGCGACCGTCGCCGACGGACTGCGAGTCCTTCCACGAGAGGTAGAAGGACTCGTTGCGCGACAGCTTCGAGCCGATGACGATCTGCAGGTGGGCGAGCAGTCGGTCGTCGAAGTCGGCTTCGAGAGTCGAGTCGTAGATCAATCGGCCCATGAGGGCGGTCTCCGTTCGCAGTGCAGTCCAGCCGGCGGGGGCACGGCCGGACGGTACGGGGCGATTCTAACCGCCCCGGGGCCGACGCTCAGCGTCGATCGTCGTCCGAATCGAAGTGCGGGATCTCGAGATCGGACAGGTGCGGCGAGGACGAGTCGCCCTCCTCGGCCAGCGGCTGGGACACTCCGAGCCGCGCCGTCTCCTTCGCGAGCCTCTCGACCAGGGCCGCGTCCACGATCTCCTCGCCGCCGTCGTCCTCGGTCTCCGAGAAGAGCTGGCTGGCCGGACCGATCAGCAGGGTCGCCCGGCCGAGCTCACCGGTGGAGCGCCGGATCGGGATGTCGACCGACATCGCGCCCTTGCGCAGCGCGAGAGCCTCGGCGTAGCCGACGAGCGAGTGCGCGATCCGACTGCCGGTGAGCACCGAGCTGCCGGCGTAGTGGATGCGTTCCATGCGTCCTTCCTACCGCTCAGCGCCCGATCGGAGCATCCGGGTTGCGCGGCGGGACCGGGCTTGATAGCGCCTCGATCCTCCGCTCGAGCCCCTCGCGGACGGCCGGCCACTCCTCGATCAGGATCGAGTGCACCGCCGTGTCGCGCCAGGAGCCGTCCGCCCGCCGCTGGTCGTGCCGCAGCACGCCCTCGAAGACCGCGCCGAGGCGGAGGATCGCCGCGCGGGAGCGCGCGTTCGCCGCGTCCGCCTGCAGCTTCACCCGCGAGAAGCCGCTGTCGAAGGCCAGGCCGAGCAGGAGGAGCTTGGTCTCGGGGTTCACGGCCGTGCCCCAGACCTCGGGGGCGTAGGCGGTCCAGCCGAGGTGCGCCGCCTCCCGCCGCTCGTCGAAGTCGGTCAGCGAGGAGGTGCCGACGACCCGGCCGTCGACGAGCACGGCGCAGGGATTGCCGGTCTCCCACGGGTAGTAGCGCCGGGCGAAGGCGCGGAACGCCTCGGCGCCGTCGGGGAGGCCCGAGGGCCCGCCGCCGTAGCCCGCGGCGAACACCTCGGGGCGGCCGATCGCGGCCCGGAGCGGCTCCAGGTGCTCCTCGGTGAGCGGCTCGAGGACGACGAGGCGGCCGGTCAGCACCGCGGGCGCCGGGCGGACGGGACGGCCGGGACGATCGGCGGAGGCGGGGCTGCTCATCCGGACATTCTGGGGCCACTGCGGCCCGCTGAGGAGTCCAGGACGCGTGCCAGCATGAGGTCCATGGACAGCACCGCGATGTTCGCCGCCTCGGCCGGCGCCCTGCTCCGCCTCGTCGAGCGGATCGGGGACGAGCAGTGGGCGCTGCCGGGGCTGGGCGTCTGGGACGTCCGCGGTTTGACCGGGCACGCCTCGCGGGCTATCACGACGGTCGAGACGTACCTGCTCGCGGAGGAGCCGGCCGCCGCGACCGTGCCCGACGCGCTCGGCTACTACGCGGCCCTGGCCGGCGGCCGCGCCGACCCCGCGGCCGTGGCGCGGCGGGGCGTCGAGACCGGGGCGCTGCTCGGCGAGCACCCGGCCGAGGTGATCGCGGCGTCGCTGCAGCGGACCCTCGCGCTGCTCGCGCAGCAGCCGCCCGGGCGCCTCGTCGCGATCGGCGAGCACGCCCTGGCCCTGGACGAGTACCTGCGGACCCGCGTACTCGAGCTGGTCGTGCACACCCTCGACCTGTCGCGGGCGACGGGCCTCGCGCACGACATCCCGCCCGAGGCGGTCGAGGCCTGCTCCGCCCTGGCGGGGGCGCTCGCCGCTCGGGCGGGACGGGGCGAGGAGCTCCTGCTCGCGCTGAGCGGGCGGGAGCGGCTCGCGGACGGCTTCTCGGTGGTGTGAGCGGCCCGGTGGTTCGAGCCGCTCGCGAGGCGAGCGGCCGGCGCGCTCAGGCGACGGCGAGCGCCTCCACCGGCGGCACCCGGGTCGCGCGGCGGGCCGGCAGGACCGCGGAGACGGCGGTGAGGACGATGCTGACCAGGACGACGGCGACCAGGATCCCGACCGGGATCGTCGGCGGCACCAGCCCGATGCCGGGCAGCGAGCCGAAGATCGCGACGGCGCCGGCCCAGCCGTAGAAGGCGCCGAGGACGAGACCCAGCAGCGCGGCGGCGATCACCATCTGCGCCGCCTCGACGACGACCATCCAGCGCACCTGCGAGCCCGTGAAGCCGAGCGCGCGGAGCAGGCCCAGCTCGCGGCGGCGCTGCAGCACGCTCAGCGAGAGCGTGTTGACCATGCCGACGGCCGCGAGCAGCACCGAGAAGCCGAGGAGCACGCTCATGATCGCCGTGCTGACCGCGACGAACTGGTCGAGCGCCGCGAAGATCTCCGGGCTCATCTCGCTCGAGGCGCGCATGATCGACGAGAAGGTCGCGGCGGCCACCGCGAACATCGTGACGAGCGTCACTCCGATCACGAGGCCGATGACGGCGCGCGCGCTCCGGGCGGGGTTGCGGGTCGCGTTCGCCGAGGCGAGGCGCGCGACGGGGCTGCCGCCGAAGGCCCGGCCGACCAGCGAGATCAGCGGCGGGAGCAGCACCGGAGCGCCGAGGACCACCCCGGTGAAGGAGAGCATGCCGCCGGCGAGGCCGATCAGGACGCCGAGCGGGCTGGCGAGCCCGACGACGACGCCGATCAGCAGGAGCAGGACGCCGACCACGAGGAGGACGAGCGCCAGGACGTTCCGGCCCGTGCGTCCGCGGAGCTCGTCGTAGCGGGGCTCGGCGGCGGAGCCGGCGGCCTGCGAGGGCGCGACCGAGAGCACGCGCCGGGACCCGGCCCAGGAGGCGACGACGGTCGAGGCGATGACGGCGAGGCCCGGCAGCAGCAGTCCCGGTGAGGCGAGCGGTACGGCGATGCGCGTGAAGGTGCCGGTGCTGAAGGCGATCTCGGCGCCCACGGCCACGAGGACGACGGCGGCGACGAGGCCGAGGGCCGCGCCGATCAGCCCCTGCACGAGGCCGGTCCGCACCACCTCGGCACGGAGCGAGCGTCCGGAGGCGCCCAGCAGGCGCAGCAGCGCGATCTCGCGGGTGCGGCCGGCGATCACCGTCGACACCGCGTTGGAGGTGACGATCGCGCCGACGAAGACGGCGATGCCGAAGAAGACGCCGCCGACCACGCCCAGCGTCGTCGCGGCCTGCGCGATGCCGTCGAGACCGGCGGCGTCGAACGCCGCCACCATGTCGGCGATGACCATCACCAGGACCCCGCCGAACGCGGCCGAGAGCGCGGCGACCGTGATGATCGCGCCGCCGCCCTGGCCCGACGCGGCGCGGAGGCCCGTGCGGGCGCTCACGACGCTCCCTCCATCGAGAGCATGGCGCGCGAGATCTCCTCGGCGCTCATCCCGCGGCGGTCGTCGACGACGGCCCCGTCGCGGAGGAAGACGATGCGGTCGGCGAAGGCCGCGGCGATCGGGTCGTGGGTGACCATCGCGATCGACTGGCCGTACTCGCGGGTCGAGGCGCGGAGGAGGCTGAGCACCTCGCGGCCGGTGCGCGAGTCGAGGTTGCCGGTCGGCTCGTCGGCGAAGATCAGCTGCGGGCGGGTGGCCAGGGCGCGGGCGATGGCGACGCGCTGCTGCTGGCCGCCGGAGAGCTCGTGCGGGCGGTGGGTGAGGCGCTCGCGGAGACCGAGCGACTCGATCAGACGGGCGATCCACTCCTCCTCCTCGGCCGTGACGCGGCGGCCGTCGAGCTCGAACGGGAGGCGGATGTTGCCGCGCACGTCGAGGGTCGGGACGAGGTTGAACGCCTGGAAGACGAAGCCGACGCTGCGCCGGCGGAGCACGGTGAGCTCAGCGTCGCCCATCGCGGTGATCTCGACGTCGCCGAGGAAGACGCGGCCGGCCGAGGCGGTGTCGAGGCCGGCGAGCACGTGCATCAGCGTCGACTTGCCGGAGCCGCTGGGGCCCATCACCGCGGTGAACTCGCCGCGCTCGATCGAGAGGGTGACGTCGTCGAGGGCGACGACGGGCGGCGTGCTGCCGTAGAGCTTGCGCACGCCCTCGACGCGCGCCACGACGGAGGAGGTCTGGTTCTGCATGTCTCCGACGCTACGGAGCCGCCTCTGTCGCGGGCGTCGCCCCGGGTGGCCGCCGCCGTCATCCTCCCGGGGGACCCGCGCTGGTCCCTGCGGCCCCCGCGAGATGCCACTTGGGTACGGCTTCTGCGGCGTGTCGCGTACTCAAGTGGCATCTCGCGGCGGGGATCAGCACGCGCGTCAGGGGGCGGCGTCAGGGGCGGAGGCCCGCCCGGCGGAGGGTGAGGGCGGAGAGGGCGGCGGTCGCGGCGGGGTCGCCGGCGCGCCAGGCGGGGACGGCCTGCGGGTGCGCGGCGAGGATCTCGCGCGGGGTCGCCTCGGTGAGGGCGCGGAGGGCCAGCAGCTCGGAGCCGCCGGGGGTCGTGCCGAGTGCGCGCAGCTCGGCGGTGCGGCGGGCGAAGCGCAGGCGCGGGCGGAGCCAGACCACCGCGAGCAGGAGCAGCGGCAGCCCGCCGATCGCGAGGCCGGCCACGATCGCCAGCGCGCTCGCGAGCTGCTGCTGGTCGCGGCCGGCCGCGGCGAGCACCGCTCCGGCGCCGCTGGCCTCGTCGAACGGCGCGCGCACGGCGTCGCCGAGCAGCGGGATGCCGCCGAGCGCCGAGCCGGCGTCGCTCATGGTCGAGCCGAAGCCGCTGCCCGCGCTCTCGAGGCGGCGGCCGATCTCGGCGAGGCCCGCGATCAGCGAGCCGACGGCGATCCCGGCCGCGATCGCGATCACCGCGACGGCGAGCGCGAGAGCGTCGGCCGTGATCTGGCGGGCGCGGACGGCGGGGAGGTCGGCGTAGATCTGCACCAGCCGATCATCCCCCGCCCTCGGCCGTCGTGCGCGTCGCTGCCGACGCGGACGGGTCTCGAAGCGGGTCGGTCCCGTCGCGCGTCAGTCGAGGAGGTCGTGCAGGACGACGACCTGCTCGCGCTCCGGCCCGACGCCGATCGCGGAGAAGCGGGCGCCGCTCATCGCCTCGAGGGCGCGGACGTAGTCCTGCGCGGCCTGCGGCAGGTCGGCGAACTCGCGGCAGCCGGTGATGTCCTCCTGCCAGCCGGGGAACTCCTCGTAGATCGGCTTCGCGTGGTGGAAGTCGCTCTGCGAGACGGGGACCTCGTCGTGGCGCACGCCGTCGACCTCGTAGGCGACGCAGACCGGGATGGTCTCCAGGCCCGAGAGCACGTCGAGCTTGGTCAGCACGAAGTCGGTGACGCCGTTGATCCGCGCGGAGTAGCGGGCGATCGGGGCGTCGTACCAGCCGCAGCGGCGCGGGCGGCCGGTGGTGGTGCCGAACTCGAAGCCCTGCTTGCGCAGGTACTCGCCCCACTCGTCGAACAGCTCGGTCGGGAACGGGCCGGCGCCGACGCGGGTCGTGTACGCCTTGATGACCGCGATGACGCGCTCGATGCGGTTGGGCGCCACTCCGGAGCCGGTGGCCGCGCCGCCCGAGGTCGCGTTGGAGGAGGTGACGAACGGGTAGGTGCCGTGGTCGACGTCGAGCATCGTGGCCTGGCCGGCCTCGAAGAGCACGGTCTTGCCCGCGTCGAGGGCCCGGGCGAGCACCAGCGAGGTGTCCGCGACCATCGGGCGCAGGCGCTCCGTGTACTGCAGCAGGTCCTCCATGACCTGCTCGACCAGGATCGCGCGGCGGTTGTAGACCTTCACCAGCAGGTGGTTCTTCTGGTCGAGGGCGCCCTCGACCTTCTGGCGGAGGATGTTCTCGTCGAAGAGGTCCTGGATCCGGATGCCGACGCGGTTGATCTTGTCGGCGTAGGCCGGGCCGATGCCGCGGCCGGTGGTGCCGATCTGGCGCTTGCCGAGGAAGCGCTCCGTCACCTTGTCGAGGGTGCGGTGGTAGCTGGTGATCACGTGCGCGTTGGCGCTGACGAGCAGCTTCGACACGTCGACGCCGCGGGCGCTCAGCGCCTCGAGCTCGTGGAAGAGCACCTCGATGTCGACGACGACGCCGTTCGCGATGACGGGGACGACGCCCGGCGTCAGGATGCCCGAGGGCAGCAGGTGCAGCGCATACTTCTCGTCGCCGACGACGACCGTGTGCCCGGCGTTGTTGCCGCCGTTGAACTTGACGACGTAGTCGACGCGGCTGCCGAGCAGGTCGGTCGCGCGTCCCTTGCCCTCGTCGCCCCACTGGGCGCCGGTGATGACGATTGCTGGCATGGCGTGTCCTTCGCGGGTGGGAGCGGAGTCGTGGGGCGTGCACTCGATCTCGAGGGCGAGCCTCGGCGGCCGGCGGGGCATCCGTTGGCGCAGCAGCGCGACCAGCCGATCGATTCTAGCGGAGGGGCCCCTTCTGCGGCTCGTGCGCACGGGCCCGGATGCCGACGCCGACCGATAGCCGAGCGATGCTCTCGAACCCGTAACGACGCGTTCACACGTGGCGCATAGATTCGAACTCGTTCACACTCCACCGATCACGCGAACAGGAAACCGATGCGCACACTCCGCGCCGCAAGCCTCCTCGCCGTCGTCGCGCTCGGGGCGGCCACCGCCGCTCCCCTCGCGAGCGCGGCCCCCCTCGACGACGGCGTCGAGCTCACCCTGGTGTCGACGACCGACACGCACGGGCACGTCTACAACTGGGACTACTTCGCGAACGCGCCCTACGAGGGCGAGGACACGCTGGGCCTCACCCGCGTCGCGACCGAGGTCGACCGCCTCCGCGCCGAGAAGGGCGACGACTCCGTCCTCGTCTTCGACAACGGTGATGCGATCCAGGGCACGCCCCTGACCTACTACTACGGCCTCGGCGACGGCGCCGCGGGCGTCCTCTCGGGCGAGACGACGCACCCGATGGCCACCGCGTTCAACACCATCGGCTACGACGCGCAGGTCGTCGGCAACCACGAGTTCAACTACGGCCTCGACATGCTCAGCGCCTACGAGGGCGATCTGAACGCCCCGCTGCTCGGCGCGAACGTCGTCGACGTCGCGACCGGCGATCCCTACCAGAAGCCGTACACCGTGATCGAGCGCGAGATCGACGGCGAGACCGTGCGGGTCGGCGTGCTCGGCCTGGTCACCCCGGGCGTCCGCGTCTGGGACAAGCAGTACGTCGACGGCGTGCTCGAGTTCCGCGACATGGTCGAGACCGCGAAGGAGTGGGTCCCGAAGGTCCAGGCCGAGGCCGACGTGGTCGTCGTCCTCGCGCACACCGGCCAGGGCACCGTCCCGGACGCCGAGTACGACCCGGCCGACCTCAACGAGGACGTCGTCAACAACATCGCAACGCAGGTCCCCGGCATCGACGTGGTCGTCGCCGGCCACAGCCACCAGGACGTCCCCGAGACGCTCTACACGAACGTCGCCGGCGAGCAGGTCCTCGTCACCCAGCCGTCCTTCTGGGCGCAGGGGCTCACCGAGGTGACCCTGAACCTGGTGAAGGACGCCGCGGGTGACCTGCAGGTCGACTGGACCGAGGGCAGCGCGCCCGTCGTCACCCCGGTCTACGCGCGCGACATCGCCGAGGAGTCGACCGCCGTGGTCGACGCCCTCGCCGAGCAACACGCGACGACGATCGAGTACGTGAACACCCCCGTGGCGGAGTCGCTCGAGGAGCTCTCGGCCGAGACCTCGCGCTACGAGGACACCCCGATCATCGACTTCATCAACAACGTCCAGGCCGAGACGGTCGACGCCGCGCTCGAGGGCACGGAGTGGGCCGACGTCCCGGTCATCTCGCAGGCGTCGCCGTTCTCGCGCACCGCGGTCTTCCCGAAGGGGCAGGTCACCATCCGCGACATCGCCGGTCTCTACATCTACGAGAACACCCTCCGGGGCGTCGAGATGACGGGCGCGGAGGTGCGCGACTATCTCGAGTACTCGGCCCGCTACTTCAACCAGGTCGCCCCGGGCGCTCCGTTCGACCCGGCCACCGGCACGAACGCGATCACCGCGGACCGCCCCACGGGCATCCCGGACTACAACTACGACGCGCTCTCCGGGCTCGACTACGTCATCGACATCTCGCAGCCGGCCGGCTCGCGGATCCGCGACCTGACGCAGCTCGACGGCACCCCCGTCGCGGACGACGACCGCTTCGTGCTGGCCGTCAACAACTACCGGCAGAGCGGTGGCGGGGCCTACCCGGCCGTCGCCGCAGCTCCCCTCGTCTACGACGAGCGGCTCGAGATCCGGCAGCTGCTGATCGACTGGGCGAGCGCGCGCGGCGTGATCGACCAGGCGGACTTCTTCGACCAGAACTGGTCGCTGACGTCGGTCGCGGCCGAGGTCCCGGCCGAGCCCGGCACGCCCGGCACGCCCGGCACGCCCGCGCCCGGCCAGCCCGCGCCCGGCCAGCCCGAGCCGACCGAGCAGCCGACGGCCACCCCGGTGCCGCTGCCCTCCGCCACGCCCGTCCCCGTCGCCGGGGGCTCGCACTCCGGACCGCTCGCGAACACCGGCGTCGACGCGGCCTCCTACGCAGGAGGCGCGGCCCTGCTGCTGCTCGCCGGCATCGCGCTGACGGTGCTCCGCCGCCGCCGCTCCGCCTCGCACTCGGAGTAGCCGCCAGCATCACCCGCACGACCGGACGGCGCCGCCCTCACTCCCGAGGGCGGCGCCGTCTGGCGTTCCAGGCCGCGAGCACGCCCGTGGACCACAGCGCCCAGAGCACGAGCAGCGGCTGGAAGACCAGCCGGATCGCCCGGGCCGCGTCGGTCTCGAGGCCGAAGGCCGGAGTCCGGGTGACGAGCTGCGAGACGTTCCCGGGGAACACCGCGACGAAGAAGGCGGCGACGACGATCCCCACCAGCACCCGCCGGCGCCGCAGCAGCAGGAGCGCGAGCCCGAGCGCGATCTCGACGACACCGGATGCCAGGACGACGAAGTCCGCATCGAACGGCAGCCACGGCGGAACCTGCGCCTGGAAGGACCGCCGCGCGAAGGTCAGGTGCCCCGTCCCCGCGAACACGAGCACGAGGCCCAGGAGGACGCGGGCGATCGTGCGCGAGAGGCTCATCGCCCCAGTCTGCGCCCGCAGTTCCCGCGCTCCGGCTGCACCGCCCCGTATCCTCGATACCGCGCGCGCCGCGCCACCCCGTCCCTACCGCCCTGTCCGCAGACCGTGAAACGAGTTCCATGAGCACCCTGCCCCGCCTGATGGCCTTCGACCTCGACGACACCCTCGCCGCCTCGAAGTCCCCCGTGGACCCGGTGATGGCCGACCTCTTCGTCAAGCTGCTGCAGGCGACCGAGGTGTGCATCATCTCCGGCGGCCAGATCGGCCAGTTCCGGATGCAGGTGCTCGACCGCCTCGAGGGCGCCGACCCCGCCGTGCTGGCGAAGCTGCACCTGATGCCCACCTGCGGCACGCAGTACTACCGCTACGAGAACGGCGACTGGGCGCAGATCTACGCCGAGAACCTCACCGAGGACGAGAAGTCCCGCGCACTGGCCGCCGTCGAGGAGAAGGCCAAGGAGCTCGGCTACTGGGAGTCCGAGACCTGGGGCCCGATCCTCGAGGACCGCGACTCGCAGATCACCTTCTCCGCCCTCGGCCAGGCCGCTCCCGTCCCGGTGAAGCAGGCCTGGGACCCGACCGGCGAGAAGAAGAACACCCTCCGCGAGGCCGTCCAGGCCGTGCTGCCCGACCTCGAGGTCCGCTCCGGCGGCTCCACCTCGGTCGACATCACCCGCAAGGGCATCGACAAGGCCTACGGGATGAACAAGCTCACCGAGCTCACCGGCATCCCCCTCGACGAGATGATCTTCGTCGGCGACCGCCTCGACCCCGACGGCAACGACTACCCCGTCAAGGCGATGGGCGTCGAGACCTTCGCCGTCGAGGGCTGGCACGACACCGCGGCGTACCTCCGCTCCTACGGCCTGTAGGTCGCGCGCCCCGTCGCGCCCCGCGAGATGCCACTTGTGAGCGCGACACGCCGCGAAAGTCCGTCACAAGTGACATCTCGCGGGGAGGGCCGGGCTCGGGTCAGGCGTCCTCGCTGAGGGAGCCGGTGGCGGTGCCGTCGAGGGCGAGGCGGAGGCGGCGCGGCAGCTTCGCGACGATGATCGCGTGCGACTCCGCCAGCAGCTCCTGCACGAGGCCCTCCTCGACCCGGCCGCCGGCGTCGACGGTCACCCAGTGCTTCTTGTTGAGGTGGTAGCCCGGCTCGATGCCGTCGACGCCCGCGACGAGGTGCACGACGTTCTCGGGCAGCGCCTTGACGCTGACGACGGGCCGGCCGAATCGCTCGCTCTCGAGCGCGAAGACCTTGCCCTCGACCTTCCACACCCGGATGTCCGGGCCGAAGGGGAAGCTCGCGCCTGCTCCCGGCAGGTCGGCGAGGAAGGACTCGAGCGCAGCGGCATCCACGCTCTCCATTGTGCCCGCGGAGGTAGCGCCCGCGTAGGCTCGTCCTGTCGTCCGTCCAGCCAGTGGAGCAGTCTCCGCCGTCGGAACGACCGGAATCGGATCCGACCATGCCAGACCCCACGACCACCTCGACCTCCGCTCTGAGCCGTGCGACCGGGAGGTACGCGCGGGCGTTCGCCCTCCCGGGATCGCTCGCCTTCTCCTCGGCCGGCTGGCTCGGCCGCTTCCCCAAGGGCAGCCTCGCGATCGGGGTGCTCGTCCTCGTGTCGGCGCAGTCGGGCAGCTACGCGCTCGGCGGCGCGGTCTCCGGCGCGCTGACCCTCGCCCTCGCCGTGACCGGGCCGCTCTGGTCGCGGGTGATGGACCGCTGGGGGCAGCGGCGGGCGCTCGCCCTGTCGCTCCCGGTCCTCGTCGCCGCCTCGCTCGGGCTCGTCGCCGCCGTGCTGCTGGGCGCTCCTGTCTGGACCTGGTTCGCGCTCGGCATCCTCGCCGGTGCGGCCGTCCTCGACGTCGGCTCGGCCGTGCGCTCGCGCTGGAGCGCCGCGACGTCGGACCCGGGGCTCCGGCACACCGCGTACTCCGTCGAGTCGGTGGCGGACGAGGCGGCCTTCGTGGTCGCGCCGCCGATCGTCACCCTGCTGGCCTCGCTCGTGCACCCGGCGGCCGGCGTCCTGGTCGGCCTCGGGATCGGCGTGGCCGGCGGCGTCGCACTGCTCGTGCAGACGGGGACGCAGCCGGCGCTCGCTCCGGTGCGCTCGGCCGCGTCGCCCGCACGGGAGCGGCTGCCGCTCGGCCTCGTCGGCATCGTCGCGGTCTTCGCGACCATCGGCGGGGTCTTCGGCTCGTTCAACGTCGCGGCGATCGCGACCGCGGAGGCGTCCGGGGCGGGAGCCGCCTCGGGGCTGCTGCTCTCGGCGTACAGCATCGGCAGCGTGCTGACCGGAGTGGTCGTGGGTGCCGCGCGCCTGCCCGGCGGTCCGCGCTCGAGGTTCCTGGTGGCGGGCGCCGTCTTCGGAGTGGTCGTGCCGGTGGTCGTGCTGGCCGGCTCGCTGCCCGCGCTGATCGCGCTGGCGTTCATCGCCGGCCTCGCGACGTCGCCGCTGCTGATCACCGGCTCGAGCCTCGTCGAGTCGATCGCCCCGCGCAGCCGCCTCACCGAGGCCCTCGCCTGGCCGCCGACCGGCATCGCCCTCGGCGCCACCGCCGGCTCCACCCTGAGCGGCCTGGCCGTCGAGGCCCTCGGCCCGCAGTCCGGCTTCCTGGTCACCGCCGCCGCTGCGGCGCTGGGCGCCCTGCTGACCCTCGCGACGGTCCTGCTCCTCCGCCGCCGCGCCGCGCCTGCGGACGCCGGCTCGTCTCGCTGACCGAGCGGCACGCCCGAGGAGCCCGCAGAGCGGGCGCCCACCTGCTGATCGATCCGCCCGCGGAGCGGGTCCCTTTCCTGCTGATCAATTGGCCCGCGCAGCGGGTCCCTTTCATGCGGATCGAGCGGCCCGCGAAGCGGATCCCTTGCATGCTGATCGAGTAGCCCTCGCAGAGGGCGTATCGAGATCCACCCACCGAACGACGGCGGGTCTCGATACGCCCCTCCGGGCCTACTCGACCAGCATGCGGCGGGGGTGGCAACCCTGCACCGCCTCGGCCTGATCGTCGTCCGGTCGCGGTGATCGCAAGGCGGAGGAGGGAGGCGTAGCGGAGCTACGGCGACCGACGACAACGCCGCGAGCGCCACGGCCGGACGGCGATCAGTCGGCGCCGAGGATGACGATCGCTGCCGTAGGGGGCAGCGCGTCCTCGTGGTAGCGCTCGATCTCGGGGATCGCGGCGGGGTCGGCCTGCTCGAGGAAGCCGGTGAGACGGGCGACCTCGTCGGTCTCACCGATCGACTCGGCGGCGCGGCGGAGCGCGTAGAGCGCGAGGAGGAAGCCGCGGTTGGGGCCGTGGCGCCACGGGATCGGGCCCTGGCCGCGCCAGCCGGCGGTGCGGAGCAGGTCGAGGCCACGGTGGTAGCCGACGCGCGCGTAGGCGTAGGACGGCAGCGCGGCGTCGATCCCCCAGACGCTGTCCGCGAGGAGGGCCCAGGCCAGCGGCGAGCGCGGGTGGGCGGCCGCGAGCGCGGCGAACTCGACGGCTCCCGGGTTCGCGTGCTTGGCGAGGGCCGCGGTGATCGCGGGCTCGTCCGGGAGGAGGGTCGGTTCGGGGCCCAGCAGGTTCTCGCCATTCATGTCCTCAGGGTAACCCGCTCCCGCTGTGCCGCTCCGGGGCAGCCCGTCGACTCCCCCGTCCGGGCTGCGCCGATAGCATCGACCCCATGGCGACGAAGCGCAGCGAGGTCGAGGCCTGGCTCACGGACATGGACGGCGTGCTGGTGCACGAGAACCAGGCGCTCCCCGGCGCGCCCGAGCTCATCCAGGAGTGGACGGACGCGGGCACCCCGTTCCTGGTGCTCACCAACAACTCGATCTTCACCCCGCGCGATCTCGCGGCCAGGCTGCGGGCGTCGGGGCTGCACGTCCCGGAGGAGCGGATCTGGACGAGCGCCCTCGCGACCGCCGACTTCTGCGCCTCGCAGATGCCGGGCGGCAGCGCCTTCGTGATCGGCGAGGCCGGCATCACCACGGCCCTGCACGAGGCCGGCTTCATCATGACCGAGACAGCGCCCGACTACGTCGTCGTCGGCGAGACCCGCAACTACAGCTTCGAGGCGATCACGAAGGCGATCCGCCTGATCGTCGGCGGCGCCCGCTTCATCGTGACCAACCCCGACGCGACCGGCCCGAGCGCCGAGGGCGTCATGCCCGCGACGGGCGCGATCGCCGCCCTGATCACGAAGGCCACCGGCAAGGACCCGTACGTGGTCGGCAAGCCGAACCCGATGATGTTCCGCTCGGCGATGAACAAGATCGGCGCGCACAGCGAGAACACCGGCATGATCGGCGACCGGATGGACACCGACATCGTCGCCGGCATCGAGGCCGGCCTGCACACCGTCCTCGTCCTCACCGGCATCAGCGACCGCGCCGAGATGGACCGCTACCCGTTCCGCCCCGACGAGGTGCTGACCGGCGTGCACGAGCTGCTCTCCACCGACCCGTACGAGACCGAGTTCCCGCCCGACGACCAGATCCTCTGACCGCCGCCCCGGCCCCGTCGCTCCTCCCACCCGAACTGCCCACACTCCAGAAGCTGCGGTAGTCGCACGCGAGTACCGCAACTTCTGCGGACCCGCCGGGGACCACCCGGGAGACGGCACTCCCACTCCTCAAAAGTTGCGGGAGCGACGCGCGAATACCGCAACTTCTGCGTACTCGCGGCGCAGCAGTCGGCGGGCCCCGCTGCCACTCCTCCGAAGTTGCGGTAGTCGAGCGCGAGTACCGCAACTTTTGGAGTGTGGGAGGGGGAGGGGGGCGCCCGGCTGGTCAGAAGCGGACGTGCTGGAGGATCCAGGCGTGCATCGCGACGGCGGCGGCGGCCGAGGCGTTGATCGAGCGGGTCGAGCCGAACTGCGAGATCTCGAGCACGGCGACGGAGGCGGCGATCGCCTCCTCCGAGAGGCCCGGCCCCTCCTGCCCGAACAGCAGCACGCAGCGCTCCGGCAGCGCGAATGTCTCGATCGGCACGCAGCCGGGCACGTTGTCGATCGCGAGCAAGGGCACGTCCTCCGCCGCGGCCCAGCGGGCGAGGTCGGCGACGGTCTCGTGGTGCTGCACGTGCTGGTAGCGGTCGGTGACCATCGCGCCACGCTTGTTCCAGCGCCGGCGGCCGACGATGTGCACGCTCTCGGCGCCGAACGCATTGGCGCTGCGCACGATCGAGCCGATGTTCATGTCGTGCTGCCAGTTCTCGATGGCGACGTGGAAGGGGTGCCGCGTCGCGTCGAGCTCGGCGACGATCGCGTCCATCCGCCAGTAGCGGAAGCGGTCGATCACGTTGCGGGAGTCGCCGCGCTCGAGCAGCTCGGGGTCGAGGCGGTCGTCGTCGGGCCGCGGACCGACCCACGGCCCCACGCCGTTCGTCGTCGCCTCGGGGGAGGCGGAGGGCCCGGCCTCGTCCACGTCGCGCGCCGCCCGGCCTAGGCCGACGGGGTGCCGTCGACCGAGCCGAGCATGTCGCCGCCGCCGGCGCGGTCGACGAAGCAGTAGTAGCTGCGCTCGCCGGCGTCCCACTGCTCCTGGGTCACCGGGAAGGAGGCGGACACCTGCACGTCGCCGTACGCCTCGGCACCGGCGATGTCGACGACGCCCTGCGCCTGGCAGAGCGAGGAGACCGAGACGGCGAGCGCGTCCTGGCCCGGGAAGGTCGCGTCGGTCAGCTCACCGGTCGCGACCATCTCGCCGGTGTGGGCGGTGGCGCAGTCGACGACCGTGAACTGCTCGGCCCAGACCGTGTCGAACGGCTGCAGGCACTCGCCGCCCAGCAGCGCGGTCCAGGCGTAGCTGCCGGCCGGCAGCGGGCCGACGATGGGCAGGGCGGCGGTGGGCGCGCTGGTGGGCGTCGCACTCGGCTCGGACGGAGCGGCGGTCGTCGCGGCCGGGGCCGGCGCCGCCTCCTGATCGCCGTTCGAGCCGACGGCGATCCCGATGGCGAGGATCGCGCCGAGCAGGAGCACGACGCCGACGGCGATCAGGCCGATCAGCAGGCGCCGACGGCTGCGGGCGCGGTCGGGGCCGGGCGCGCCGACGCTCGTGACGGAGGGGACGGGAGCGGGGGTCGGCGACGTCGCGGGCTTCTCGGCACGGGGCCTCTCGCCACGGGGCTTCTCGGCGCGGGGCCTCTCGCTGCGGGGCTTGCGGGTCGAGCGCTTGGCGGCGTTGACGTGCGCGCGGGCAGGAGTGCTGAACGGCGCGACGGCCGGGGCGGCGGGCTCGTCCTCGCCGGACGTCCCCTCGGCACCGGTGGTCGGCTCGGCGGTCGGCTCTCCGGAGGCGGTGCCGTCGTCGTCCGGCTCGAGGTTCCAGGCGTAGGCGCCGGCGGTCTCGCGCCAGAGCTCCTCGTCGCCGCCGTCGTCCTCGGGCTCGTCGCGCGGGGCGACGACGTCCTCCCACACCGGCGGTGCGTCCCAGCCGCCGCGGGGGTCGGGCCACTGGTACACGGTGGGCGCCGCGGGCTCGCGCGGCTCGGGCTCGGTCGCACCCTCGGGCCGGTCGCGGCGAGCCTCGGAGCGGCGCCCTCGCTCGCGGAGCGCCGGAGGCGCGGTCGGCAGATCGTCGATCGGGGGTGTCGCGGGCAGGACGGGCGCGGCGGGCGCGGGCTCGGCCGGCGCGACGGGCGACTCCGGCGCGGGAGCCGTGACGGGACCCGGGGCGGCCGGCGACTGCGGAACCACCGGGCCGAGCGGGAAGCGCGGAGAGGGCGTGACCGCTCGCTCGGGAGCGGACTCCGAGGCGGTCGAGTCGTCCGCTGCCGGCCTCGACCGGGGCGCGGTGAAGGCGGCCCAGATGTCGCGGCGCGCGGAGGCGGCGTCGGCCTCGGGATCGGTCGCGGGTTCCACGGGCTGAGCGTCGTCCTCCGTGAGCCCCGCGTCCGTGCTCAGCGGTGCTGGCGCGGAGTCCGGCCGGACGACGGTCTCAGGAGCGGAGCCCGGCTCGGTCTCGACGGGTCGCACGGCATCGACCGGCTGCTCGACGTCGGCCTGCTGCTCGGAATCGACGCGCTGCTCGGGCTCGACGGGTCGCTCGACCTCGACGGGACGCTCGACCTCGACGGACTGCTCGGCCTGCTCGGCGTCGACGGGGCGCTCGGCAGCTGCGACCTGCTCGGTCTCGCCGGCCTGCTCAGGCCGGTCGGCCCGCTCGGTCTCGTCGAGCGGCTCGGTCTCGTCGGCCTGCTCGGTGCCGACGGGCGGTTCGGAACCGGCGCGGCGCTCGACGTCCACCGACTGCTCGACGACGGCCTGCTCGACCTCGACGGCCTGCTCGGCGTCGAGGGGGCGCTCGTCCTCGGCGGCCTGCTCGGCCTCGGTCGGGTCCTGCGTCTCCGCGGGCTGCTCCTCCTCGGCGGGCGCGGCCTCAGTCGCGGCTTCGCTCGCGGGTGCCGCCTCGGGCGCAGGGGTGCGCGGGGCGTCGAAGATGCTCTTCAGGCGGCCGCCGCTCAGCTGCTCGAGGAGCCACTCGCTGCCGCCGGCGCGGCGCTCGGGCTGCTCGTCACGCCCGCCGTCGGGCTGGTCGCCGCGCTCGCGGCCGTCGTCGTCCACCATCAGCTCAGCCCGAGGTCGGCCAGCCCGATCGCGGCGAAGTAGGGGTAGCCGGCGCCCTCGATGATCTCGCGGGCCCCGGTCGCGCGGTCGACGACGACGGCGACTCCGGCGATCTCGGCGCCGACCTTCAGCAGGGCCTCGATCGCGGCGAGCGGGGAGCCGCCGGTGGTGGAGGTGTCCTCGACGACGACGACGCGCTTGCCTGCGAGGTCCGGGCCCTCGACCTGGCGGCCGCGGCCGTGGTCCTTGGGCGCCTTGCGCACGACGAAGGCGTCGTACTCGAGTCCGCGGAGGACGCCGCGGTGCAGGATCGCGGATGCGATCGGGTCGGCGCCCATCGTCAGACCGCCGACGGCGTCGACGCGCTCGATCGGGGCGATCAGGTCGAGCATCACGTCGCCGATGAGCGGCGCGACCCGGTGGTCGAGGCTGACGCGGCGCAGGTCGACGTAGTAGCTCGCCTTCTTGCCGCTCGTCAGGGTGAAGTCCCCGTGGAAGACGGCGTCGGAGCCGATGTACTCGATGAGCTGCTGGCGTGCGTCGGTCACGCGCCTACTCTACGGGGCACGCCTACGGCGCGGACTCGGCCCCGCCCGCGCGCGTCGCACCGGCCTTCTCGCCCTGTCCCTCCTCGGCTCCCCCGCGGAACTGGGTCATGTAGAGGTCGTAGTACGCGCCGCGGCGCTGGAGCAGCGCCTCGTGAGCACCCTGCTCGACGATGCGGCCGGCCTCCATCACCAGGATCGTGTCGGCGTCCCGGATCGTGGAGAGGCGGTGCGCGATGACGAACGAGGTGCGGTCGGTGCGCAGCGCCGCCATCGCGTGCTGGACGAGCAGCTCGGTGCGGGTGTCGACCGAGGAGGTCGCCTCGTCGAGGATGAGCAGCGACGGGTTGGCGAGGAACGCGCGGGCGATCGTGATCAGCTGGCGCTCACCGGCCGAGACGCTGCCGCCCTCGGCGTCGAGCACCGTGTCGTAGCCGTCGGGGAGCTGCTGCACGAAGCGGTCGACCATCGTCGCCCGCGCGGCGTCGACGATCTCCTCGTCGGTCGCGTCGAGGCGGCCGTAGCGGATGTTCTCGCGGATCGTGCCCTGGAACAGCCAGGCGTCCTGGAGCACCATGCCGACCCGCGAGCGCAGGTCGCCGCGGCCGATCCGGGTGATGTCGACGCCGTCGAGCAGGATCCGCCCGCCCGTGAGCTCGTAGAAGCGCATCACCAGGTTGACCAGCGTGGTCTTGCCGGCGCCGGTCGGACCGACGATCGCGACCGTCTGGCCCGGCTGGGCCGAGAAGGTCAGTCCCTCGATCAGCGGCTGCTCCGGGTCGTAGGAGAAGGAGACGTCCTGGAACTCGACGTGGCCGTCGGTGCGCTCGGGCAGCGAGTCGACCGCGGTCTCCGGCTCCTGCTCGTCCGCGTCGAGCAGCTCGAAGGTGCGCTCGGCCGAGGCGACGCCCGACTGCAGCATGTTCGCCATGCTCGCGAGCTGGGTCACCGGCTGGGTGAACTCACGCGAGTACTGGATGAACGCGGTCGCGTCGCCGAGGGTCAGCTGGCCCGAGGCGACCCGCAGTCCGCCGACCACCGCGATCAGCACGTAGGAGAGGTAGGACACGAAGGTCATCGCCGGCATGATCATGCCCGAGACGAACTGGGCGCCGAACGAGGCCGAGTACAGCGCGTCGTTCCGGCGGTCGAACTCCTCGAGCATCTCGCGGTCGCGGCCGAAGGTGCGCACGATCTCGAGGCCGGAGAAGGTCTCCTCGATGTGGCCGTTCAGCGCGCCGGTGTTCTTCCACTGCGCGGCGAAGAGCTTCTGCGAGCGGGCGCCGATGACGCCGGCGATCACGGCGGACAGCGGGATCGAGACCAGGGCGATCAGCGCGAGCTGCCAGGAGACGATGAACATCATCACGGCGATGCCGATGATGGTGAGCACCGACTGGACGAGCTGCGAGAAGGCCTGCTGCAGCGCGGTCTGGATGTTGTCCACGTCGTTGGTCACCCGCGACATCACGTCGCCGCGCTGCCGGGTGTCGAAGAAGCGCAGCGGGAGGCGGTTGATCTTCGCCTCGATGTCCTGGCGCAGGCCGAAGACGACCCGCATCACGAGGCCGTTGAGGATGTAGCCCTGGGCCCACATCAGCACCGACGCGACGACGTACATCAGCAGCACGATGATGATCAGTCGCCCGAGCACGGTGAAGTCGATGCCCTCGCCGGGCACGATCGCGGTCTTGGAGAGCATGTCGGCGAAGGTGCCGTTGCCCTCGGCCCGCTGCTGCGCGATGATCTGCTCGAGCGGGACGCCGGCCGGCAGCTGCGAGCCGATCACGCCGTTGAAGATGGTGTCCATCGCCTGGCCGAGGATCTTCGGCGCGATGACGGTGAGCACGACCGACGCGGACACGAGCGCGACGACGAGGATCATCCGGGCGCGCTCGGGCCCGAGCAGGCTGAACAACCGCTTGGCGGAGGGCCAGAAGTTCTGCGCCTTCCGGGCGGGCGGGCCGTCGCCGAACATGCCGCCGTCGCCCTCGCCGGGCTCGAACTCGGGCTCGAGCTCGGAGGTCTCGGCGACCGGCGCCGCCTGGGTCTCGGTGTCGCGTGCGCGGGCCATCTCAGGCCACCCCTTCCACGCTCAGCTGGGATTCGACGATCTCGCGGTAGGTCGCGTTCGTCTCGACGAGCTCGTCGTGCGTGCCGCGGCCGACGATGCGGCCCGCGTCGAGCACGACGATCTGGTCGGCGTTCCGGATGGTCGACACGCGCTGGGCGACGATGATCACGGTCGCGTCGGTGGTCGCCTCGGCGAGGGACTCCCGCAGGCGCGCATCGGTCGCGACGTCGAGCGCCGAGAAGGAGTCGTCGAAGAGGTAGACGCGCGGCTTCGCGACGAGCGCCCGAGCGATGCAGAGCCGCTGCCGCTGCCCGCCGGAGACGTTGGTGCCACCCTGCGAGACCGGCTCGTCGAGCCCGCGCTCCTTCGCGCGGACGAAGTCCTCGCCCTGGGCGATGCGCAGCGCCTCCCAGAGCTCGGCGTCCGTCGCATCGGGCCGGCCGAAGCGGAGGTTGGAGGCGATGGTGCCCGAGAACAGGTACGGCCGCTGCGGGACGAGCCCGACGACCTTCGCGAGCTGCGCGCGGTCGAGTGAGGAGACGGGCACGCCGTCGATGGCGACCGAGCCCTCCTGCGGGTCGAACAGCCGCGGCACGAGGCCGAGCAGGGTCGTCTTGCCCGCGCCGGTCGAGCCGACGATCGCGGTCGTCCGGCCGGGCTCGGCGACGAGGTCGAGCTGCGAGAGCACGGGGCGCTCGGCGCCGGGGTAGCCGAAGACCACGCCGGAGAACTCGACGCGGCCGACGGTCGGCGCCTCGACGCCGCCGGTCGGCGTGGTGAGGCTGGTCCGGGTGTCGAGGACCTCCTGGATGCGCTCGGAGCAGACCACGGCGCGCGGGATCATCATCACCATGAAGACGCCCATCATCACGGCGGTGAGGATCTGCAGCAGGTACTGGAGGAACGCGGTCAGCGAGCCGATCTGCATCTGACCCGCGTCGACCCGGTGCCCGCCAAACCAGAGCACGGCGGCCGTGGCGAGGTGCAGGATCATCATGATCGCCGGGAACATCAGCACGAAGATGTTGCCGACCTTGATCGACACCTCGGTGATCGCCTCGTTCGAGCGGCGGTAGCGCTCGGACTCGAACGGCTCGCGGACGAAGGCGCGGACCACGCGGATGCCGGTGATCTGCTCGCGCAGCACCCCGTTGATCCCGTCGATGCGGTCCTGCATCAGGCGGAACAGCGGCAGCAGCAGGAAGACCAGGACGCCGACGACGACGAAGAGCACGGGCACCGAGACCCAGACGAGCCAGGAGAGCCCGGCGTCCTCGCGCAGGGCGAAGACGATCCCGCCGATGCACATGATCGGCGTCGAGACCATGAAGTTGAGCGTCATCAGCACGAGCATCTGCACCTGCTGCACGTCGTTCGTGCCGCGGGTGATCAGGGTGGCGGTGCCGAAGCGGCCGACCTCGAGCCCGCTCAGCGAGTCGACCCGGCGGTAGACGTCGCGGCGCAGGTCGCGGCCGACGGCCATCGCGGTGCGCGCACCGAAGTAGACGCCGCCGATCGCCGCGGCGACCTGGACCAGGCAGACCATGAGCATCGTCATGCCGGTGGCCCAGATGAAGTCGGTGTCCCCCTGGCCGATGCCCTGGTCGATGATCTCGGCGTTGAGGCTCGGCAGGTAGAGCGCCGCGAGGGTCGCGATCAGCTGGAGCACCACGACCGCCGCGATCGACCGGGAGTAGGGCTTCGCGTACGAGGACGCGAGACGGAGCAGGATCATGGGTCCTCCGGTCGAGGCGGGGTGGGAGAGGGCGGCCGGGTCCGCGAGAGGCGGATCGGCCGAGCACGGGGACGGCCGGAGCTTCGGGGCTCGGGCCGAGCGGCGCGGAGGAGCGGCCGCTTCAGGGACGGCGCAAGACAACCATCGACCACCGACACCGGTTCCGCAATCGGTCGGCAGGAGGAGACCGCGCGCCCGGCCCCCGTGCGGGGAAGCTGTCGGCGGCGGCTCCTAGACTTCCGGAATGCGCATCGCCACCTGGAACGTGAACTCCATCCGGGCCCGCACCGGCCGCGTCGTCGACTGGCTCGTGCGCGAGGACGTCGACGTGCTGGCCATGCAGGAGCTCAAGTGCAAGCCCGAGCAGTTCCCGCACGAGGCCTTCGCCCAGGCGGGCTACCACGTCGAGATGGTCGGCCTCAGCCAGTGGAACGGCGTCGGCATCGCCTCCCGCCTGCCGATGGAGGACGTCCAGGTCGGGTTCCCCGGGATGCCCGGCTTCGCCAAGGAGCCCGCGGCGGACGGCTCCTTCCCGCTCGAAGCGCGCGCGATCGGCGCGACCGTCGACGGCGTGCGGGTCTGGAGCCTCTACGTCCCCAACGGCCGCGCGGTCGGCGACCCGCACTGGCACTACAAGCTCGAGTGGTTCGCGGCCCTCGAGGCGAGCACCCGCGCCTGGCTCGCGGCCGAGCCCGACCTGCCGCTCGCGCTGGTCGGCGACTGGAACGTCGCCCCGCTCGACAGCGACGTCGGCGACCCGACGCTCGGCCCCGGCTCCACCCACGTCTCCCCCGAGGAGCGCGCGGCCTTCGAGGCCTTCACCGCCGCCGGCCTGCACGACGTCGTGCGCCCGCTCGTCCCCGAGGGCTACACCTACTGGGACTACAAGCAGCTGCGCTTCCCGCGCAACGAGGGCCTGCGGATCGACTTCGTGCTCGGCTCGCGCGCCTTCGGCGACCTGGTGACCGGCGCCTCGATCCACCGGAACGAGCGCAAGGGCGACGCCCCGAGCGACCACGTGCCGGTCGTGGTCGATCTCGACCTCGACACCTCGCTCGACGACGACCGCCCGATGATCTTCTGACCGTGGCCTCCTCGAAGAAGAAGCGCGCCCGGGCCGAGCAGCCCTCGAGCGCCCAGCGCCCCTCGGCCCCGCGGCGCCCCTCCACGGCGGAGCGCGCCGCCGCGAGCCGCCCCGCCGTGGCCCGCGCGCACGACGAGTTCCGCACCGAGGCGTACCGCTCCGTCCGCGAGACCTTCGCCGCCGGGAAGCCGCTGCGCCGTCGCTGGGACCTGGTGCTCTCGGTCCTCGGCTGCCTCGCGCTCGGGCTGCTCTGCGTGGTGCTCGGCTACCTCGCCGCGATCCTCGCCGTCTTCCCCGGCCAGTGCGAGGGGCAGAACATCGCCTGCGACTACGACCGGATCGACTGGGGCGTCTCGCTCGCCCTGATCGGCCCGCCGATCCTGACGCTGATCGCCGTGGGCGTGACGATCATCCGCTACCTCGTCGGCCGCCGGGTGTTCTGGATCCCGATCGTCGCCTTCGTGCTCTGCGTCGGCACCGCGTTCCTCGCGTCCTGGCTCGTCACCAGCTCGATCCCCGGCTCCGCGCTGGCCTGAGCCGGCGCGGAGCCGCGGCCGGAGCGCCGGTCAGCCGGCGCAGGTCGGGTCGTCCGCGAGAGTGACCTCGGTCTTGTTGATCATCGGCGTGACCCGGACGGCCTGCTCGCCGAAGGTCGCGGCGGCGTCCGCGGCGGTGAAGCCGACCGTCACCGTCGTCGACTCGCCGGGAGCGAGCTGGACCGCCACGCGCGCGACCGGACGCCCGAGGTCCTCGGACGGCTCGAGGACACTGGCCGCGCCGCCGAGCGGGTCGGACCAGGAGGCCTGCGCCGACGAAGTCGTGGTGCCGGGAGGGCCGTAGACGTAGACGTTGGTGACGAAATCGCCGAGCGGGAAGCGGTTCCCGCCGTTCGCCGCCACGTACTTGGGCAGCGTGCGCGCGACCTTCTCGGAGATGGTGTTCGTCAGCGTGACCTGGGTGGAGAAGCTGGTGCCGCCGGCGGCGCAGCGGTTCGTGCTCGACTGGGTCACCGCGGTGTCGAGGTAGTAGTCCATCTTCGAGCCGATCGACGCGTCCTGGAAGAACACGCCGGTGGTCGAGGTGTCGTCGTTGTCCGTCGGCAGGACGCCCGCGATCGGGGTCGGCGCGAGCAGCGCCTGCTCGTCCGGGTCGGTGCTGTAGGCGAGGATCCGGCTCTCGCCGACGGCCTTCACCACGGCGGGGAGCATCTTCGACGGCTCCATGTCGCCGCCGAGGATCTTGCCGAGGACGGTGGCGCTGGCCTCGGAGAAGAACGCGTCGGTCGCGTCGGCGACGGTCGCGTCCGAGTAGCGGAAGTAGACCTTGTTGAGCAGCGTCGAGACGGTGTTCTCGCTGGTCAGCTCGGTGCCGTCGGAGAGCGTCACCGGCCCGGTCGAGGCGAGCAGGTACTGCAGCGCCATGGGATCGATCGCGAGCACGCCGTCGATCTTCTGCTCCGGGAACTTCTGCGCCCAGAACTGCGTCGCGATCGAGGACGCGGTCGGGAAGTCGGGGCGGCTGGTGGACACGTTGAACGTGGTCGCGAGGTTGCCGCCGAAGGTGTCCAGCGCACTCTGGTCGACCGTGACCGACTGCAGCCCGCGGAAGTCCTGGCTCGACTGCTGCGTGCCGACCGTGATCGCGCCGCCGTCGACGTTCAGCTGCATCACCGAGGAGGCGCCGCCGCCCAGGGCCTGCGCCTCGGCGAGGTTCTGGAAGAGCACGAGGTAGCTGCGCGGTCCGCTGGCGCCGAGGGCGTCCGGGAGGATCGCGGTGATCGGCTGGACCTGGTCCATCGCGCTGGTCGCCGTCTCGAGCTGCGGGGCGAACGCGTCGAGCGCGGAGGCGACCTGCGGCACGAGCGCGCCCCGGTCGATCCCCTCGACGCGGGCCTGTGCCTCGTCGACGACGCCCTTGGCGACGGTGATCTTGTCGGAGAGCGCCGTGATCGCGGCGATGTCGACCTTGCCGTCGACCGGCTTGAGGACGTCGAGCGAGGTGGAGGAGAGCGGGGTGACGATCTTGCCCGAGACGTCGTCCGCGATCTCGGTCGCGGCGCGCACGGCGGAGAGGTTCGGGCCGAGGAAGGGCACGATCTCCATCACCCGCCACACCGGGTCGTCGGTCTCGTCGCGCGCCTCGCCGGTGAGCGTGGCGATCTGGCCGGCGGTCGACTCCGCGCCCGCCGTGTCGAAGCCGGTGAGCTGGTCGGCGACCTGCGAGACCAGCGGGATGGCGGAGGTGAGCTTGGCGCGCACCGTCATCGCCTTCTCGTAGGTCTGCACCGCGAGGAAGGCGGCGACGACCGCGCCGATCACGAGGACCAGCAGGACGGTCAGGGTGATCCAGAGGCCCCGTCGGCTGCGGCGAGGGGTGCCGGAGGCGCGGCGAGAGGAGGTCGTCGTGGTGCTCATTCGAGAGAGCCTAAGCGAAGCCCGCCCGCGGACGGCGGTCGATCCGCGCCGTCGTCAACCCAGGAGGAGGGACACGGCGATGAGCACGGGCACCGCCGTGACGGTGGTCACCAGGGCCGTGTCGCGCGCCACGGCGACGCCGCGGTCGTAGCGGGAGGCGAAGTTGAAGATGTTCTGCGCGGTCGGCAGCGCCGCCGTCACGGTCACCGCGAAGAGGTGCTCGGCGTCGAGCGCGAAGGCGAAGCGGCCGAGCAGATAGGCGGTCGCGGGCATCACCAGGGTCTTGAGCAGCGAGGCGACGGCGACCTCGATCCGCCCGGGCCCCGGCTCCAGCGGCCGCTGCCCGCGCAGCGACATCCCGAACGCCATCAGCACCAGCGGGATCGAGGCGTTGCCGATGATCGAGAACGGCTCGAGCAGCGGCGCCGGGAGCTGCACTCCCGTGACCGAGACGACGAGGCCGAGCGCCGAGGCGATGATCATCGGGTTCCGCAGCGGCTGGGTGAGGATGCCTGTGACGGAGGCGCGCCCGCTCGTCGAGACGTCGAGCACGGTGAGGATCGTCGGCGCGAGCAGCAGCAGCTGGAGGAGCAGGGTCGGCGCGACCCACTGCGGGTCGCCGAGCACGTAGATCGCGACCGGCAGGCCGATGTTGTTGGCGTTCACGTAGGAGGAGGCTGCGGTGCCGATCACCGTCTCCGGCACCGGCCGGCGGAAGAACAGCCGCGACGCGACCAGATAGAGGACCGCCACGATCGCGACCGTGATCAGCGACACCAGGAGGAAGGAGGAGAACAGCACCGAGACGTCGGCGCGGGCGAGCACCGTGAACAGCAGCGCCGGCGTGGTGACGAAGAAGGCGATGCGGGTGAGGACGGCGCGGCCCTCGGGCGGCACCAGGCCGAACCGGGCGATCAGGTAGCCGACCGCGATGACCGTCCCGATGATCGCGAACCCGGTGAGCACTCCCTCCACGGCGTCCTCCGTCTCGTCGGCGGAGCCGGGCGGCTCGCGGGCTGGGATCGTCGGCGCGGGTCGGCGCGCCGCGTCCAGCCTAGGAGGCGCCGCCCGTTGCCCCGTCGCGGGGCCGGGCCTACGGTGGGCGCATGCCGCATCTCGAGGTCCCCGGAGCGACCCTGCACTGGGAGTCGGACGGCCCCGCCTCCGCCCCCGCCCTCCTGCTCGTGCACGCGGGCATCACCGACCTGCGGATGTGGGACCCGGTCGTCCCCGCGCTCGCGGAGGACCACCTCGTCATCCGCTACGACACCCGCGGCTTCGGCGAGACCCGGACGGACGACGTCGAGTTCGACCCGCGGCAGGACGCCCTCGACGTGCTCGAGCACCTCGGCGTCGAGCGCGCGACGGTGATCGGCTGCTCGCGCGGCGGCTCGCTCGTCCTCGACCTCACGCTCGAGCACCCCGACCGCGTCACCGGCCTGGTGCTGATCGCCCCCGGCGTCGGCGGCTTCCCGTACCCGGACCTCACCGAGGAGGAGGACCGCCGCTTCGACGAGATCGACGCGGTGCTGACCGCCGGCGACCACGAGCGCGTCGCGCGGATGGAGGCGGAGCTGTGGGCGTTCGGCCCCGACCGCGATCCCGCCTCGCTGGACCCCGCGTTCGTCGAGACCGTGCGAGAGCTCGCCCGCGGCCGCGCCGGCCACGAGGGCGAGAAGCCGCGGCCGACCGCGATCGAGCCGCCCGCCTACGACCGCGTCGTCGACATCGCCGTGCCGACGCTGGCGATGGTCGGCGCCCACGACGTCTCCGAGTCCCTCCCCGTGCACGCCTTCCTCTCGGCGACCGTGCCCGGCGCCGACGCCCACGTCTTCGAGGACGCGGCCCACCTCCCCAGCGTCGAGCGACCCGAAGAGTTCCTCGCCGTGCTGCGCCCGTGGCTGGCGTCCCACGGCCTCTGACACGAGGCCGCCAGCGATCCGCCCCGGCGGACGCACCCACGACGGCGCACACTCATGCTGGTCGAGTAGCCCCGCAGGGGCATATCGAGACCCACCGACTTCAGCAGGCCGGCTCGGCAGACTCGACGTCTGACGCTGGTGGATCTCGATACGCCCGCTGCGCGGGCTACTCGATCAGCATGATCGGCTCAGCGCGGCAAGCATGCGTGAACGTTTCCGCACCCTTGCTGGTCGAGGAGCCCGCAAGGAACTGGCGGGACAGCGCGCCAACATGCTGGTCGAGTAGCGCGCAGCGCGTATCGAGACCCCACCCCCTGCAGAAGGTGGCGCACCCGCGACGCCGTCAGCGGTTCTTGAAGTAGCGGAACAGGTGCCTCTCGCGGGTCGTCAGCACGCCGAGGACGACGCCCGTCGCCGCGGACAGCACGGCGACGGCCGGCGTCCGGAGGCCCTGGATCAGGGTCGCCGCCGCGTCGACGGGCGGACCGGTGCTCGAGAAGAACAGGGCGACGGCGAGGCCCGCCGAGCCGACCGGGATCAGCCACGCGAGCGACTCCAGCAGCAGGACCGCCAGCAGCTCGACCCGGTGGACCCGCGAGTGCAGGGCCGAGGCGAGCTCGACCCGGCGCAGGGCCGTCACCGCCCAGCACGCCGCGAGCACGAGCAGTCCCGCGAGCGGCCCGGCGGCGAGCGTCACCCGGTCCGCGTTGCGAGCCCCGCCGTCGAAGGCCGCACCGAGGCGCGAGTTCAGCGGTGCGAGCACCGGCGCCGGATCCTCGGGGGCGCTCTCGCCGAGCAGCACGGTCGTCAGGAGGAGGGCCCGGACGCTCTCGCTCTGGGGCCAGGCGTCGATCCAGCACTCGTCGAAGGGCCGCTCGCCGGCCGGAGCACCCGCCAGGGCCGCGTAGCCGAAGCCGCGGCGCCGCCCGTCGTCCGGATAGTCGTAGCCTCCGCGGATGGCGACCGAGCCGCCGCCGGCGAGCGCGAGGTCGCCGCCGCGCCCGACGGCGTCCGCGGCCTCGGGTCCGAGGACCACGCCGGTCCCGGGCACCGCCGCGGCTCGGAGGATCTCGGGGACGCCCGCGGTGACCTCGAAGAGCGGGATCGGCGAGCGGGGCAGCACGGCCGTGACGAGATCGGGCGTGGCGGCGCGGACCGCTCCGGCCGCCCGCACCGTCGCCGAGCCGGCGAGCGCCGCGCACGCCTCCCCGTCGATCCGACCCGGCGCGGCGAGCGTCTGCACGGAGGCGCCGGCCCGCTGGTACGCCTCCGCCTCCCGCACGTGCTGCCGCGTCACCGCGAGGTCCGCGATCTGGATCGGCAGAGCGACGAGGAGGACGCACGCGCAGAGCAGCAGCGCACGCGAGGTGCCGGTCGAGACGTTGCGCCAGGCCTCGCGGACCAGGCTCGAGAATCTCACTCCCCGCCTCCGGAGTGCGCGGCGAGGTCCAGCGCCGTCGTGCAGGAGTCGCGCGTGCCGTGATCGTGCGTCGCGACGACGAGGGCGCAGTCGGGCGTCGCGGCTTCGGCGATCGCCCGGTTCACGGTCTGCGCCGTCCGCTGGTCGAGCTGGGCGGTCGGCTCGTCGATGAGGAGGAGGGTAGGCTGCGCCGCGAGGGCCCTGGCCAGCATCAGCCGCTGGGCCTCGCCGCCCGAGAGCTCGCGGAAGGCGCGGTCGGCCACGTGCCCGAGCTCGAACCGGTCGAGGAGAGCGGCCGCGAGACGATCGGCTTCCGCACCGGAGACCCCTCCGGCGAGGAACGGCAGGGCGACGTGATCGAGCGCCGACCGCCGGGCGACGCCGTGCGGGTTCTGGAACACCCAGCCGATCCGCTCGTGGGGAACCCGATCGACGCCGCCCTCGGTCGGCTCCACCCAGCCGGCGAGGAGCGCGAGCAGCGTGCTCTTGCCGGACCCCGACGGACCGACGACCGCGCAGGTCTCGCCGACCCGGAAGTCCGCACTGAGCCCGCGGAAGAGCCAGGGGCCGCGCTCGAAGCGGTGCCCGAGCCCGTGCACCCTCACCCGCAGCTCCGCGCTCCGGGCAGGACCGCGACCGAGGCCGGCTCCTCCCCGTCGGGGAAGACGACCGCCGAGCGGCCCAGCTCCGAGGAGACGACCTCGACGCGGGCCGGGGAGCCGTCCGCCAGGACGCAACCGTGCTCGCCCTCGAGCGCGAAGAGGGCGGACGGTGGCACCACTCCGACTCGGACGGGGTTCGCGAGCACGTACTCCGCGCGGACGGTCGTCGTGCCCTCGGTCGCGAGCGCCGACCGGGCGGACTCCGTGGCCGCGAACGATCGCAGATCGGCCTCGGCGGTGACCGCGCCCTCCGGAGAGAGCGACAGCACCGCGTCGTCCACGAGCAGCCGCCGCTCGCCCGGCAGGACGTCCGCCGGGACGGAGGGGAGACGCAGCGCCGCGATCCCACCGGCGACGACGGCGACGGCACTCCCCCGCTCGACCGGGCCGCCCACCGAGAGCCCGCAGGAGGCCGTGGTGACCGTCGGTCGTGGGATCCAGAGCAGCCGTGACCGCGGGATCGCCGCGAGCTGCTCGTCCTCCCCCGACGCCTCCTCGAGGAGGTGCTCGATCGCGCGGATCGAACCGTCACCGAGGACCCCGTCGGCGACCAGCGGGGAGCCGAGGCGGACGAGCTCCTCCTGCAGAGCGCGCACGTCGGGACCCCTGTCGCCCTTCACGAGGTCGCGCCAGAGCGGCGTCGCCGTCGCGAGGGACAGCACGGGCGCGCCGTCGACCGCGAGGGACGACGTGCCCGAGGAGAGCACTCCGCCCGCGCGGCAGGACGAGGCCGTCAACAGCCCCTCCGTCGCGGACACGAGGGACACGTCCGGTGCCCGCTCGAACCCGGCCTCGACCTGGCGCGGATCGGCGAACTCCTCGAACGGGACGGGCACCGTCTCCGGACCGGACGAGTCCGCCAGGCTCGCGGGAACCGTCGGCGTCACCAGGAGCAGCGCCGCCCCCGCGCCACCCGAGGCGAGGAGCACCGCGACGACGACGCCGAGCGAGACGCGGGCGGCCCGCGACGGCCTCACGTCCGGACCGGTTCAGCCATCGACGAGCCCCAGCGGATCGCCGGCGCACTCCTCGTACTCGCCCTTGCGATCGGCCGGGATCGAGACGGGCAGCGAGGACACCGCGTTCTCGCGGGTCCAGTCCTCAGCGGTGTAGCCGGCGTCGACGAGGCCCTTCCGGTGCAGGCAGTCGACCATGATCGACGCCTCGTCCACGTTCTCCGGATTCCGGGTGATCCACGTGTACAGGGCGCCGATGGTCCGCTCGCCCGACTCGACTCCGCAGTCGTCGGTGACCTGCCGAGACGTGTCGGGATCGACGGGCGAGAGTGGCGTGGCGGAGTAGGAGCCGTCGCGTCCGAAACCGGAGAAGTCGAACCCCGCGGCCTCGAGGCAGCCCGAGAAGCGGCCGGTCATCTCCGAGTACTCCTGGTCGGTGATCTCGCCGTCAGCGAGAACGCCACGCTCGAAGTCCGACGCGGCGTCGTCGAAGTGCGAGCGGAACTCCGCCGCCCAGGGGCCGGAGAACGCTGGTCCGTCGACCGGCCTCGCCTCCTCGACTCGTGTGTCCGCGCACCCGGCGAGGAGCCCCGACACAGCGAGAACGAGCGCAGCAGCAGCTCGCGCGCGGGCGCCCGGGGAGATGCTCCTGACCATCCGGGGATGGTAGCTCCGCGGCGACCGACGGGGCGCGATGGCGCGGAGCGTCGCATCGCACCCGATGTGCTCGGTGATGCGGCGCGCCGCTCCGACGCCATGACGCCCAGGTCGAACACCCAGTCGACGGCGATGGGAGAAGCCCCGGCGGACCGCGATCGAGCCGCCCTCCCGCGGCCCGAGGAGTTCCTCGCCGCGCTTCGCCCGTGGCCGGCGCCTGACGGCCTCTGACGCGGCGGTCGTCAGAGGCCGGACGAGGTCGGAGCGATCCAGGCGGCGAGGTCCGCAGCGCCGGCGCCTGTGTCCCCGAGGGCGCGGGCCAGCGCGGGAGAGACGAAGCGGACCAGTGCGCTGGAGCGGAGGCGGCCGCGTGGATCGATGAAGCGTCCGATGTGGAGGGTCTCCCGGCCGACGCCGTCGCTCTCGAAGATGCGGTCGATGGCGTCGAGCGTCTGGAGTCCCCAGGGGGAATGAACCGCCAGGAAGGAGTCGCCCAGGACACGGCGGAGACCGCGGCGGACCGGCTCCGGATCGGTGGCACTCGCGACTCCGAACCACCCGCGTTCGTCGCAGTGGGCGACGTAGGACACGAGCCCGGACTCGCGGAGACCGTCGACGACAGCCATCACGTCCACCGCGAGGACTTCCGCTCTCGTCGTGCGGCCGCCGGTGACGAGAGGAGGCTCGGCACGGTCGCCGAGAGCGTCCGGGAATCGCACCGGCCCTCGGAACGGGACGATGCGGGCCTCGGTGATTCCTCCACCCCGCCAGACGCCCTCGACCGTGACGACGTCGACGCCGGCGGGAGCGGACTCGAGAGTCAGCGGAACGCTCGGCGCCGCCTGCTCGACGACGATGTCGTAGAGGCCGGCGCCCACTGCGGCAAGGCGGAGTCCCCCGGCCACTCGCTTCAGCCGACCGGTGGCGACGACGCCATCGCCGGCTGCGACGACGAGCGAGGAGATCGGTCGGAGATCCCCGTCCCTGGCGCTCATAGCCCAGCCAGCCCCGTCGATTTAGCCGTCCGCGTCGCACCCATACATGGATGATAGGAACGCGGGGTCGCGATGTCGACCGTGGCGCGTCACGACCGGCGCTCCTGCTGCTCGAGGAATGCGCAGCGCGTGTCGCGCCGGCGTTCTGCAGGAGAGCCGAACTCGATACGCCCGCTGCGCGGGCTACTCGATCAGCATGGACGGGCCCAGCGCGGCCGAGACGCGTGAACATCCCGGCAACCCTGCTGGTCGCGAAGCTCGCAAGGAACGGGCGCGACAGCGCGCGCTTCGATCGCGGAACGCGTGAAGAACGGGCGCGACAGCGCGCCGTCATGCTGGTCGAGTAGCGCGCAGCGCGTATCGAGACCCCGCACTCTGCAGAACGGTGGATCTCGATACGCCCGCTGCGCGGGCTACTCGATCAGCATGATCGGCCCGTCGCCGGCGCGAGCGCGCCGCTCCTACGCGACGTCGGCGAGGTCGAACGCCCAGTCGGCGTAGAGGACGGGCGGGTCGCCGGCCTCCACGACGTCGACGCGGTCGAAGCCGGCCTCGACGCAGATCGCGCTGTCCTCGACGTCGTCCGCGGGGACGTACGCGTGCACGAAGCGCGGCAGCGGGAACGCCGCCGCCTCCTCGAGGAGCAGGCGCACCGAGCGCGCCACGACGCCGCGATCACGGGCAGCGGGAGCGATGCTCCAGCCCGTCTCGTAGGCGAGTGCGCCACGCGAGTGGCCGTACCAATAGCCGATGGAGCCGACGCAGTGCCCGTCGAGCTCGATCGCGTAGAAGAACCGGCTCCCCTCGGCCCAACCGCGCAGGTAGCGGTCGTGCCGGTCGAGGAACTCGTCTTCCGTCTCGAGACGCTCCCCGGACTCCGCGAGGTCGCTGCGGAGTGCGGTGACGTCCGCCTGCGGCCAGGGCAGAAGGCGGAGGGTCTCGGACTGCTGATCGATGCTGACTGTTCTGTGGTCGCTTCCGGGTTCGGGTCCCGTCACGCGATCCGATCCTTCCTCTTGAAGGTGGACCGACGCCCTGCCGCTCCGCCAGGGATTCGGAGTCGCAGGTCGATCGGATGGCCGCCGGGTGATCGCGGCCGTGATGTCCGCACTATCTTCGACCCCTTGGAGGAGCCTTGGCGTGAACCTTGCGAATCTAGCCCCGGACGGGGGGTGCTACCTGCGAAAAGGCTGGTCGCGGGCTGGTACCGCACGCCGATTCGGCCGTCGATCCGCGCAGAGAGGGCCGTTTCGGCGGAGTCGTGCGCCGTGATCGCCGACCTCGCCGATTCGCTCCGGGCCCACGCAAGAAAAGCGCGCGCCGAGGCCCATACGCTCGGGGATGGGCCGGATCCGGCCCGAGCCACCCGGTTATACGAGCGTGAGGAGGATCACCATGTCGCAATTCGTGCAGAGCACCGTCGTCGGAGAACCCGAGGTCGTCGAGGACCGCGTCGAGACCTCTCGCGCCTGGCTCCGCCTCAAGGCCGCGGCCACCGCACTGCAGCCGCTCCAGGCGCAGGACGGCTCGCTGGCCGACCCGGACCGCCTCGAGGACGCCCGCGCCGAGATCGAGCGCCTCGTCGACGCGATCCGCGCCCTCGCGCCCGCCTTCCCGCACGACGCCGCCTACCTCGAGGCGCTCGTCGTCGACTTCGAGCGCTGGAGCGCCGACGGCCTCGGTGTCCCGGACTTCCTCGACTCGCTGCAGGCGTTCCAGCCGCAGCTCGACCGGATCGACGGACTGCGCCACCTCGTCGTCTTCCCGATGCTGACGCAGAACGGCAGCCGCGACCGCCACGTCGAGGCCGTCCTCGTCGAGGTCGTCTGGCCGCGCTTCGTCGCGGAGCTCGAGGCGGGCGACTACTCGAACGCGCTGTTCGTGCCGGTCCGCTTCGTCGACTTCACCGCCGGCTACGACACCGACAGCGCCGTGCTCTTCCCCGAGACCGTCGCGATGCGCGCCGTCCCCGCCTTCACCTGGGGCGCGATCTTCGCCGACCGCGAGGCCGCGCGCTTCCGCCGCGTCGTCTCTGCTGCCGCGGAGATCACCCGGCTCGAGCTGCCGGAGGACGCCCGCCGGATGCTCGAGGACCAGCACATCGCGGAGGAGGCCTTCGTGATGTGGGACCTCATCCACGACCGCACCCACATGCGCGGCGACCTGCCGTTCGACCCGTTCATGATCAAGCAGCGGATGCCGTTCTTCCTCTACTCGCTCGAGGAGCTGCGCTGCGATCTGACCGCGTTCCGCGAGTCGGTCGCGATCGAGCGGCGCCTGGCCGGCCAGGAGCAGCGCGACGGCGAGGAGGAGGCGCTCGCGGCGCGGGCGCGCACGGTCCAGTACGCGATCCTCTTCGACCGGCTCTTCCGCTTCCCGCTGACCGGCTCTCGGGTGCGCAACTACGACGGGCTCGGCGGCCAGCTGCTCTTCGCCTGGCTGCACCAGCACGGCGTCCTGCACTGGACCGACACCCGGCTCGCCTTCGAGTGGGACAGCGTCGCGGACGTCGTCGTCGCCCTCTCGGACGCCATCGACGAGCTCTACTGGCGCTCGATCGACCGGCCGAAGACCGCGCACTGGCTCGCCGCCTACGCGCTGGTCGCGGCGACGGTGACGCCGCACCCCGCCTCCGCCTGGGCGCGCGGGCTGCCGGACGAGGTGCTCCTCGGCGCTCCGCGCAGGCTGACCGACGCGGTGCTGGACGACGAGTTCCCGCTGTCGATGTTCTACGAGGCCCTCGGCAGGAAGATGGGCGACGTGATCGCGTCGACCGCGGGCATCACCGGGCGCGACTGACAGATCGCGTGATTCGCGCAGAGGGCCCCGCCCGTGCCGATCGAGCAGCCCGCGCAGCGGCCCCGCCCCTGCTGATCGAGTAGCCCGCGCAGCGGGCGTATCGAGATCCACCGTCAGAACGCGAGTCTGCAGACCCGCACTGCTGAGGCCGGCGGGTCTCGATACGCCCCTGCGGGGCTACTCGACCAGCATGGGCGGTGGCGACTCGACCAGAAGGGGAGGAGCGTCATGCGGCGACTCGCGCGGCGGCCCGCCCGACCGTCGTCGGTTAGCGTGGGGCGCATGCCTCCTGGCGCCGTCGCTGCCGACCCCTTCGATGCGGGCTGGACTCGGCGAGCGCCGACCCGTTCCGCCTACGTCCGCGACGCCGTCGCCGCCGGCGTCCTGCTGGTGGCGACCCTCGTCTCCGTCGCGCTCTACGCCTCGGCGGGCTTCACCGACGCCGCGCACCCCGCCGTGAGCACGCTCTGGGCGCTCGCGATGACCCTCCCGCTCGCCCTGCGCCGGCGCTTCCCGTCGACCGTGGCGGTCGCTCTCACCGCGGTCTACGCGCTCGGGCTGATCCTCCAGGTGCCGGAGTCGCTGTTCAACCAGATCTGCCTCTACCTCGCGCTCTACACGGTCGGCGCCTGGAGCCGCGACCGGCGCCTGGCGCTCGTCGTCCGCACAGTCATCGCCGTCGGCATGCTCGGCTGGCTGATCGTCACCCTCGCGACCGGCGCCCCCGTGAGCAGCCCGCTCCCGGCGGAGGAGTCGGCCGGGCTGCTCCCGCCCTACGTCGCGGAGTCGGCGCTGGCCGTCGTCGCGAACCTCCTCTACTTCGGCAGCGCGTACGTCTTCGGCGACGCGTCCTGGCAGTCGGCGCGGCGGCTCGAGGCGCTCGAGGCGCGCACCGCCGAGCTCGACGACGAGCGGGAGCGCTCCTCGCGCCAGGCGGTGTCGTCCGAGCGGCTGCGCATCGCTCGCGAGCTGCACGACGTCGTCGCGCACCACGTCAGCGTGATGGGCGTGCAGGCGGGGGCTGCACGGCGGGTGCTCGCGCGCGATCCGGAGCGGGCGGCCACGGCGCTCAGCGCCATCGAGAGCGACGCGCGATCCGCGATCGAGGAGCTGCACCGCATCCTGATCGCCCTCCGCGCCGAGGACACCGCCCTCGACCCGCTGACCGACGCCGCCTCGACCCGCGGGGTGGCGCAGCTCGAGGAGCTCGTCCTCGCCGCGGCCGGCTCCGGACTGCCCGCCGTGTTCCTCACCATCGGCGAACCCCGGGACATCCCGGCGACCGTGGGCCTCAGCCTCTACCGGATCGCGCAGGAGTCGCTCACCAACGTGCGCAAGCACGCCGGCCGCGGGGCCACCGCCGAGGTGCGGCTGCGCTACCTGGACGACGCGGTCGAGCTCGAGGTCGCCGACGACGGCGGCGAGGGCGCGCATCCCGTCGCCGCGACGTCCTGCGGGCTCGGGCACACCGGCATGAGCGAGCGCGCCGCGGCCGTCGGCGGCACGGTCGAGACCGGCCCGAGCGGATCCGGCTACCTGGTGCGCGCGCGCGTCCCTCTGACGAGCGTCCGCGCGGGGTCCGGGGAGCAGGTAGCGTCGTCCGAGGTGTCGTGGGGGCGCCGGGAGCGAGCGAGCGGGGGGCGCGCATGACGGCCGATGTCCGGGTGCTGCTGGTCGACGACCAGGAGCTCGTCCGTGCCGGCTTCCGCACCATCCTCGAGTCCGAGCCCGGGATCGTCGTCGTCGGCGAGGCCCGCACCGGGATCGAGGCGATCGAGCGGGCCTCCGACCTGTGCCCGGACGTCATCTGCATGGACGTGCAGATGCCCGGCATGGACGGCCTGGCCGCGACCCGCGAGATCGTCAAGGATCCGCGCCTGTGCTCCAGCGTCCTCATCCTGACCACCTTCGACCGCGACGACTACCTCTTCGAGGCGCTGTCCTCCGGAGCGAGCGGCTTCCTGCTGAAGAACGCGTCGCCGGAGGAGCTGGTCGAGGCCGTGCAGGTCGTGGCCCGCGGCGACGCGATGCTCGCACCCGACGTGACGCGCCGCGTGCTCGAGCGCTTCGCGACGGCGCCGGCCCGCGCCGAGGTCCACCCCGGCATCGAGGAGCTCACCGACCGCGAGCGCGAGGTGCTCGTGCACCTGGCCCGCGGCTCGTCCAACGCCGAGATCGCCGCCGAGCTCTACGTCGGCGAGGCCACCGTGAAGACCCACGTGTCCAAGATCCTGATGAAGCTGCGCGTCCGCGACCGCATCCAGGCCGTCGTCTTCGCCTACGAGCACGGGATCGCGGTGCCGGGGCGGTCCTGACGCTACCGGCGAAGCCGGACCGCCGTTTTGCGACTCATGTACAAAAATGTATACACACGATGTACATTTTTGCCATGTCTCTCATTCCCCGGCTGCTTGGAGATGCCCTTCTCTCCTCCGATGCGAAGGTCGTCGTTCTCGAGGGAGCGAGGGCCGTCGGCAAAACCACTCTCGTGCGCAGCGTTCTCCAGAAGCGGGGCTTCTCCTACACTTCGCTCGCCGACCCCTCAGTGCTCCGCCGAGCGACCTCCGACCCGGGCGGCTGGCTGCGAGGCCTCACCTTCCCCGCGATCATCGACGAGGCGCAACTGCTCGAAGCGCTTCCGCTCCTGGTCAAGGAGCTCGTCGACGAGATTCCCGGCGCGGGCACGAGAGTCGTCCTGACCGGCTCAGCGTCCATCGCTCGGACCGGACTCGGCGGCGCCGACGCCCTCACGCGACGCTCCCGCCGGTTCAGCATGGGTCCGCTGACGGAGTGGGAGATCGGAGGCCAGGAGGGTTCGATCGTCGACCTCCTCTTCGATGCAGAGATCGCTGCAGGAGGGCGCACCGATCTCGACGAGTCGACGCTCCTCGATCGGCTCACCAGGGGAGGCTTCCCCACCTACGTCGTCCCCGATGTCATCAGGACACGGCGCGACCTCTCGCTGGACCTGCGGTCGGACATCGAAGGCCTGCTCTCAGATCAGGCACTCGCCGGCCGTGGAGTGGACACTCTTGCCGCCCGCGCCGCCTTGGACGGTCTCATGCGCACACCGGGCGGTATCTTCAACGCCAGTCGCCTCGCTCAGCAGCTCGATCTCGACCGCCGAACGATCGATCGCTATCTCGGAGTCTTCGAGCGGGTCTTCCTCACTCATCACCTCCCCAACCTCGCCACCGCGCCGCCACGCCAATCCCATTCGCGCGCGAAGATCCACCCGGTCGATACGTCCTTCGCCGTGGAATCGATGACCCGAGCCGGAGTCGATCTCCGTCAAGACCGTGAAGCACTCGGAGCGCTTCTCGAAAGTCATGTCGTCAACCAGCTGACGACCGCGGCCGGCTGGTCCGACCACGAGATCCGCGCCTTCTACTGGCGTCCAGCGGAGAAACGAGGGCGAGAGGTCGATCTCGTGATGATCGACGAACTCGATCGCACCGTCGGTGTCGAGATCAAGGCGTCACGCTCGGTCCACGAGCGGGACATCGCCGGACTCATCGCTCTCGGTGAGGGACGAGGACTGCACAGAGGCTTCGTGTTCCACAACGGCCCCGAGGTCATCCGGTTGCGAGAGAACATCTGGGGGCTCCCCCTGGCCGTCCTCGACGGATCCCATCCGCTCGGCAGGGCCGGCGATGCTCGCATCTCAGAGAGAGAGGTCGTCACTGTGCCGGATCCGATCGTCGGAAGTGACGCCTCGATCTTCATCAGTCACGTCCACGCAGACGACGCCAGCTCGCGCGGGCGAATGATCTCCTTCGCCAAAGATCTCGCCGACCGCTA
This sequence comes from Rathayibacter sp. PhB152, assembly GCF_003751395.1. Classification (NCBI taxonomy): domain Bacteria; kingdom Bacillati; phylum Actinomycetota; class Actinomycetes; order Micrococcales; family Microbacteriaceae; genus Rathayibacter; species Rathayibacter sp. PhB152. The sequence continues at coordinate 25,220 of NZ_RJUT01000010.1, read as the reverse complement.
CGAGTTCCTGACGGGCGGCTCCCTCCGTCTCTTCATCGACCGCGACGACATCTCCTGGGGGGAGAACTGGCGACAGCGCCTCAGAGCAGAGGCGAGCACGACGACCTTCCTGTTGAGTTTCGTGACCCCTCGCTACCTCAGCAGCGCCGCCTGCCGGGAGGAGTTCCTGGACTTCCGGCGGGCAGCGACCGCGGATCCCGGGCAGAAAGTCCTCCTCCCGCTCATCTGGGTGGATCCCTCGGCGAGCGGCGTGATGTCCGACAAGGACCCGGTCTGGTCAGTGATCAAAGAGACGCAGTGGGTTGCGGCCACAGATTTCCGGCTGCTCGAACCGGGAAGTGTCGAGTACGACACCGTGCTCGACCAGCTGACGCAGCGGCTCCGCATCGCTGTCGCGACCGTGGCCAAGGACAGGACGGAGACGTTCACTCAGCGTGGAGAGGACCCCGACGAGGACCGCGACCTTCTCGAGACCCTGGAATCCCTGGAGGCGAGTCGGACAGACATCGAGCGCGCGGCCTCCGGCCTGAAGGATGCGATCGCCTCGATCAGTGCCGTGTTCTCCGGTCGGCCTCCGCTCCGGACCGGACCGACGTACGCGACTGCGCGAGCCCTGTCGGAGATCGGGGCGGAGCTGGAGCAGCCCGTGGCACGACTCGACCACGCGGCGGAGGAACTCGGTGCGGTGTGGCAGGGCGTGGACAGCGATGTATCGCGCTTGGTCTTCCTCCTCAGCGGCACGCCCGACGAAGCGTCCAAGCGCATGCTGTTCGAGATTCTGGACGGCCTGGTCCGAGCTCTCGACGTCCCCGGCGCGAGCGGGCTCGATCAGCAGCTCGCGCTGCTGGGCAACCTGTCGCGGCATCTGCGCCCCATGAGTCGTTCGATGAGCGCCGCACTGCGCCTCCTCGACGGCGTCAAGGTCTCGGCGCGCGCTTGGCGGGACAGCCTCGCCGGGCAGGGGTGAACCGCGCCGCAGAGATCCGATCGTGCCCGCTGCCGAGCCCGATCGCGTCCGTTCGGGCGTCAGCGCCGAGGCTGGGCCGGGGCCGGACGTGGCGGGATTCGACGGACGAACTCCATGCGGATGTCGGGGGCGATCTTCCGATCGAGCACGACCGTCATGTAGCGGCCGTCGACCCGGGCGCCGATCGCGACCACGTCGGGGTCGGTGTCGACGCGGTAGCCGCGCAGCGCCTCACCGTCGACGACGACCGGGACTCCGCGCACGACGTCCTCGTCGCGCAGGGCGGCGGCGACGACCGGCATGCCGCCGCGGCGGGTGCGGACGCGACCCGGGAAGGTGTTCCTCAGCACGTCGCCCATGTGCGCGGCGAGACGCGACTCGAGCGGGCGGCTGCGCTCGGCGGGGATCGGCACGGAGGTGCGCACCGCCTCCCACAGCACGGGGTAGCGCATCCGCGTGACCTGATCGACCATCCACGGCGGGAGGTGGTCGTTCTCGGCGCGCTCGATCGCGCGCTTCTGCTCCGGGGTGAGCGGGACGTGGTTGACCGGGTCGGCCCGGTTGCGCGGATTCTTGAAGAACGAGTAGGAGAGGGAGATCTCGACGAAGCGTCCGAGCGCCATGGTCTGCGCCGCCGCGAACTCCTCGAGGCGGGGCTGCGGGGCGAACGCGAGGACGGGATCGCCGAAGCGAGCCGCGATCTCGTCCACCCCGGGAGGGGCGGGCATGTCGCGGACCGCCCCCGAAGTGTCCATGCGCATAGGACAAGAGTGGCCTGCCTCCCACGCGATACCAACTTCTTGACGGCAATCGGCTTTCAGAGGACGGTCCGTTCACATGCCGGAAACACAGGGAGCGACGGCGCCCGCCACCAGGATCGATCCGCGGCGGGCTGCGAGGATGGGGGGATGAGCGCTCTGCACGATCCCGACCTCCGCGGCTTCGCCTCCGACAACTACTCCGGCGTGCACGAGGAGGTGCTCGCGGCGATCGCCGCGGCGAACGGCGCCCACCAGGTCGCCTACGGCGAGGACGTCTACACCGCGGAGCTGCAGCGCGTCTTCCGCCGCGAGTTCGGCGAGCAGGCCGAGGCCTTCCCCGTCTTCAACGGAACCGGGGCGAACGTGACCGGTCTGCAGTCGATGCTGCCCCGCTGGGGGGCGGTCGTCTCGGCCGGAACCGCGCACATCAACTCGGACGAGGGCGGGGCCCCCGAGAAGGTCGGCGGGATCAAGATCCTCACCGTCGAGAGCCCCGACGGCAAGCTCACGCCGGCGCTCGTGGACGAGCAGGCCTGGGGCTTCGGCGACGAGCACCGCGCCCAGCCGCTGGTCGTCTCGATCACGCAGTCGACCGAGCTCGGCACGGTCTACACACCGGAGGAGGTCCGCGCGCTGGCCGACCAGGCCCACGAACGGGGGATGCGGCTCCACATGGACGGAGCGCGGATCGCGAACGCCGGCGCGGCTCTCGGGCTGCCCCTGCGGGCCTTCACCAGCGACGCCGGAGTCGACGTGCTGTCCTTCGGCGGCACCAAGAACGGCATGCTGCTCGGCGAGGCGATCGTCGTGCTCGACCCCGAGGCGTCCAGCGGGCTGACGTTCCTCCGCAAGACCAACATGCAGCTGTCCTCGAAGATGCGCTTCCTCTCGGCGCAGCTGCTCGCGATGCTCGGCGAGGACGGCGAGGCGGAGCCGCTCTGGCTGCGCTCGGCCCGGCACGCGAACGCGATGGCGGCACGGCTGCGCTCGCAGCTGGACGAGGCCGTGGCCGCCGGGCGGATCGCCGGGCTCGCCTTCACCCAGCCGACGCAGGCGAACGCGGTGTTCGCGACCCTGCCGGCGGGGGTCGCGGACCGGCTGCGCGCCGCCTACCGCTTCTACGACTGGAACCCGGCGACCGGCGAGGTGCGCTGGGTCTGCTCGTTCGACACGAGCGAGGACGACATCGACGCGTTCACGGCGGCGATCGAGCGCGAGCTGGCCGCGTGAGGGCGCGCGCCGTCGGGGCGGGGGCGGCGCTGCTCGTCGCGGCCGGCCTGCTCGCGGGCTGCACGGCGGCCGAGCCGGAGGCGAGCGGGACGGCGTCCGCGACCGCCTCTGCGACTCCTCCTGCCTCCGCGTCGCCGACCCCGAGCCGCTCCTCGGCGGCCCGGCTCGACTGCGACGCCCTGCTGCCGGTCGCGCGGGCGTCGAGCGCCCTCGGGATCGCGGCCGGCTCGCTCGAGGGCACGCGGGACGAGACGGTGCGCTCCTCGGCCGAGCTGATCCGCGAGTCGGCGCAGGAGAACGGCGGGCTGCTGACCTGCGCCTGGTACGAGGAGGACGGCACGGCGTCGATCACCGCCTCGGCCGCCGAGGACGCCGCGGACGCGTTCGCCGCGGCCGGTCTCTCCGGCGGAACGCGACTCGCGACCGACGTCGAGGCCTACAGCGCCTGCTCGGTCGAGGTCTGCTCCGTCGATCTGCTCACGGGCTCGACGTGGGTGACGCTCGCGCTGACCGGCTCGCCGGCCGACGCCGACCTCGCGGCCCTCGCCACGGCGACCGCCGCGGCGGCCGGCGGTCGGCTGGACGAGCCGGTGACCGCCACCGCACCCGTCTGCGCCGAGGTGCTGACCGGCGAGCAGCTGGCCGCGACGGCCGGGCTCGTGGACGCGACCCCGGGGAGCGGGACCGAGGGCGTCGCTCCGTCGACCGCCTCCGCCGCGGCCGCCGCCCGCACGGGCTACGCCTCGTGCACCTGGACCGACGCGACCAGCAGCAGCTACGCGGGTCTGAGCGTCGACGTGCTGCCGAACGGCGAGGACGGCTGGCGCAACCTCTCCCTGACGACCGGGCTCGCCGTCACGCTGACTCCGCTCGACGGTCTCGGCGACCGCGCGCTCTCGGGCTGCGGCGGCGGCTCGTGCGAGGTCGACGTGCTGGCCGACGACACGTGGTGGCGGGTGCTCGTGACGGGCGACGCTGCCCGAGCCGAGTCCGTGGCGCGCGCGGTCGTCGCCGGCTGATCCCTTCCGCGAGATGTGCACACGTTTCACGGCGTGTCGCGTGCACAAGTGGCATCTCGCGGGAGGGAGGGGACGGTCAGGGGCGCCAGTAGTCGTAGTGCGAGGACTCGCGGCAGCCGAGGGACGCGTAGAGGCGGCGGGCGGCGGGGTTGTCGGCGAGCACCTGGATCCACAGGCGGTCGACGCTTCGGGCGGCGGCCTGCTCGAGCAGGGCGCGGAGGAGCGTGGCGGCGTGGCCGCGGCGGCGGGCGTCCGGGCGGGTGGCCAGGGCGAACAGGCCGCACCAGGGCTCGCCGTCCTCGGCGGTCGCCCAGGCGAGCCGGCCGCAGGCGGCGGGGCCGCTCCCGTCCCGCAGCAGGGCGTAGGCGGAGTCGCAGCCCGCGAGGATCCGCTCGGCGATCCCGCGCTCGGCGTCGCCGCCCCGGCCGTCGACCGACCACCAGAGCGACAGCCACTCCTCACCGGGCGCCTCCGTCGTCTCGACCGCCTCCGCGGCCTCCGTGGCGGCGGGACCGAGCGCGGCGAGCGCCTCCGTCACGGAGCCGGTGAGGACGAGGGTGCGCTCGTGCCCGGCGTAGCCGCGGCGGGCGAGCCGCTCGGGCAGGTCGGCGGGGAGCGTCGCGGGGCCGAGCTGGAAGAGCGGCGGGATCCCCTGCTCGCGCGCGAACTCCTCCGCTGCGGTGATCGCCTGGTCCACGTCCTCGACGGGACCGGAGGTGAGCACGGAGTTGGCGCGCTTCGTGACGCCGCCGGCCGCGCGCAGCTGCCAGCCGCCGAGCGCGCGGCGCTCGAGGGGCGGCCAGGCGTCGGCGGCGAGTCGGTCGAGGAGGCGCGGTTCCATCCGTCCACGCTAGCGGCGGCCCGGAGCCGGGCCCGTCGAGATGCGAGCCGGCTCGGGACGGGACCTCCGGCACGCGCAAACAGCTCCGGCTCGCAGGATCCGCGCGATCGGGCGAGCCGAGGCGGATCCTGCGAGCCGGAGCAGGTGCGGCCGCGAGCCGGAGCGCGCGGTGCAGGGGGAGCGGGGAGCTACATGTTGATCATGTGGCCCTTGAGGCCGTGGAAGCCCTCCTGGAGCGCCTCCGACAGCGTCGGGTGGGTGTGCACGTTGCGGGCCAGCTCGGTCGCCGTGAGGTCCCACTTCTGCGCGAGCGTGAGCTCCGGGAGCAGCTCGGACACGTCCGGGCCGATCATGTGGGCGCCGAGGAGCTCGCCGTACTGCTTGCTCGCGATGAGCTTGACGAAGCCGGTCGGCTCGCCGAGGCCGTGCGCCTTGCCGTTGGCCATGAACGGGAAGGTCGAGACGGTGATCTCGTGGCCCTCGTCGGTCGCCTGCTTCTCGGTGAGGCCGAAGGAGGCGATCTGCGGCTGGCAGAACGTGGCGCGCGGCATCATCCGGTAGTCGCCGAGGGTCTGGGTCTCGGCTCCGGCGATGGTCTCGGCGGCGACGACGCCCTGCGCCTCCGCGACGTGCGCGAGCTGCAGCTTGGCGGTGACGTCGCCGATCGCGTAGATGTGCGGGACGTTCGTGCGCATGTACTCGTCGATGCCGATGGCGCCGCGCTCGGTGACCTCGACGCCCGTCGTCTCGAGGCCGAAGCCCTCGACGCGCGGGACCCAGCCGATCGACATGAGGACCTTGTCGACCTCGAGGGTCGACTGCGTGCCGTCCTTGCCGGTGTAGGTGACGGTGACGTAGCCGTCCTTGTCGACGACCGACTCGACCTTGGTGGAGGTGAGGATCTCGACGCCGAGCTTCTTGTACTGCTTCTGGATCTCCTTGGAGACGTCCGGGTCCTCGTTGGGGAGGGCGCGATCCATGAACTCGATGATCGTCACGTCGACGCCGTAGTTCTTCAGGACGTAGGCGAACTCCATGCCGATCGCGCCGGCGCCCACGATGGCCATCGTGTCGGGCAGCTCGCGGGTCATGATCTGGGTCTCGTAGGTGACGACGTTCTCGGAGAGCTCGACACCGGGGAGGAGGCGGACGCTCGCGCCGGTCGCGATGATCGCGTCGTCGAACGTCAGCGACTCGGAGCCGCCCTTGGTGAGCTGCACGTCGAGGCCCTGCGGGCCGGTGAAGGAGCCGGTGCCGTCGAACTCGGTGATCTTGTTCTTCTTCATCAGGAAGTGGACGCCCTTGGTGCGTCCGTCCGCGACGGTGCGGCTGCGGTCGAAGGCCACGCCGAAGTCGAAGGAGACGTCGCCCGAGATGCCGAACTGCTTCGCCTGCGCGTGGAAGATGTGGGCGAGCTCCGCGTTGCGCAGCAGCGCCTTGGAGGGGATGCAGCCCACGTTGAGGCAGACACCGCCCCAGTACTTCTTCTCGACGATGGCGACGGACTTGCCGAGCTGGGCGGCACGGATCGCGGCCACGTATCCACCGGGGCCTGCCCCCAGGACGACGACGTCGAAGTGCTGGGCCATGGATGATCCTCCATCAGAGTGGTGAGTTGTCGCGCGCGGGGAAGCACGCCGCTCTCCAGGGTACCGTTCCGCACCGACAGGACCCCGTGCTCCTCCGTGGGCGAACGGCCGGTCGGCGCGACGAGCGGGAATGCCGGCGGAGCTCCTGCGGTTGGGTCCCTCGGGCGACGAGGCCCTCCCTGTTCAGCGATCTCCGGAGAGAAGCACCCCATGACCGACACCGCCACCCGCACCGCCTCGACCAGCGCCCCGATCCTGGACGTCCTCGCCGAGCGCTGGAGCCCCCGCTCCTACGACGCCTCCGCGGCGATCGCGGACGAGACGCTGACCGCGCTGCTCGAGGCCGCCCGCTGGTCCCCCTCGGCGGGCAACTCGCAGCCGTCGCGCTTCATCGTCGCGCGCCGCGGCACTCCGGAGTTCGACAGCATCGTCGGCACCCTCGTCGGCTTCAACGCCGCCTGGGCCGGCTCGGCCGCCGCGCTGATCGTCGCGCTCGCCGAGACGGTCGACGAGAAGGGCGAGGCGCGCCCGTGGGCCGTTTACGACCTCGGCCAGGCCGTCGCCCACCTCAGCGTGCAGGCGCACCACGAGGGGCTGCACGTGCACCAGATGGCCGGCTTCGACAAGGACGGGATCCGCACGGCGTTCGGCGTCGACGAGCGCTTCGACCCGGTGACCGTCGCCGCCGTGGGCGTGCTCGCCGGCCCCGACGCGCTCGAGAACGACGTGCTCCGCGAGCGCGAGACCGCTCCCCGCACGCGCCTGCCGCTCGAGGAGCTCGTGCTCGTCCAGGCGTAGTCCGCTCCCCGAGGCCCCGTCGGCCGCCGCTCCGCGGTGCCGGCGGGGCCTTCGTCGTGCAGGGGTGCGCCTGTGTTACTCCGCGTGTCGTCGCGGCCGCCGAGGGATCGGCGCTCGTCCGTACGATCGGACGGTCCGCCCGCACGCCCCGCCTCGGAGCCCTCATGACCGGAACCCCCGCCCGCACGAGCCTGGCCTTCGACGCCGCGCTCGGCCAGTCGGCGTTCCCGGTGCGCTTCGACGGGGTCGGCCGCACCTTCGCCCCGGGCGCTCCCGTCCTGGCCGACGTCTCGCTCGACGTGCGCGCCGGCGAGGTCATCGCGATCCTCGGCCCGAGCGGCTGCGGCAAGTCGACGCTGCTGCGGATCGCCGCCGGCCTGGACACGGCGAGCGCCGGCACGGTGCTGATCGACGGGTCGTCGGTCTCGGGGATCGACCCGCGCTGCGCGGTCGCTTTCCAGGAGCCGCGCCTGCTGCCCTGGCGCTCCCTCGCGGCGAACGTCGCGCTCGGGCTTCCGCGCGGCACCTCGCGCGAGGCGGGCCGCACCGCCGTCGACGAGCTGCTCTCGCTCGTCGGCCTGACCGCGCACGCCGGCTCCCGGCCGCGCGAGGTGTCCGGCGGGATGGCGCAGCGCGCCTCGCTCGCCCGCGCGCTCGCCCGCAACCCGGGCGTGCTGCTGCTGGACGAGCCGTTCGGCGCGCTCGACGCGCTGACCCGCCTGCGGATGCAGGACCTGCTGCTCGAGGTGCACGCGGCCGCCCCCGCCACGATCCTGCTCGTCACCCACGACGTCGATGAGGCGCTGCAGCTGGCCGACCGGATCGTGCTGCTCGGCCGCGACGAGCCGGGCGGCGTCTCACGCATCCGGCAGATCATGACGGTCCCCGGTGCACGGCCCCGCGACCGCGGTTCCGCCGAGCTCGCCGAACGGCGGGTCGAGCTGCTCGAGGGGCTCGGGATCGAGCGGCACTAGGCCACTCCGCCCCTCCTTCCTCTCCTCCCCAGGCGCCGATCCCGCCCTCCGTCCACGGATCCCACCGCTCGCGGACATCCCGTCCGTCCGCTCCCGCACACTCGTCCCACTCCCCCACCGCACCGAAGTCGAGGCCCCCATGTCCTTCCCGTCGTTCAGCACCTCCCCGCTCACCCGCCGCACCGCGCTCGCGGGCCTGCTCACCGCCGCCGCGGTCCCGCTCCTCGCGGGATGCGTCCAGGGCGAGGGCGGCGGCGGCGCGGCCGCGGCGCCCGCCGCCTCCGACGGCTCGACCGCGAAGACCCAGGGCGGCACGCTGACGCTCGACTTCGCGACCTACAACCCGCTCAGCCTCGTCATCAAGGAGAAGGGCTGGCTCGAGGCCGCCCTCGCCGAGCAGGACGTCACGGTCACCTGGGTGCAGTCGGCCGGCTCGAACAAGGCCAACGAGGCGCTGCGCGCCGGGGCTATCGACGTCGGCTCGACCGCCGGCTCGGCCGCGCTGCTCGCGCGCTCGAACGGCTCGCCGATCAGGACGATCGACATCTTCTCCCAGCCGGAGTGGTCCGCCCTCGTCGTGCCCGCCGGCTCGGCGATCACGAGCGTCGAGCAGCTCGCCGGCAAGCAGATCGCGGCGACCAGCGGCACCGACCCCTACTTCTTCCTGGTGCAGGCGCTCGAGGCCGCCGGCCTGAGCATCGACGACGTCACCGTGCAGAACCTGCAGCACGCCGACGGCTGGGCCGCGCTGCAGAACGGCTCGGTCGACGCGTGGGCCGGACTCGACCCGATCATGGCGGGCGCGCAGGCGGCCGGGGCGACCCTGCTCTACCGCAACGTCGACTTCAACTCCTACGGGCTGCTCAACGCCACCGAGAGCTTCCTCGCGGCCAAGCCCGACCTCGCGCAGACCGTCGTGAACGCCTACGAGCACGCCCGCGCCTGGGCCCTGGAGAACCAGGAGGAGACGGCGAGCATCCTCGCGTCCGTCGCCGGTCTCGACGTCGCCGTGGCGACCACCGTGATCACCGAGCGCAGCAACCTCGACGTCGACAACGTGCCCGGCTCGGCCCAGACCGACGTGCTCGCCATCATCGGCCCGATCTTCGTCGCGAACGGCGACGTCGCCTCGCAGGAGCAGGTCGACGCGGCCCTCGATTCCCTGATCGACGACAGCTACGCGACGGCGGCCGATCCGTCCGCGATCGCCTGACGGCGCTCCTGACGCCCGCACCACCCCCGCACGACAGCACCGACCCGGGACAGACCGACCCGCGACAGCACCGGCAGCGACACCGACCGAGGAGACGACGATGGCGACACGCGACGACGAGACCGTGACCGACGCCGACCTCGTGCGCCGGAGCACCGGGCTCGTGCAGGCGCCGGGTGCGGTCGGCACCGCCGTGGTCGGTCCGAGCGTCGAGGCCTCGCAGAAGCGGCTCCGCGACGACGAGGCGGCGCACGCCCGGCCGCTCACCTCGCGGCGCTGGTTCCTGGTGGTGGGCGGGGCGATCCTCCCGGTGCTGCTGCTCGCGGCCTGGCAGATCGTCACCACCACCGGGATGGTGTCGGTCTCGGTGTTCCCGTCGCCGGCGATGGTCTGGGCGGCGGCGGTCGATCTCGCGCAGCGCGGCGACCTCGGGCAGGACGTCGCGATCTCGACCCAGCGGGTGCTGATCGGCTTCGGCCTCGGCTCCGCGCTGGGGCTGCTGGTCGGCGCGCTCTTCGGGCTCTCGCGGGTGTGGGAGGTCGTGCTGGCACCGACGCTCGGCGCGATCCGCGCGGTGCCGTCGCTGGCCTGGGTGCCGCTGCTGCTGCTCTGGATGGGGATCGGCGAGGAGTCGAAGATCACGCTGATCACGATCGGCGCGTTCTTCCCCGTCTTCACCACCGTCGCGACAGCCCTCGGCCACGTCGACCGGCAGCTCGTCGAGGCGGGCCGGGCGTTCGGGCTCTCCGGCGTGCGGCTGTTCACCGCGGTGCAGCTGCCCGCCGTGATCCCCTCGGTGATCGCCGGGCTGCGCCTGGCGCTCGCGCAGTCGTGGCTGTTCCTGGTCGCCGCCGAGCTGATCGCCTCGTCGATGGGGCTGGGCTTCCGCCTGACCGACAGCCAGAGCAACGGGCGGATCGACCGCGTCTTCCTCGCGATCATCCTGCTTGCCGTGCTGGGCAAGCTGACCGACTCGATCGTGGGCGTGTTCCAGCGCTACGCGATCCGGAAGTGGGCGTGAGGATGACCGGCACGGCGCGTCCCACGACCGACACGACCACCGGCACGACGACCACGGAGGCCCGCCGATGATCGAGACGATCGCGAACCTGCTCGAGGAGTCCCGCCGCTTCCCGGCGCCCGAGGCCTTCGCTGCGCAGGCGAACGTCGGCCCCCGCGAGCACGCCCGCGCCGCCGCCGACCCGGTGGCGTTCTGGGAGGAGGCCGCCCGGCGCCTGGATTGGGTCGAGCCCTGGCACACCGCGCACCGCTGGGAGCCGGCCGTCCCGCAGGAGGACGGCACGCTGTCGGTCCCGCGCGCGACCTGGTTCGAGGGCGGCACGCTCAACGTCGCCGTCAACTGCGTCGACCGGCACGTCGACGCGGGCCGCGGCGACAAGACCGCCCTGCACTTCGAGGGCGAGCGCGGCGACCGGCGCTCGATCAGCTACGCCGAGCTGCAGCGCGACGTCGCCCGCGCCGCGCACGCGCTCACCGCACTCGGCATCGGGAAGGGCGACCGCGTCGTCGTCTACCTCCCGGTGATCCCCGAGACCGTCGTGATCACCCTCGCCATCGCGCGGATCGGTGCGATCCACTCCCTCGTCTTCGGCGGCTTCTCGGCCGAGGCCGTCCGCTTCCGCGTCGAGGACACCGGCGCGAAGCTGCTCGTCACCACCGACGGCCAGTTCCGGCGCGGTGTCGCCGTGCCGGTGAAGGCGAACGCCGACCACGCGGTCGCCGGCGTCGCGTCGATCGAGCACGTGCTCGTCGTCCGCCGCACCGGCGACGAGACGCCGGACCTCCCCTGGACCGAGGGCCGCGACGTCTGGTGGCACGACGTCGTCGACGGGCAGAGCGACGTGCACGAGGCCGAGGCCTTCGACGCCGAGACGCCGCTGTTCATCATCTACACCTCGGGTACGACCGGGAAGCCGAAGGGGCTCGTGCACACCAGCGGCGGGTACCTCACCCAGGCTTCCTGGACGCACTGGGCCGTGTTCGACGCCAAGCCGGACGACGTGCACTGGTGCACCGCCGACCTGGCCTGGGTCACGGCGCACACCTACGAGATCTACGGACCGCTCTCGAACGGGCTCACCCAGGTGATCTACGAGGGCACGCCGAACACCCCGCACACCGCTCGGCACTTCGAGATCATCGAGCGCTACGGCGTCACCGTCTACTACACGGCGCCGACGCTGATCCGGACGCTGATGACCTGGTTCCCCGAGGGCGTGCCGTCCGAGTACGACCTCTCCAGCCTGCGCCTGCTCGGCACGGTCGGCGAGTCGATCAATCCCGAGGCCTGGGTGTGGTTCCACGAGCGGATCGGCGGCGGGCGCTGCCCGATCGTCGACACCTGGTGGCAGTCCGAGACGGGCGCGGCCGTGATGTGCCCGCTGCCGGGCGTCTCGACGCTCAAGCCGGGCTCCTCGCTGGGCGCCCTGCCCGGCCTCGGCGCCCTCGTCGTCGACGAGGCGGGCGAGCGGGTGCCGAACGGCTCCGGCGGCTACCTCGTGGTCGACCGCACCGGGCCGGCCCTCGCGCGGACGGTCTGGGGCAACCCGGAGCGGTACCGCGACTCCTACTGGGCCCGCTACGCCGACCGCGGCTACTTCTTCTCCGGCGACGGCGCGAAGTACGACGCCGACGGCGACATCTGGGTGCTCGGCCGGGTCGACGACGTCATCAACGTCTCGGGGCACCGGCTCTCCACCATCGAGATCGAGTCGGCCCTGGTGGCGCACCCGGCGGTCGGCGAGGCCGGCGTGGTCGGCGTCGAGGACGCGACGACCGGCCAGGCGATCGCGGCGTTCGTGATCCCGTCCGACGAGGCGATCGACCGCGCGGAGGAGGATCCCGCCTACTGGACGGCGCTCGAGGCCGACCTCTCGCAGGTGCTGCGCGAGCACGTCGCGACGGCGATCGGGCCGATCGCGAAGCCGCGCGACGTGGTCGTCGTCCCCGACCTGCCCAAGACCCGCTCGGGCAAGATCATGCGCCGCCTCCTCGGCGACATCCGCGACGGCCGCGCCCTCGGCGACGTCACGAGCCTCCAGGACGACACCGTCCCGGAGCGAATCGCCCGCATCGTCGCCGCGCGCGGCTGACCCGGGCTCAGCGCAGCGCGGCTGCCGCTGCAGCGACACGATCGAGGAGCGCCGCACGCAGATCGTCGACGAACTCCGGGTCCATCGCCCGCAGCGCCGGGTCCGAGCAGAGTGCACGGATGTGGTCCGGTGCTGCGGCGACGAGCTCGGTGATCCGGTCTCCGAAGCGGTCGGGGTCCAGATCACGCGCCGCGGCTTCCGTCCGCCACTCGAGTCCCCCGATCTCGGCGAGCCGGTACGTGCCGGCCACCTTCTGCGCCAACCGCATGCGCTCCGAGCGGTACCGGTCGTACGGGGTCAGTGTGGCGATGTCGTAGAGCGGTGCGAGGGCGATCTGCCGTCCCGACAGCAGGACGGAGTAGTTCTTCGCATGGGCGTCGGGCGCCGCGATCAGCCAGTTGAAGGCGACGCCGAGGAGCAGCCGCTCGATCGCGCGCTGCGCCTCGTCCCTCGGCAGCTGCCTGCGGAGAAGCGCCGCCATGCGTCCCAGTCCGGGGCCGCCGTCGTCCTCGTACTTCTGGGACGGCATGACGGAGAGCGCCTGGCAGAAGTCCTCCTGGTGGATCCGGCGCAGGCCACGCGCGCTCCCTTCCGGCGGACGGGCTTCCGCCACGCGCAGACGGTCGTACCGCTCGACGACGACGGCGGTCTCGCCGTCGAACCGATCGATGCGGGAGCGCGCGGCTACCAGCCCCAGGCGCGCGGCGAGCGTGAGGCATACGTGCTCATTCACAGCGCTTCCCCGGAACTCCGGGATCCCCGGCTTGACGATGTGCGTCGTCGGCGTCGCGCCCGTCGGCAGGGCCCACGCATCGTCTTCTCGCAGCAGGCCGAATTTGGCCTGGGCGCCGCCGAGACTGAACCGACCGTCGCGATCGTCGAACGTCCATCTGCTCGGATCCGCGTTCATTGCACGGATCTGCGCTCCGATCTGCGTATCGCTGAGCCGGGAGAGGCCGCCGTGACGCTCGAAGGTCGCCTCGTTCTCAGGACGCACGAACTGCACGGCTCCCGCGCAGTCGAGCCCGTAGTGCTGGAGCAGGGTGAACGGATTGTGCTCGTCGGCCTGCGGCCGGGCGTCGAGCGCCCACCGCCGGAGCGTCTCGGCGTTGTCGGGCAGGAGCCCCCAGAGGAAGGGCTCGACCGCCTCGGGCCCGTACTCCCGTGGACCGACAGGCAGCGAGAGGGACAGCGGAGTGGGCGTGCGGCGCGCCAGGTACGGCCGGTCGTAGCGGAACGTCGACGACCGGACGTCGCATCCGAGCACTCCGGCACGGACACCGTCGACGAAGACGAGGAGCTGCCGCGTCACGTGGATGCTCCGTCCGTGAATCCGCGGAGGTACGCCTGAAGGTCGAGACCGGCCGGCTCCTCCGTCCGCTGGTGGGCGTCCTCGGGGGCGAAGACGTCCGCCTCGAGTCCGAGCTCGAGGAGGACGCGGAGGACCGCGGCCAGAGCCGCTCGTTCCTTGCCCTGCTCGATCGCGACGATCGACTGCCGGGAGAGACCGGCTCGGTCGGCCAGGTCCTGCTGGGTGCAGCCGAGCTGTCGACGCCGTGCTCGGATCACCGCGCCGATGTCCTCGGCGGTGCGAACCGCTGACATGTGCCGCTCCTTCCCTCGCGATGCTGCGCCAGGGGCGCGTGTCCATGATCGTTGTCACCGGTATTTCTGTCTACGTTCGGCGACATATCAAGAATGTCGCGAGACGGCGACATTCCCTGCTCGGGGGATCCTGCAGCTCGCGCAATGGGCCCCATTGCAGGCTGATCGAGTTCTCCGCGCAGCGGGCGTATCGAGCGGAGGGGGCGCCTCCGGCGCCACCGCAGGGCGGGGAAGAGGCCGACGTGCATGTGGTGGGTGGGTCTCGATACGCCCCTGCGGGGCTACTCGACCAGCATGTCTGCGGGCGTCTCTGCCAAGTAGATCCACCGGCGTCGGAAGACGAGTATGCAGACCCGTCCTGCTGGTGGCGGCCGGCCTCGATACGCCCCTGCGGGACTGCTCGACCGGCATGCGTGTGTGCAGGCGGGGCTGCTCGACCCGCAGGACGGTGTGCACCGCCCGAGGCTTGCGGTCGCCTGCGAAGCGGGGCGGGGCGGGGGCATCGGGAGTAGCGTTGTCGCGTGCGCGATGTCCAGCAGCGAATCATCTCCGAGCTCCACGTCTCCCCCTCCGTCGACCCGGCCGCCGAGGTCGAGCGGCGCAGCGGCTTCCTCGCCGACTACCTCCGGCACACCGGCGCCAAGGGCCTCGTGCTCGGCATCAGCGGCGGACAGGACTCGAGCCTGGCCGGCCGGCTCTGCCAGCTCGCGGTCGAGCAGGTGCGCGCGGAGGGCGGCGACGCCTCCTTCATCGCGGTGCGGCTGCCCTACAAGGTGCAGGCCGACGAGGAGGACGCCCAGCTCGCGCTGACCTTCATCCGGCCCGACCGCCAGGTGACGTTCGACATCCACGCCGGGGTCGACGGCATCGCCTCCGCGTTCGGCGACGCGGTCGGCGAGCCGATCTCGGACTTCGTCAAGGGCAACGTCAAGGCGCGTGCCCGGATGGTCGCGCAGTACGCGATCGCCGGCCAGGCGGGCATGCTCGTCGTCGGCACCGACCACGCGGCGGAGGCGGTGACCGGCTTCTTCACCAAGTTCGGCGACGGCGGCGCCGACGTGCTGCCGCTGACCGGCCTCACGAAGCGCCAGGGCCGCTCGATGCTCGTGCACCTCGACGCCCCGGCCCGGCTCTACGAGAAGGCGCCGACCGCCGACCTGCTCGACGAGAACCCGGGCCAGACGGACGAGTCGAACCTCGGCCTGGTCTACGCCGACCTCGACGAGTACCTCGAGGGTGGCGACGTCGCGACCGAGGTCGCCGAGGCGATCGAGGCCCGGTACCAGGCGACCGAGCACAAGCGGCAGGTGCCGCTGTCGATGTTCGACGACTGGTGGCGCGCCTCCGCCGTGTACACGCCCGGCAACCACTGACGCCGCAGGCCCACTGACAGCACGAGCCGCCCCGGGGATCCTCCGGGGCGGCTCGCTCGTTCAGAAGGGGCGGCGGCTCAGTCTGCGGCGCGCGCGTTGTAGACGAGCACGTCGCCCGCGTCCACGTGCGCGCGATAGGCGCGGAAGACCTCGAGCGCCTCGTCGCGGAGCACGCCGTCGACGACCTCGATGCCGCGCGCCTCGAACTGCGCGGCCCAGTCCTCGCGCATCGGGCCCTCGTCGAAGGTGGAGATCTCCTCCAGCTCCGGGCCGGACCCGGCGACGACCAGCCGGCGCACGCCCGACCACAGCGTCGCTCCGTAGCACTGCACGCAGGGCCGCCAGTTGACGACCAGCTCGTGCGCCGGCAGGCCCTCGCCGCCCAGGTCCCACGAGCCGAGCGCGGTCTGCGCGAGACCGAGCGCGGTGACCTCCGCGTGGCCGGAGGAGACCCCGCTGCCCAGGACGACGTTCACGCCGACCGAGACCACGCGACCGGAGTCGCGCTCGACGACGATCGCCGCGAACGGGCCGCCGTTGCCCTCGCGGAAGTTGCGATCGGCGAGCGCGTGCACGAGGGCCATGCGGTCCTCGCGCTCGGGCAGGTACTCGGGGACGTCGCGCACGGCGTCCTCGATCCAGGCGGGCAGGGCGATCTCGTAGCGGGTGGCGAGGCGGTCGATGTCCATGCGTCCATGCTCCCATCCGGCGCAGCGGCACCCCGCACGGCCCGATCCGCCGTCCGGTCGGGCCCGGATCGCGGGCCCTCAGACGCCCAGGGCCCTCCCGAGAGCGGCCGCCTTCGCCGCCCAGAACCGCTTCGCCACGCCGGTGCGGGAGAAGAGTGCGTCGAAGCCGTGGAACGCGCCGTCGACGATCTCGAGCTCGCAGGGCACTCCGGCGGCGCGGAGCCGCTCGGCGTAGCGGACGTCCTCGTCGTGGAAGAGGTCGAGGGTTCCGACGCCGATCCACGCGGGCGGGAGGCCCGAGAGGTCGTCCCGGCGGGCGGGCGCGGCGTACGGCGAGACGTCGGGGCCGCCGGGCTCCGCGCCGAGGTAGGACGTCCAGCCGAAGCGGTTGCTGCCCGGCGTCCAGACGCGGACACCGCGGGACGCCGGCGCAGGACGGGTGACGGTGCGGTCGTCCAGCATCGGGTAGACCAGCAACTGGAAGGCGGGCTGCGCTCCCCCGCGGTCGTGGGCCAGGAGGGTCGCGCCCGCGGCCAGGCCGGCGCCCGCACTCGCGCCGCCCAGCGCGATCCGCTCGGGGTCGACGCCGCGCTCGTCGGCGTGCGCGGCGAGCCAGTGGAACGCGGCCAGCACGTCCTCGAGGGCGGCGGGTGCCGGGTGGGCGGGGGCGAGCCGGTAGCCGACCGAGAGGACGGTGATGCCGAGGGTGCGGGCGAAGGCGATGTTCGACGCCTCGTCGTCGAAGCGGCTGCCGAGCACCATGCCGCCGCCGTGCACCCAGACCAGCGCGGGCGCGGCCCCGCGGAGGGTGCGCGGTCGGTAGCTGCGCGCCGGGACCGAGTGGCCGTCCGGTCCCGGGATCTCGAGGTCCTCGACGAGCAGGTCGGGCGGCGCCTCCCCGCCGACGGCGGTGCGCCGGGTGGCGAGGCGGAGCAGCCGCGGTCCGAGCACGATCGGCGGGACGAGGCGGCCGAGCGCGAGGTCGGGGTGGAAGCGCGGTGCGGCGCCGCGCGCGGACCCGCTCATGCCCGCGGGTCCGAGACGAGCGGCAGCACGTCGTCGTAGTGGCCGGGCACGACCGCCGGCTCGACGTCGTAGACGCGCACCGCGTCGCCCTCCGCGCCGTGCGCCGGCGGCCAGGGCAGCTCCTCGCCCCGGACGAAGGCCACCAGCTCGCCGTGCATCACCGTGGCGAGCGCCGCAGGCGGGTCCTCGCCCAGGACGCGGGCGGTCGCCTCGGCGTCGAGGTGGTCGAAGAAGAACGGCAGGTCGAGGCAGTGCGACGCGCCGCCGGTCGCGGGCGAGAGCCGGTCGAAGGCGTAGAGCCAGGTCGGCGCCGGGCCTGCGGCACGGTTCCGTGCCGCCTGCAGCACCGCGCGGCGGAAGAGCAGGTCGGTCGTGCGGGGCGCCGCCCCGGGCTCGCGCTGGAGGCGCGGGCTGTCGAACTCGTCGGCGGTCGCCCCGATCAGGAGCGGCTTGTCGAGGCCGGTCGTCGCGGTCGCCGCGGACACGGGCAGGGGCAGGAGCGCGTCGCCCGAGACCGGCGCGAAGACGATCGCGTGACCCGAGCCGGGCATCATCGTGAGCGCGGCGGTCTCGGAGAGCCCGTCCTGGTCGAGCGAGGCGAGCGCGGCGCGGGTGGGCTCGACGCCGAGGGCGTGCGCGAAGGCGGCGAGCTGCTCCTCCGCCTCCTCGATCGGGACGCTGCGATCGGTCGGCGAGATCGCGACGGCGCGCGCGAAGAGCTGCTGTGCCGCGGCGCAGCCGAGCAGGGTCAGCACGGCGCCGCCGCCCGCGGACTGGCCGGCGATCGTGACCCGCCCGGGGTCGCCGCCGAACACGCCGATGCTCTCGCGCACCCACTCGAGGGCGGCGAGCCAGTCGCGGACGCCGCGGTTCGCGTCGCCCTCGACGACGCCGAAGCCGTCGACCCCCAGCCGATAGGCGGCCGTCACGACGATCACGCCGTCGCGCGCGAAGGCCGAGCCGTCGTGCCAGTCGCTCGAGGCCGCTCCGGTGACGTAGCCGCCGCCGTGCAGGTAGACGAGCACCGGGAGCGAGCCGGCCGGCTCGGCCGGGGCGAACACGTTCAGCGTCAGCGTGTCCTCGCCCGGGATGGAGTGCTCGGGGATGGTCGTGAACTCGAAGGGGCGGCCGCGCTGAGGGGTCGCGCCGTAGGCGTCCGCCTCGAAGACGCCGTCGAACGGCGCCCGCGGCTCGGGCGCGTGGAACCGGCGGTCGCCCACCGGCGCCTGTGCGAAGGGGACGCCGAGGAACCGGGCGACGCCGTCCTCCGCGACTCCGGCGACGACGCCGCAGGGCGTCTCGACCTCGATGCGCACGGTCGGCTCCCGCTACGGCCGCACGAGGGTCTTGATCGCGCGGCGCTCGTCCATCGCGGCGTACGCCTCGGCGATCTCCTCGAGCGGCAGCTCCAGGTCGAAGACGAGGCCCGGCTCGATCGCGCCGCTCAGCACGTCGGGCAGCAGCTCCGCCATGTAGCCGCGGACCGGCGCGACGCCGCCGTTGACGCCGACGTTCGAGCCGAACATCTGGCGCACGGGCAGCTCCGGCCCGCCGTTGGGGACGCCGACGTAGCCGACCATGCCGCCGGGGCGGGCCGAGTCGAGCGCCTGCTGCATCGACTCCTTGGTGCCGACGCACTCCAGGACGCAGTCCGCGCCGATGCCGTCGGTGAGCTCGCGGACGCGGGCCACGCCCTGGTCCCCGCGGGTGTCGACGATGTGGGTCGCGCCGAAGCGGGTGGCGAGCGCCTGGCGGGACTCGTGCCGCGACATCGCGATGATCGTGGTCGCGCCGAGGCGCTTGGCCGCGAGCACGGCGCAGAGGCCGACCGCGCCGTCGCCGACGACCGCGACCGTGGAGCCCGCGGTGACGCCGGCCGAGACGGCGGCGTGGTGACCGGTGCCCATCACGTCAGCGAGGGTGAGCAGGCTCGGGATCAGCTTCGGGTCGACGTCGGTGCCGACCGGGAAGAGGGTGCCGTCGGCGAGCGGGACGCGGACCTTCTCGCCCTGCGCACCGTCGGCGAAGCCCTGCTCGCCGACCTCGGCGCCCCACCAGCCGCCGGTGAGGCAGGAGGTCGAGACGCCGTTGGCGCAGTTCGCGCAGGTGCCGTCGCAGACGTAGAAGGGGGCGATCACGAAGTCGCCGACCGCGATGTCGTGCACGTCGTCGCCGATCTCCTCGACGACGCCGACGAACTCGTGGCCGATGCGGTGCGCCTCCTTCGTCGGGGTGACGCCGCGGTAGGGCCAGAGGTCGGAGCCGCAGACGCACGCGGCGGTGACGCGGACGATCGCGTCGCGACCGGTCGAGAGCACGGGGTCGGGCACCTCCTCGAGTCGGACGTCGCGCTCGCCGTGGATGATCGTTGCTCGCATGAGGACTCCTGCTCGAGAGGGGGTGGGGGCTCGTCCACGGTACGCCGCTCGCGCGGAGCGACAGGTGCCGGGCCAGGGGCTTGCACGAACGTCCGCGCGCGCTACGGCGGCGCGTCCCGCCAGCCGTCGGCGCCGACGACGACGTGCGCGACGAACCGCAGCCCGCAGGCCGCGCACGCCTCGGCGAGCGCCCGGGTCGCGGCGAGGTCGGAGGAGAGGACGTCCGCCGCGCCCGCGTGGCTGTGCGCGAGGCCGACGCCGGCCGCACCGCGCGCCAGCACCTCGGCGAGGACCTCGGCGACCGGCACCTCCGCGTGGGTGGGCGGCCCGTCGGCGAGCGCGATCACGTCGCGGACGGCCCCGGCGGCGGTCAGCGCGACGGCGAGCACGGTCTCGGTCGGCCGTGCGGCGAGCAACGGCGTCACCAGCTCGGCGAGGCCGGCCGCATCGACGACGCGCGCGGCCCGTCCGGCGCGGTTCATCCTCCGCCGCAGCTCGAAGGACGCGACGATGCGGCAGGCGGCGACCTCGCCGACGCCGCGCTGACGGACGAGGTCGGCGACCCCCGCCCGCGACACCGCGTCGATGCCGCCGAAGCGCGCGAGCAGACGCTGCGCGACGACCGTGGCGTTCGCCCCGCGGACCCCGCTGCCGATCAGCACGGCAAGCGTCTCCGCGTCGGTCAGCGCCTCCGGACCGCGGGCGCGGAGCCGCTCGCGCGGCCGCTCCTCGGGCGCGAGGTCGGCCATGCGCGCGCCGGCGGCGGGAGAGGGGGCGTCCATGGGCGGGACGCTACCCGCCGACGCGACCCCGGCGAGGCGCCCGGGCGACGACTGTGGACGGACCGCCCGCGATCGCCCCCTGTGGAGGAGCGACCCTCGCGCATCCCTCCCGCGAGTCCTCAAAAGTTGCGGTAGTGGCGCGCGACTACCGCAACTTTTGAGGACTGGGAGAGGAGGGTCGGGGCGGGACGGGGGCCACAGGCGGGGCGGACCGGGCGGCGTCGCCCGGCCTACGGCGTCGTGAGGCCCGCGGAGACCAGCAGGCCGTCCGGGCCCGCGTCGACGAGCACCACGTCGCCGTCGCGGATGGAGCCGTCGAGGAGGGCCGTCGCCAGCCGGTCGTCGATCTCCTGCTGCATCAGGCGGCGCAGCGGGCGGGCGCCGTACTGCGGGTCGTAGCCGCGCTCGGCCAGCCAGCCGCGGGCGGCAGGCGTGACGGCGAGGTCGAGACGCCGCTCCGCCAGCCGGCGCGAGAGCCGGTCGACGTAGAGCGAGACGATCTCGCCGAGCTCGGTGCGGTCGAGCGCCTCGAACACGACGATGTCGTCGAGCCGGTTCACGAACTCGGGCTTGAAGGCCTGGCGCACCATCTGCTGCACCGCCTCCACCTTCTGCGGGCGGGTCAGCGACTGGTCGACCAGGAACTGCGAGCCGAGGTTCGAGGTGAGGATGAGGATCGTGTTGCGGAAGTCGACCGTGCGCCCCTGACCGTCGGTGAGCCGGCCGTCGTCGAGCACCTGCAGCAGCACGTCGAAGACCTCGGGGTGCGCCTTCTCGATCTCGTCGAGCAGCACGACCGAGTACGGCCGGCGGCGCACCGCCTCCGTCAGCTGGCCGCCCTGCTCGTAGCCGATGTAGCCGGGAGGGGCGCCGACGAGCCGCGAGACGGCGAACTTCTCGCCGTACTCCGACATGTCGATGCGCACCATCGCCTTCTCGTCGTCGAAGAGGTGGTCGGCGAGCGCCTTCGCCAGCTCGGTCTTGCCGACGCCGGTCGGTCCGAGGAAGAGGAAGGAGCCGGTGGGCCGGTCGGGGTCGGAGACGCCCGCGCGGGTGCGGCGGACGGCGCCGGCGACGGCCGAGACCGCCTCGTTCTGGCCGATCAGGCGCCGGTGCAGCTCGGTCTCGAGGTGCAGCAGCTTCTCGGTCTCGCCCTGCATCAGCCGACCGACGGGGATGCCGGTCCAGGCGGCGATGACCGCGGCGATGTCGTCCGAGGTGACCTGCTCGTTGACCATGCGGCCCTCGGCCGGCTGCTCCTCCTGCTCGGCGGCCGCGAGCTCGCTCTCGGCGGCGGGGATGTCGCCGTAGAGCAGGCGCGAGGCGCGCTCGAGGTTGCCCTCGCGCTGCGCCCGCTCGGCCGCGATCCGGAGCGCGTCGAGCCGGTTCTTGAGATCACCGATGCGGTTGAGGGAGGCGCGCTCGCGCTCCCAGCGCTGCTGCAGCTCGGCGAGGTGCGCGCCGCGGCGGGCGAGGTCCTCGCGCAGCGTCTCCAGCCGCGCCTTCGAGGCCTCGTCCTTCTCCTTCTTCAGCGCGAGCTCCTCGAGCTTCAGCCGGTCGACGGAGCGGCGCAGCTCGTCGATCTCGACCGGCGCGGAGTCGATCTCCATCCGCAGGCGCGAGGCGGCCTCGTCGATCAGGTCGATGGCCTTGTCCGGCAGCTGGCGCGCGGTGATGTAGCGGTTGGACAGCGAGGCGGCGGCGATCAGCGCGGAATCGGCGATCGCGACCTTGTGGTGCGCCTCGTAGCGCTCCTTCAGCCCGCGGAGGATGGCCACCGTGTCCTCGACCGTCGGCTCGCCGACGAAGACCTGCTGGAAGCGGCGCTCCAGGGCCGCGTCCTTCTCGATGTACTGCCGGTACTCGTCGAGCGTCGTGGCGCCGATCATCCGCAGCTCGCCGCGGGCCAGCATCGGCTTGAGCATGTTCGCCGCCGCCACCGAGCCCTCGCCGCCGCCGGCGCCCATCAGGGTGTGCAGCTCGTCGATGAAGGTGATGATGCGGCCACCGGAGTCGTTGATCTCGGCGAGGACGGCCTTCAGCCGCTCCTCGAACTCTCCGCGGTACTTCGCCCCCGCGATCAGCGCGGAGAGGTCGAGGCTGACGAGCCGCTTGCCCTTGAGGCTGTCGGCGACGTCGCCCGCGACGATCCGCTGCGCGAGCCCCTCGACGACCGCCGTCTTGCCGACGCCGGGCTCGCCGATGAGCACCGGGTTGTTCTTGGTGCGACGCGTGAGCACCTGGCTGACGCGGCGGATCTCGGCGTCCCGTCCGATGACCGGGTCGAGCTTGCCGCTCGCCGCGATCGCGGTCAGGTCGACGCCGTACTGCGCGAGCGCGGACGACTCGTCCTGCTGGGGTGTCCGACCGGCCTGCATCTGCATCTCCTCCTTGCGGTTCGAAAGTTGAGTTCGGGTGACTCAAGTTTACGCCCGTCGGAGCCGCCGCGGGGGAGGCGGCGACTTCTCGAGAAGACGGCGCCGCCGGTCAGGCGGTGAGGCGCCCGTCGCCGAGGCCGCCGCGGAGGGAGCCGAGCGCGTCGCGGAGGACCGCGCGCAGCCGCGACTCGCGGACGCCCGTGAGCGCGGCGATCTCGGGCTGGGAGTAGCGGCCGGCCACGGCGAGCAGCAGCAGCTCGCGGTCCGGGCAGGCCAGCGCGAGGAGCCCCTCGGCGAGCGGGCGGCGCGAGCCCTCCCGGGAGGAGCCGAGCGTCTCGCAGAGCACCTCGAGCAGCCAGAGCACCGGCTCCGGGGCGCGGGCGCCCTCCCGGGCACGGCGCCAGACGGCGGCGAAGGCCTCGGTGCAGAGCCGGTCGCGCGTGGAGGCGTCGGCGTGCACCGTGGCGATCGAGGCGGAGAAGAGCCCGCCGAAGCGGTCGAACAGCTCGGCGAACGCGGCACGGTCACCGGTCGCGACGGCCCGGAGCAGGCGCGCGGCCGTCTCGGCCAGGGCAGGGCGGACCCGCTCCGCGCTCGCGTCGTCGCTGTCTGCATGCATCTGCACAGAGTGTCACTGGAACGCGGACCGGGGCACTGCTTGCGATCACACCCGTCAGGGGGTAGCGGCCCCGCACCGCGCTCCCCCGCCACGGCTCCGCGCTCTCCTGCGGCGGCCCGCCGGGGATCACCGGCCTCACGGTCGCGAAGAACGACACGGGGCCCGGATCGGTCTTCGGCGCGCACGGGCGGGCCTGGCGGCGGTGATCGCCCCGACACTCCCGATCGGCGTGCTGACGCCGGGATGTCGAGCTGATGCGGCGACGGCCGCGCGGAGGGGCGCTCACGCGCCAGCCTCCCGCGCACGCGTGCTGCGAGTCCGGAGAGGTCACTACCGTCCTTCGGATGAGCATCTGGACGCGACCCGCATCCGACCGTCGACCGTCGCGAGCGTGCTCGGCACTCCTCGTCGCTCTGACGCTCCTCGCCTCCCTCGTCGCACCCCTGGCGGAGGCGACACCGGCGCGGGATCCCGCGGCCGCCGCGCAACCGCTCCGCGTGGACGTCCGGAACCCCGGTGCTGCGGGCCTGACCCTGCGGCACCCGTACTCCGCCCAGCCCTACACGGTCGTCGAGGTGTCCCCCGGCATCGGGGTGACGAACCGGTTGTCCCCCACGAGCGGGACACTGTTCGCGTCCGACGGGACGCTCCTGAGCGATGACCGGTTCCAGCTGCTCGTGAATCGCGTCTCGGACGTCATCGACCTGATCCGTACGACCCCCACGGGGAACGCGGCGCTGAAGGCGATCCCGAATCTCCTCGGACCGTCGGCGAAGGGCGTCTGGACGGTGCCGCGTCCGAACGGAGCCCAGGGGCGCACGTCCGCGGTGCAGATCGTGTTCGCCGAGGGAGCCGACACGGCTGCAGGCGCGAACGGTGAGCAGGCCGTGGCGGAGGGGCCGGCCGGCTCGGGGAGCATGATCGTCCTGGGCCGGGGGACCTGGTCCGACACGGACGCCGGCGACTACGCGTGGTTCGACCCCGAGACGGGAGCGGCGAGGATCGTGAGGCCCGTGGAATCGGTGCAGCACGAGCTGATGCACGCCATCGCCGATCTCGGCGGGGGGACTCCGGCGATGCGCTCCGTCGACGTTCCGACCGCGGCCTGGCGGGAGTGGCCGGTCGCCGGCGCCGCCGACGCGACCGCCATCGTCGAGGTCGCCCTCGCTGAGCTGTTCACGCAGGGAGGCCCGCTCGGGCTGACGGCGGCGCGGGAAGCGCTGACCTCACCGGGTCCGTCGGGGGCGGCGCCGGAGTTCACGACGGAGGAGTTCCCCTCGATCGCCGTCGACCCGTGGATGCTGCGCGCCAACCGGTACGCGACGGACCGGTTCCTCGCCGCCGATACTCCGAGCTTCGAGCGGGAGGGATGGCTGAGAGCCGCTGCCGCTCGGTTGAGCATCGCGATCCGTCCGCCGACGGAGGCCACCTTCTCGCGGGAACGGGGCGTGCCGGGACGTCCCGAGTACCAGCCCAGCACCGTCCACGTCGACGGCGGGAACCACACGCTGATCCCCCTCTCGATCACCGGCGGTTCGACGCCATGGGAAGCGCCGGACCTCCGTCAGTGGCCCGGCGTCGCGCCGGCCCATGGGACGTGGGAGACACCGCATCTGACTGCACCGACCGTCCCGTCCGAGAACACCCCGGGTGGCTCCGCCGCTCCCGGCGGATCGGCGGACTCCGACGACGGCCTGCCCCGAGTCCACTGCGCTGCGTGCTCGGCGACCGGTGGCCGTCTGCTGTCGGCTGAGGATGCGGCGGCCTTCAAGGCGCGGGTGGCGGCGGAGGTGGGGTCGGCGTTCGAGGGTCCGCGGGCGGTGCAGCGGCGGGTGCTGGCGGATCCGGTGGGGGATGCGATCCGG
>NZ_RJUT01000009.1:0-140857 GCF_003751395.1 Rathayibacter sp. PhB152 | reverse complement strand
GAGTCCAGCGCCGAGGACGTCTGCGCGAGAGAGCGCATCTCGATCCAGTGCCCGAGCAGCATGATCACGATCAGCAGCGCCAGCTCCCACCAGAAGTCCAGCTCGTGATCCAGCAGCCCCGCGCTCGCACCCCACGACGCGAGGAACGCGACCGTGATCGCCAGAGCGATCAGCAGCATCATCCCCGGCGTCCTCGAGCGCAGCTCCGACACCGCCCCCTGCAGGAAGGGCCGGCCGCCCCAGACGTACATCACCGTCCCGAGCACCGGCGAGATCCAGCCGACCCCCGCAACGTCGGGGAGGGAGTAGCCCAGGATCATCGAGAACATGCCGCTGAACACGACCACCGGCACCGCGAACACCAGCATGATCCAGAACAACCGCCGGAACTGGCCGACATGATCGCCGTGGCCGCCGTGGCCGCCGTGGCCGCCGTGGCCGGCAGCGCCCGCCGTCATGTTGTGGCCTGCGTGAGGATCAGGCGCTCCGCGCATCTGGTGCCCGGCGTGCCCGTCAGGGGCCGTACTCACGTGATGACCTGTCCTTCCCGCGTCGACGTCGCGTGCTTCGACGGTGCGGTGAGCACTCTCGTGCTCGTCATCGTGCAGGTGGTGCTGCGCCATCATGACTCCTTCCGGCCGCTTCCGGCCTGATCCGACGGTATACCCCCCGGGGGTATCAGACAACGGGGTGATCGGGCGGAAGATTCCCGACTTGACCGAAGATGTCGGGGCAGGGGCAACGCACCACATCGATACGGGATGGGTTGGGCGGGTGCCTAGGCTGAGCGCATGAGTGACTCCAACCCGTCTGGCACGCCGTCGCCCGTCCCGGAGCGCCCCCGCTGGGTGAAGGTGTTCATGGTCGTCGTCGTCGTCCTCGCGATCGGCTTCATCGTCGTGCACCTGCTCACCGGCGGCGGGGCGCAGATGATGAATCACTGATGATGCTCGGCCCGCGAGCTCGCCGAGTCGCCCTCACCGTCCACGTCCTGGTGTCCGTGGGCTGGTTCGGCGCGGTGGGCGCGTTCCTCGCGATCGCGCTCGTCGGAGCGACCAGCAGCGACCCCTTCACGGTCCGAAGCGCCTACTTGGCGTTGGACCCGCTGGGGACGTTCGTCATCATCCCGTTCGCCCTCGCCTCCCTCGCCACCGGAATCCTGCAAGGCCTCGGAACGCACTGGGGACTGGTGCGCCACTACTGGGTGGCGATCAAGCTGTGGCTGAGTGTCTTCGCAACCGCAGTCCTCCTGCTGCACACGCGCCTCATCGAGACGATGTCCCTCGCCGCCCGCCACGGGCTCATCCCCTCCACGCTCGAGGGAACCCGCACGCAACTGGTCGTCGCGACCGCCGGCGGCGCCGTCGTTCTCGTGGTTATCACCGCCCTGTCCGTCCTCAAGCCTCGCGGCCGCACCCGGATCGGGCTGAGAGCAACCCGAACGACCTGACCGGCGTTGAGTTCCGGCGTGTCAGCGCCGAGACAATGAGGAGGCGCGGGGGTGATCGCTGCCCGGGCGCAGCGCTATCCAGAGCCCGCACCGCCGGCACACGTACGCGGCGCCATCGTTGAGTGCGTGAACCTGACGTCGACGGCGGGCCCGTCCGCAGCAGGAACAGGTGACGGAGGAATCAGGGTTCACGGGCAGCGATCGCTTCCACGAGCTGCTCCGTCGTCGGAAGACCCGCCAGCCCGCTCGGCGTGAAGTAGATCCGACAGGCAAGATCCGTGGTCCGCCCGCCCGACGGGAACAGGTCTTCCCCGTCGAGGGTGATCGTCGGGGAACCCGCGAAAGCGACGCCGGCGGCGTCCTCCGGTGTCGCCAGAAGCCGGTAGGTGACGGGGATGTCGGAGTGGCCGGTGGACTTCAGCGCCTGGTCCAGGCGAGGGCCGACGTCCTTCCAGTTCGGGCAGTCGTCGATGTGAAGAACCTCGATCATCATTCTCCGATCATCCTCCCGCCGTGCGCGTCGCACCCGAGGAGAGCACTTCTGAGGTTGAGGGTGTCTGCCCCGGAACATCGATCGTCAGCCCGCTCGTGGCTCGCCTGTCGGCGCCCGCTCTAGTCATCGTCATCGTCGTCTTCTACGAGCTCGCCTTCCCAGGCCTCGCGTCCCTCGTGAATGGCGAAGAGAGCGATGACGAACCCTGCAACCGGGTCAAGCCACGCGGCTCCAGTGAGGGCGTAGAGGACGAGCCCGACGAGGGTGGAGACGCTCAACAGCACGCAGATCCGAGTCTCCGCTGCGTCCGCGAGGATCAGGGGGTCTCCGAGCCTCTTCCCGACACGCGTTTTCACCGCCGCAAGGACCGGCATGACGATGATCGAGAGGATCAGGAGCACGATGCTGACCGGGGAGGACTCGGGAGCGTCACCCGCGATCAGGCTGCGGATGCCCTCGATGCTCACGTAGGCGGCGAGGAGGAAGAACGTCACGGCAACGAACTTCAACGTGCGCCGCTCCTTCGCTTCGTCCGCCTCACCATGCCGCAGCCGCGCCGCCAGGCGCAGCCCTACCAGCACGGCGGCGATCGACTCGATGCCGGAGTCGATGCCGAACCCGATCACGGACACGAGTCCCGCGGCGATACCGGCCGCGATCGCGACGATGCCCTCGATGACGTTGTAGGCGACGGTGAACTGCGCCAGGCGCAGCCCGCGTCGGGTCAGCTGTTCGGTCTCGGCGGGGGTGAGTGCGCTCATTCGGTGGTCCTCTCGGGGCGGGGGTGACGGGTCAGATGGGGAGGACGAATCCGTTGATCAGGTTCTGGAGGCGGTAGATCAACTGGGTCCACAGGCCGCTGACCATGGCGGTGCCGATGAGGATGAGTAGCCCTCCGCCGAGGAGGTTGATGGTGCGGATGTGGCGTTTGAGGAAGCTGGTCGCGGTGGCGGCCCAGGAGAATCCGAGGGCGATCAGCAGGAACGGCAGTCCCAGGCCCAGGCAGTACAGCAGGCCGAGGAACGCGCCGCGGCCGGCGGAGGCGCCGTCCAGGCTCAGCGCGGAGATCGCGGCGAGGGTGGGCCCGAAGCAGGGTGTCCAGCCGAGCCCGAACACGACACCGAGCAGGGGTGCTCCGGCGAGTCCGGTCGCGGGTTTCCAGCGGGGGCGGATGGTGCGTTGCAGGAACCGGACCTGCCCGATGAACACGACGCCCATGAGGATCACGAGCACTCCGAGGATGCGGGTGACGGTGTCCTGCCATTCGAGCAGCCATGTCCCGAGGGCGCCGAACGCGGCGCCGTAGGCGATGAAGACGACGGCGAAACCGGCGATGAACAGGCCCACTCCGGCGACGAGGCGGCGCCGGCTGCCTGTGGCGAGGTCGGGGTTTCCGCCGATGTAGGCGAGGTAGCCGGGGACGAGGGGGAGCACGCACGGGGACGCGAACGAGACGAGGCCGGCGAGGACCGCGATGGGCGCGGCGAGCAGGAGTTGGCCGCTGAACACAGCCTCTCCCCAGTTCACGATGCCGCCTCCGCGATGGTGTCCGCGATGAGGGTGTCGAGGATGGAGCGGGCGGTGACCCGGCCGAGGATCCGCGCGGCGGGTCGGCCGTCGACGTCGAGCACGAGGGTGGTAGGGACGGCGTTCGCGGCGAACTTCCCAGAGAACGCGAGGGCCACGGCGGCGTCGGTATCGATGATCGAGGGGTAGGTGATGCCGTAGGTGTTCGCGAACGAGGTGGCGGTGTCGGCTTGGTCGCGAACGTTGACACCGAGAAACGCCGCTCCGTTCCCGTCGTACTGCTCGTGCAGCGCTTGCAGGTCGGGTGCTTCGGCGCGGCAGGGGGCGCAGGCGGCGTACCAGAAGTTCACGACGAGCACCTGCCCGCGGTAATCCTCGGAGCTGATCGCGTCGCCCGTTTCGCTCGTTCCGGCGAAGTCGACCGGCTCGCCGCGGCTGCCGACAGGCCATTCGATGACGGTGCCGTCACCGGCGACGTAGTTCTTGTTCGACCCGCCGCGGTACTGCTCCGCGAGGTCGTCCCGCGCGCATCCGCTGGTCCCGATGCCGATCATCGCGAGCGGGGGAAGGGCCAGCAGGGCGCGGCGGCTGAGGGCGCTCACGAGGCGAGAGCGGCGTCGAGAGCGGCCTGGATGTCTTCGAGGCGTTCGAGCTGGATCGCCTCGTCGTTGACGAAGATCGTCGGCGTGCCCTGCACCCCCAGGTCCTTGCCCGCCTCGAAATCAAAGCGCACCCGCTCGAGCGTCGACGGGTCGGCCACATCCGCGTCGTACTGCTCCAGGTCGAGGCCGATCTCCTCCGCGAAGCCGCGGAACACGTCGGCCTTGGAGTCTTGGCTCTCGCCCCAGCTCGCCTGCGTCTGGAACATCCGGTCGTACATCTCCTCGAACCGGTCCTGCCGCGCTGCTGCCTCGACGGCGAGAGCGGCATTCTCGGAGTTGCGATGCGAGGGAATCGGGAAGTAGCGGGTCGCGAAGGTGACCCGGCCTGCGTACTCCTCACGCAGCTGCTCGATGGTCGGGTAGACGGCCGCGCAGACCTCGCACTCGAAGTCGAGGAACTCGACCAGCGTCACCTTCCCGTCCTCCGCCTGATCGAGCATGTGGGTGTTCTGCTCGAGGACGGGCGTCGCGGCGGCGACCTCTTCGCGGGAGGCGGAGAAGGGCCGGAAGATCGCGATCGCGGCGATGACCGCGACGACGAAGACAGCCGCGGCGATGGCGATCAGGTTGACCTTGGTGCTGGTTTTCACGGGTGGTGCTTTCTGTCAGGCCGGTGGTCGGCAGAAACAAGGGGACGGCGCCGTGATCCGGCGAACGGTGAGGCTCAGGGCTGCGCCTCGATCAGGTTTCGCTCGTCTGTGGTTGGGGCGCGTCCGCTCTGCCGAAGACCTGCAGGAGGGCCCAGCCGGCGATGCCGCAGGTGGTGAAGATGTCGGCGACGTTGAAGATCGCGAACCAGTCGACCGCGATGAAGTCGACGACCTCTCCGCCCAGCGGCGTGTCCGCGGCTCGGCTGATGCGGTCCCAGATGTTCCCTGCGCCACCGCCGGCGGCGAGAGCGAGAAGTGCCGGTCCACCCAGCGGAGCCCCGCGGATGGTCCGCACGAACACCCACACCGTGAGGGTCACAAGAATGACGATCAGTCCGACCGCCAGTGCAGGTCCCAGCTCGGAGCCCATCCCGAAGGCGACGCCGGGGTTGAAGATCAACTCGAACCGCGCTCCGAGAGCGAGCTCGATCGTGCGTCCGTCTTCCAGCGCTGTCAGGGCCCAGCTCTTCGTGAGCTGATCAAGACCGAACGCGGCCGCGATCAGCGCAGCGATGAAAGCCACTCGGAGGACGAGCCTGCGCGTGGCGGGCATCAGAACAGCTCGAGGAGTCGAGGCAGAACACCCGACTCGATCAGGATGAACAGACCCAGGCCGATGAATACGGCAGGCACGAGCCAGTGCTCGACCCTCTCCAACAGCTCGGTCACCGTCTTGTTCGTGCCGACGACGCGAGCGATCAGGCACCACACCGCGACGAGGAGGAAGAACACGACGATCGTGACCACCGTGTCCGCGATCGGGCTCGTGCGGAATACGGGCGTGTAGAGGGAGATGTTGTCCGCGCCGTTCGCGATCGTGATCCCCGCAACGCCCAGCAGCCCGACCGCACTGATCGAACTCTCGTCATCGTCGTCGTCATCATCGCCCCTGCTGCGCAGGGTGCGGATGAGCCCGTACAGACCGATCGCCAGCGGGATCAGGCCCAAAAGCCCCACCCACTCATCCGGGATGATCGTCAACCCGGCGGCGGCAACGACGCTGATCGCGACGAGAGTCGCGAAGCCGAGGTACTGCCCCGCCACAACCTTCCAGCCCGGCAGCGAGCCACGGGCGGACGCGAGGAACAGCACCGTCAGAACCACGATGTCATCGATGTTCGTCGCAGCGAACAGTCCGATTGCCGCCGCGATAGTGCCGATCACGGCGCCACTTCCACGCCCCGACGGACCTCCGATGCGGCAGCGTCCACGTCACGTGCGCTCCGTGCTTCCGCCCCGAACGTGCCGCACAGATCCGCTTGGAACCCCGTCGCCTCCAAAAGTGCCTCAGCGGACTCGAGAAGATCGATCAGCTCCGGACGGGCCAACGAGTAGAACACCTGCCGTCCCTCTGCACGCCCCACGACCAGGCCGCACTCGCGCAGGCAGCTCATGTGCTCAGAAGCCGTCGACTGCGCCACGCCCAGCTCCGCCACTAGATCACTGACCCGAGCCTCACCGTGCTGAAGTCGCCGCACGATCTGGAGACGCTTCGGGTCGGCCAAAGAGTGAAAGAGGGAGACGGCGGCAGAGGTGCCCCGCACGTGATCAATCGGCATGCACCGATGTTATCGACAGAAATCGATTTGAGCGACCACTGCCGAGGTGTTCGCGAACGATCGTTCACGAGACGGTCGACCAGTACAGCGCCTCGATCGGCGCGCCGTGTTCCACCGCCCGTGTCCGAGAGCTATGACCCGTGACTTACGTTCGCAGTACAGTCAGGCCTATGGCTTCGATCGGATACGCGCGCGTCTCGACCAGAGACCAGAATCCTGACGCGCAGACCGACGCGCTCACGGCCGCCGGCTGCGAGAAGGTATTCGTGGAGCACGCCTCCGGAGTGCTTGCGAAGCGTCCCGCGCTCGAGGACGCTCTCGACTACCTCCGCGAGGGCGACTCCCTCGTCGTAACGAAGCTCGACCGCCTCGGCCGGTCCGTGCGGAATCTGAAAGAGGTGGCCGACGGCCTCCAGCAGCGCGGCGTCGGCCTGAAGGCTCTCTCCCAGGGCATCGACACCACCACCCCGGGCGGCCGGCTGTTCTTCCACATGCTCGCCGCGATCGCCGAGTTCGAGCACGACCTCATCGTGGAGCGCACCCACGACGGCCTCGCCGCCGCGCGAGCTCGCGGACGCAAGGGCGGCGGGCGCTTCAAGATGACGCCCACGAAGGCGAAGCAGGCGCGCGCGATGTACGACGAGAAGACCTACACGGTCCAGCAGATCGCCGAGACCTTCGGCGTCTCCCGCGGCACCATCTACCGCCACCTCACCGAAGACCACTGAGAGCCGCCGCGACGAGCGTCGCGGATCACAGACCCAAGCGGACGCCGCCCTCCGGCCGGCGACGGTGCTGAGCGCTGCGCGCATTTTTGCCTGGAAGCCTTCGGCAGCGTACGGGCCTGCGGCGTCCACGCAAGCCGCTACGCGGCCGGCTCCTCCGACGTTCTCGGCACGCGGTCGCTGCGCTCCCTCACATCGCGCCGACAACCTCTCCTCCGCCGCCCTCCGGGTTGCGCTCCCACCTCCGACCCTGCTCAGCACTACGTGCCTTCCAGGCAAAAAACGCTGGGAGAGAAGGAAGAACGACCGAGCCAGACCACCCCGACTGGCTTGACAAATCTGATTGAGAATCATGGCAAAAAAACGATGAGGAAGAGGAAGAACATGCAGCAGATCACCACCGTCAGCACCTTCGTCCCGGCCGCGAACGAGGACGGGAAGCAGAGCCAGTTGCGCCGGATCGCCGAGCGCGACGTCGACCTCTCCGGCATGGCACGCAACGGGTGGGCACTGGCACACACCGCCACGATCCCCGGCCCCGAGGGCGTCACGTTCGTGGACACCCTCACCCGCACCGAATCCTGACCCGCACCACCACCGAGGAGGAAACGCCATGTCCGACACCATCACCACCAGCCCCGCGGCCAAGGAGCCGACCCTCCTCGACGCGGTGGCCGAGTTCGCGTCCGTGTTCTCCCACGGGGACACCGCCGACGAGCTGGCCGTGCGACTCAGCTGCGCCGAGGTCGACGCGCTGGCCGGACTCCTGCGAGCATTCGGACGAGACGAGGCAGCGGACCTGTGGATCGCGGATCACGCGAGCGACGACGACGAGGGCGACGCCCACACCCCGAAAGGAGAGTGAGAGTCATGGCGCTGACCGTTTACTCGAAGCCGTCGTGCGTGCAGTGCACCGCGACTTGCCGAGCGCTCGACGCGAAGGGCATCGAGTACACCGTCGTAGACCTCAGCACGAACGAAGCAGCCCGCGAGTACGTCACTGATGATCTGGGCTATCGCCAGGCTCCGGTGGTCGTGGCGAGCGACCAGGACCACTGGTCGGGGTTCCGCCCCGACCTGATCGAGAAGCACGCCCGATGAGCGGCCCCGACGTCACCGGAGACGACTATCGAGCCGGGTATCTCGCCGGGCGGGACGACAGGCAGGGCGAAGTCGACTGGCTGGAGAACGAGGCCGACCGGCTCTACCGCCTCGCCTACGGCGACGAGCGCCGCGTCCCCGCCCTCACCGTCACGCGCGCCGAGCTCGAACAGCGCAGAGCGCTGTCCGAGCCGCCCGTGGAAGTCACGAGGCGCGACGCTCTGGCGTCCTGGGGCATCGAGACACCTCCCGCCGACACCCCCGCGGCCGCGGCCGCGGACGAGCACCCGTCGACGTCGACGGGACCCACCAACCGCACGAGCAGGAGACGACAGATGAGCACCAGGACCATCACCGGTAATCTCGCCGCCGACCCCGAGGCCGTGCAGGCGGGCCGCGTGCAGATCGTGAAGCTGCGCGTCATCGAGAACACCGGCGAGTACCGCGCGGGGGAGTGGACCCCGCACGAGGCGCCGACGACGCACTTCGTGGAAGCGAAGTTCGAGCTGGGCGAGCACGTGCTCGCCTCCCTCCACAAGGGTGACGGCGTGATCGTCGTCGGCTACGAGCGCACCGTCGCCTGGGGTGAGGGTGAGAACCGCCGTACCGGCCGCGTCCTTGAAGCCGACGCCATCGGCCCCAACCTCACCCGCGCGACCGCCGTCATCACCACGACCACCCAGCGCGCACCCCGTCGCAGCGCCGTGGAGTAGAGCGCGCGCTCAGTTCTCGACGCGGAGCACGTAGAGGATGACGTGATCCTCTGGGATTGCTGCGCGCACTTCCGCGCTCGTCGCGGCGCTCGTCGCCGCGCTGCTGCGCACCACCGTTGATGCCGATTCCGCGCGCGTCCGGTGTGCCAGCTCCCACACGCCTCCATCGTCGCATCCGACGCTGACACGACCCGCTCGAGCGTGGG
The DNA here is from genome assembly GCF_003751395.1 of Rathayibacter sp. PhB152. Taxonomy (NCBI): domain Bacteria; kingdom Bacillati; phylum Actinomycetota; class Actinomycetes; order Micrococcales; family Microbacteriaceae; genus Rathayibacter; species Rathayibacter sp. PhB152. The sequence continues at coordinate 131,771 of NZ_RJUT01000009.1, read as the reverse complement.
GGCCGGCGGCGCCGGCCCGTGAGGGGCGACCCCCTCACGCTCCCCGGTGTCCCGTTCCGGGGCGCGAGCTGCACTCGCGCAGCGGCGACGGAGCACCGCCAATGGGAGGCCGCGATGCGGCCCGTTCCACCCGTTTTCTTCACCTCTCCGCGGTTTCAACCTATTTCGCTCCATCGGCTCCGTGCCACCGATAGCGGACGCGCCCTGCGGGCTTATTTCGCCCGCTATCGGCGTCACTGCGCCGACTCCACTCAAACGGTTTTCCCCGCCGGAGAGGCAAAGAAAAACGATCAGCCAGAGGGAGCACCCACACCATGCAGACCGCCAACGACTTGCAGACCACCACGAAGACCTACCTCACCCTCGGAGGCACCCGCGCGGTCGACGTCCGCGTCGTGGGCACCGACCCCGAGACGACGCCCTCGGTGCACGTCACCCGCCGCAAGTTCGGCGTCTGGGAGGCGTGGCACTCCGACCAGTTGCACGGCATCACCAGCGGCTCGTTCCGTCACTGCGTCGCCCACGCCCGCCGCGCAGCGATCCGCCGCGTCGCCACGTTCCTGAACCGCTGAGAGGACCACACCATGACCCGCACCGACACCGGCCGCGCCACGGCCGAACAGCTCGCCCTCATCCTCGACACCCGCCGCGCCGAGTCCGACGACGACGCGACCGCCACGGACGCCGAGATCCTCGCGCACATCCGCAACACGCTCACTCTTCCCGGCGAAGGAGCTCCGGGCGGATTCCCCGTCACCGACGACGGCACCGCCTACGCCGCCGCGCTGATCGCGTTCCTCACCCCCGCCGAGAAGCAGGACACCGGCGCGGCCCTGGCCGCTTTCCTCACCCCGACCCCGGAGGCGCTGGACGAGCGTGCGGCACGCATCGAGTCGAACCGGCGCGCGGATGAGGGGTGGCAGGCGCTCTCCCCGGCGGAGCAGGCCGCGCAGATCGCTGCCGTCGAAAGGGCGGAGAACCCCAGCGGGCCGTGCGACTGCGCCAACTGCTACGAGCCCGCCGACCGGTAGCCGCGCGGCGCGGGCCGGCCTTCCGGGCCGGCCCGTGAGGGGCGACCCCCTCACGCTCCCCGGTCTTCCCCGTTCCGGGGGGCGCGAGCTGCACTCGCGCAGCGGTGACGGAGCACCGCCGGCGGGAGCCGCTACGCGGCCGGATTACCCGTTTTCTTCACCTCTCCGCGGTTTCAATCTATCTCGTTCCGTCGGAGAGGCAAAGAAAAACGATCAGGAAGACGACAAAAGCCCCGTAGTTGGACTAGAACCACGGGACTCGTCACCTTCATGGTCGCACACCGATTGAGGAGAAATCATCGTGACTATCACCACCGGAACCGGGACCGTTCAGCACATCGACCCGACCGTCCTCGTGATCGAGGCGAACGTCCGCACCAGCGCCCCGCTGACGAAGGACTTCATCGCGTCGATCCGCGAGAACGGGGTCATCACCCCGGTCCTCGCCCGCCGCGACGAGCACGGGAACGTCATCGTCCGCGCCGGACAGCGCCGCACCCTCGCCGCCCGCGAGGCCGGAGTGCCCACGATCCCGGTCTACGTCGTGGAGGGCGACGAGACGACCGCCGACCGGATCGTTCAGCAGATCATCGAGAACGACCAGCGCGCCGAGCTGAGCGTCGCGGACCGCACCGCCGCGTTTGCGCAGCTCGCGTTCGAGGGCGTCACCGCCGCAGCGATCGCCAAGCGCACCGGCACCAAGACCGACGCGGTGAAGAAGGGGCTCGCGGTCGCGGAGTCCGCGACCGTCACGTCCGTTCTGCACGAGCACGAGCTGACCCTGGACCAGGCGGCGGTGCTGTTGGAGTTCGAGGACGACGCCGACGCCCGCGCGAACCTGATCGAGGTCGCCACCCACGACCCGGCCCAGTTCGAGCACACCGCGCAGACCCTCCGCGACGAGGCCGCGCACCAGGCGCTCCTCGCAGCGACCGCCGCCGAGTACACCGGCAACGGCTTCCAGATCCTCACCCGCTCCGACGCCTACGGCGACCAGGCGACGTGGACGCCGGTGCGGCAGTTGCGCGGCGAGGACGGGAAGAGCGTCACTCCCGAGCAGGTCGCCGCCGCTCCCGGCCGCGGAGTGCTCATCGACACCAGCTGGCGCGGCGAGGTCGAGGTCACGCTCCTGGTCCAGGACCCCACCGCCGCCGGATTCACCTACGCCTACGGAGCCCCCGAGCAGCCGCAGACCGAGGAGGAGGCCGAGGAGGAGCGGGCTGAGAAGTCCGCGGAGCGGAAGGTGCTCATCGCCAACAACAAGGCGTGGAACGCGGCCGAGAAGGTGCGCCGCGAGTGGATCGCGACGTTCCTCGCCCGCAAGACCCTCCCCAAGGACGCGGATCGCGTCATCGCCCTGGGTCTCACCGCTCACCGGTTCGCGGTGTCCTCCGGGATGACGGGCGGCAGCGACCTTTCGCACGCGCTGCTGCGCATCGAGCGCCCCTCCGGCTACCGCGCGGACGCCCTCGCAGCGCTGGTCGAGGCGAACCCCGCGAAGGCCCGACTGGTCGCCCTCGCCGTCGTGCTCGGAGGCCAGGAGGCGCACACGAGCAAGGAGTCCTGGCGTCGCGGCGACGAGCGCACGGCCGAGTACTTCCGCCAGCTCGCGGCCTGGGGATACGCGCTCTCCCCGGTCGAGCAGGTCGTCACCGGCGACAGCACCCCCGCCGACGCCGCAGGGCTCAGCTAGCCCCGCCCGGCGGGGACCGGCTCGCGCCGGTCCCCGCCCCTCCTCTTCTCCCACTGCTGCATAGGAAGGCCCGACCATGACCACCACGACCACCGCACCCCGCCCCGCCCACCGCTTCGACCCGTACCAGGAGGACCCGACGCTGCGAGCGGCCGAGGTCGCCGTCGACGCCGCGGCCGCGTCCGGCGACGCCGACGCGACCGCCGCCGCAGCGCGAGCGCTGATCGTCGCCGCGGCCGCCTACGGCTGGCCCACCGCGACCGCCCTCGTCTTCAAGTACGAGACGACCGGCCCCATCGCCCACGTCTGGGGACTGTGGAAAGTCCTCGACGCCGACCGCCAGGTCCTCCGCGAATGGGACGAAGAGCCGGGCGACATGACCGATGAGTCCGAGGAGGAACTGATCGCCCTCGACCTCATCAGCAACCGCCGCGCGACCCTCGACTACACCGACTTCGGAAAGCCCATCGGCTCCACGACCCTGATCCTCCACACGCTCGCGCTCTGAGCGCGTGCGCGGGCCGACCCGAAACGGGCCGGCCCGCACGAGGGGGAGAGCCCCCTCGACCCCCTCGACCCCCTGATCGCGCGCATGGCACGGCCACGCGCACTCGAGCGGTCGTCAGCGGCGAGGCCGCGGCTTGTACTTCTTCCCCGCCCGGATGTTCCGGTTCTCGATCACACCAACCACAGCCAGGCCGACCGCCACGGCAACGATCAGCAGCCACCCGAGGACGTTGAACCACTGCCCCGTTAACGCCGCGTACGTCTGCTCGCCAGCGATCGCGAAGAGTATCAGCGACAGCCCGAACCAGACCATGCCGTTGCTGATCAGCGCAGCTCGAGCCAGGGGTGTACGAGGAGTGGTCATGCTGTCACTGTGACACCGCCGACTGAAACTATCCCCATCGTCGAGGCCATCTACGCTGACCTTGCAGCGTCGCGCGGCCCAACACCCCCGCGCCGCTGCCGCGGAACCCGCCATTTATTTCGGGGTGGTCGAGGGACCGCCGGCCGCCCTCGGCGCGAGTGCGAGTCATCGCCCGCTGGGGCCGGCTGCCGGCGGCGCTGCGCCCGCCGCATCGCCGGGAACCGGCGCATCGCGCTCTCCGTCAGCATCACCCGCGACACGGTCGCAGTACCCAGCCGGCCCCGCGTCAAACAGTCGGAAGGTTCGGACAGAAATGTCGTGGGGCCACGACGCCGCGCTAGTGCGCAGCGTCGTACGCCTCGACCACTTGTGCTGAGATGCGGCCGCGCGGCGAGACCTCGTGGCCGTTCTCGGCCGCCCACTGCCGAATCGCCTTCAACCGCTCCGGGTCGCCCTTCTCGCGAGCGGGAGTGGGGGAGCCGGCGTTGCCGTCCCGTCGCACGCGGCGCCCGGCGGTGACGTACTTCTCGAACACGTCGTGCAACGCGGCGGCGTTCTCCGCCGACAGGTCGATCTCGTAGTTCGCGCCATCGATCGAGAAAGCAACGGTCCCACCGTCACCCTCGATCGCAGAGCCGTCCAGGTCATCGATGAGAGTCAGCTTCTGTGCCATCAGGGATATCTCCAAGCAGAGCGAAAGAACGATCGCTCTGTTTCTATCAGTCGACCGCTACCGACCGAGCGACCCGTGCTGTGCGCCGCGAACTGTGCCGGTGATCCGCTTTGATATCAGTCGCTGAACTCGTCGTAGAAGGGGAACGGCGGCTCGTTGTCGATCACGGGATGAGCGACAGTGCGTTCGTTCTCGCGGATCCGGGAGTGGATGTCGGCAACGGCCGCCTCGGACACGCTCGCTTCGTCCGCGTCGACCGACTGGAGCTCGACGGGGACGGCTATGAGGTCGCTGCCCGCGTCGAGCGTCAGCCTCGCCTCGATCAGCTGTCCGTCGTCGGTGAACGCAGGAACCGTCACCGCCTCGGACTGCTGCCGCCGGCCGATTGCCGTCACGAGCTCCAGGAGCGCTTCCACCACCGCATCCGTCGTGAACAAGCTCTTCGAGGCGTAGGTCAGCTGCTGCATGGCCTCATGGTCACCCTTCCTGGCACAAGGAGGGGAAGGGGTTGTCGGCGGTAAGGAGAAGGAGGTAGACGCTGCGTCAGCGATCGCGCCCGAGTAGCCGTCGAAAGAGTGACCACGGCGCCGACGGTTGCGCCACCGCCGCCGCGGCGGGCGGCGTAGGAGTCAGCGTCATGCGCAGTTCCCGCTCTGATTCGTCCGGTGTCGAGGCCGACCACTCGGAGGGCTCGTGGCCGTCCGGGATGACGTAGCCGCCGCAGTCGACCACGGCGCCCTCCTGGTCGACCGTGACGCTTCGCACGTGAAGAGTGCCGGAGTCGAAGTCGTATGGGCTTCGCCCCTCGCTGACGTGGGTCGCGTCGGTGCGCAGGCCTTTCGACCAGGAGAGCCGACCGACCAGGCCCGCCGGTGACGACGCCCACCAGTGGGTCCCGTTCCATTCCACGCGCAGATCGTCTCCGACCCTCACCGCCCGCACGTGCTCGGTGACCGTCGAGTGGTACAGGCTCGACAGCATTGGAGTGCCGCGATCGGCAAGGGCCTGAGAACGCGCCCCCGCGATCCCGAACCGGCGATCGCCGTTCTTGTGCACGGACCCGAGCAGCGGGTGTCCATCGGCCGCAGCCGGAGCATCGGGAGTAGCCATCACGTGACTCTAATCAGGACTCTTCGGAGGCGTTGTCGGGAAGCGGGAAGAGAAAGCTACGGTGATCCCCGACAAATCGGGACGGGCTGCCGGCTCCGAAGCACCTGTGACCAGAAAGGGATTGCATGGTTTTCACCAGTCGCCGATGGGACGTCGCCACGATCATCGCCCGAGTGCGCGCTTCGAACGCGATCCGGGCGTCGCACCTGGACGCCGCTGCGCTTCGGCACCGCTCACGCGAGGTGCGCCATATCGCTCGAGCTGTCGATCGCGGACGACTCAGCAACACAAGAGCGGTAGCAGCGTTCACCCGTATCGCCGACGACCTGCACCAGCAGGATCCCGCGCACTGACCCCCGTCGCCGCTAAGAGGCGCTTCGCGTTGGTTCTTTAGCGGATGTCCGGGTGGCTCGGGTTCTGACTGCGCAGCCGGTGGAGGGTATCGCGCAGGCGGGACTTGACCGTGCCGAGGGGGATCTGCAGTTCTTCAGCGATCTGGGTGTGGCTGTACCCGCGGACGTAGGCGAGGAAGAGGACGTCGTGATGGATGCGGGGGAGTAGCCGGATCGCGTCGGCGACCGGAACGTACGACAAGCGGATCTCGCCGTACTCCGCCGGCTGGTCGTACGGCGACTCCTGGCTCCGCAGGGCGTACTCGTGATCACGTACGCGATCGGACTGCACGGAACGAACGCGATCGATCGCGCGCCGCTTCGCCATCTGCCGCAGCAGGTGATGCGGAGCTCGATCAGGATCCAGGCGGCGCGCCTGAATCCACACCTCGAGGTAGACCTCCTGTGTCACTTCCTGCGCAAGAGAGCGCTCGCGCAGAACGGACAGGGCGACCGTGAACACGTCCCGGACCGTGAGGTCGTAGAACCGCGCGAAAGCGCGCTGATCGCCCTCCGCGACACGGGAGATGAGAGCGCGCAGCTCCGCGACGTCGTCGTCGGTCACCGCTGCCCCGACCAGTCAATGAGCACTACGTCATCGTGACAGAGCGCTCCTGCACCGCCTCTTCATGGACGCGGCCCGCGACACCCCCACTCAGGGGACTTCGGCTGGCGGACATCGCCCAGGACTTCAGCGAATGTCACCGAGGCCCAGGACGTGCCTGGTCAGTGCATGACTCTGATCAGCACCAGACATTTTCTCCCTCGTCGACCACGCGGCTGGAGGGAGGCGACACAGCGGGTACCCCGCATCCCGAGGCCTGGACGGCCCCTCGCTGCACGATGTTGAGGTCTTCGCACCTGGAACGGACGCACGGCGTGCGGGGGTGCTGAGGTCATTCGGTGTGCAGGGTGCTTCTGGGGTATTCACCGAAACGCTGCTCGTAGGAGGCGGAGAAGCGGCCGAGGTGAGTGAAGCCCCACCGGCGCGCGACGTCGGCGACCGTCACGGTCCCGGCGTCGTAGAGGCGCAACTCGGTGCGCACACGGTCCAGCCGGATGCGGCGGAGATACTCCAGCGGAGTGACGTCGAGCTCTCGGCGGAACGCGCTCTGGAGTCCACGGAGGCTGAGTCCCGCGGCTGCGGCGACCTCGTCGAGGTGCACGGGCAAGTGGGCGTGCGCGTGCAGGTACTCGATCGCGGTGCGCAGCCGATGGCCCGAGGGGGGCGGGATCGGTGTGACCAGGCGGAGACCGACGTGCGGGAACGTGTCCAGCAGGGCGATCGCGGCGGATCGGTTGGCCTCGCTGCGCAGAAGAGCCGAGCTGCTGGGGTCCTGGATCACGCGGGCGACAGTGCTGACTGTTTCGGCCCACTTCCGCAGTGCCTCGCCAGACGGGCGGGCGCGGGTGTCGAAGAGCAGCGAGCCGCTCGAGCCCTCGTGCTCGGCAGCGATCCGCTCGAGGAACGTGCCGTTGAAGTGCATCAGATTCTGTCGATGGTCGGCGAAGTCGAACTCGGACGGCCGGCCGTTGACGAACATCGAAGGCTGGCCATACTCCAAACGGATGGCGTCACCGGCGACGTCGAGGACGCCGGCTCCTGCGGTGATCCACGAGACGATGTACTCGCCCTCGGTCCGCACCGTGCCGCGGAGAGACCCGCGGAAAAGATTGCCGCGCAAGGTCAGCTCGTCATCGCCGACCGACGTGTAACGGTAGGAGAAGTCGTCACCGGTCGGGGCGGCAGCGAATCCGCCACCGTTGTACTCACCCTGGAGTAGCGCGAGCGCATCATCGATGTCGCTGCCGGCAATCTCGGAGCGCACGAAGCTGTCAGCGTCCTCTTTCATGTCCATCCACAATCCCACGGACGACGCCCCATGACCCACGAAATACCGGCTCGATTTCGCTCGCGGTCCGCTCACGCGGCGTGAAACACGATGACCTCTGAGCAGCTGGTCCCCGTCAGACCATCACTACCCTCCTCCTCGAGGGGAAGGCGGCTCCTTGACGCGCCGATCGGCTGCGTCGCCCGCCTAGCGCTTGAGGACCTCGCGTCGGATCATCCGTAGTGCGCCGACCGTGAGGCCGGGGGTGGTGACGGCGGCGATGCCCTGGTGGTACCGGGTGTCGGTGAGCTGGTCGAGGAGCATGCGGGCGAGATCCTCGCGGGCGCAGAGGCGGCCCTGGATCTCGTCCCGGGCCACCTGGTAGCCGCGGCCGGGCTCGTCGGTCAGGCCGGGTGGTCGCACGATCGTCCAGTCCAGGTCGGTTGCGGACACGATCGCCTCCATGCGGACCATGTCGTCGTAGACGGTGCGGCCGAGGGTGCGTCGCATCAGCGTGAACGCGGCTCTCTGAGCGAGCCCCTGCTGCTGATGCGACGGGTGCACTCCGGCCGAGGTGACGACGATCAGCCGGCCCTTGCTGTGCTCGGTCATCGCGGAGACGACCAGAGCTGCGCTCGCGGAGTAGACCTCGACCGGCTTCCGGGTGAAGGAGGCACCGATGACGCTGATCACGGCATCGGCTCCGCCGACGGCGTGCTGGACGACGGCCGCGTCCGTGGCGTCTCCGGCGATCACCTCGAGGCGGGCGTGCCGGACCGGGAACGCCTCCGGGTGCCGGGTGAGCGCGGAGACGCGGTGCCCTCGTGCGAGCGCCAGACGCACGACCTGACGGCCCGTCGGTCCGTTCGCTCCGAGGACCAGTAGGCGCTCGTGCGCCGGCGGCGCAGTCGACGGCGAGGGCGCTGCGTCCGCGGTCACAGCTGCACGGTGTCGTTGTCGATCGGGTCGCGGTCCGGGTTCCGGGTCACGGCGGCCCGGACGGTCTGCGCGATGTACGCGACGGTGCTGGAGGGGCCCTCCCAGTACTCGGCGGTGTCCGCTGAGACCTTGATGAGCGCGAGCCCCGGAGTCTCCAGGCCGTCGGGGAACCACGCCTGCAGAGGCTTCGCCCACAGCTGCTCGGCCTTCTGACGGTCGTGGACGATCTCGGCGCGACCCGCGAGCGAGGTCCAGGAGTGGGCGCCGGTGTCGGAGAAGGACACGTTCACCTCCGGGTGGGCGGCGATCTGCTCGGCCTTGGCGGAGTCGTCGTAGGCGAAGAACCACAGGTCGCCGTCGAACTCGGCCTCCTGCAGCGCCATGGGACGGCTGACGTGGCGGCCGTCCTCGGTCATGGTGGTGAGCATGGCCACCTTCGCGTGCTTCACCAGGTCGGCGATGTGGTGCTGGTCGGCGGATGCGGTGTCGGTCATGATGGTCTCCTCGTCGAGTAACAGAAGTCTGTATCTCCACGGTACAGCGGTGGCTACCCCGATGGAAGGATGAGTGCATGGGACCTCGAGCGGCATCCGAGGGTTGGAACGACCTCGACGACGTCCTGACCTGGAATGTGGTGCGCGTGGCCCGCTTCGTCGGCAACCGCCTCGCCGACAGGCTGTCCGGACTCCGCCTCAATCCCATCCAGTTCGGCGTGCTCGCCTTCCTGGAGCAGGAGGACGAGATGACGTCGGCCGAGATCGCGCGCGCCGTGCTGCTCCGGCCGCAGAGCGTCGCTCCGCTCCTCGACGGCCTCGAGGAGCGCGGTCTGATCCGCCGGAGCGGAACCCGCGCCCGGGGTCATCGCAACCCCGTTACGATGACCACCGAGGGCCGGCTCGTCCTCCAGGAGGCGTGGAGGATCGCCCTGGCCGCCAACGACCTCAGCGACGCCGCGCTCACCGACACCGAGAGCGCCGAGCTGAACCGGCTGCTGCTCAAGATCGCCCGAGCGTCCTGACACGTTCCGCCGGGTGATCAGTCGACGCGGGTGGCGACTCGATCGCAGAGGGTGATCCACTCGCCGTTCGGCGTGAACTCCCAGTGGTGCGTCTGGGTGCGACCGTCATCGCTGAACGTGATCGTGGCGCGCTCGGTGGCCCCTATGAAGGCCCAGGTCGCCCCGTCGCGGGTCACCAGGTATTCGCGAGCGAATCCGTGGTTCTCGATGCTCCACGAGAAGTATGTGCCGCGCTCCGCGTCCCAGCCGAGGAAGCTCAGGGTGTCGAACGGACCGTTCGCTCGTTCGTCCTGGACGACGAACTGCTCGCCCGAGTGCCAGCGGGCCGAGTGCACGCTGCGCCACTCGGCGCCGGTGAGATCGGCGCCGTAGGCAGTTCCCGTGGCGCTCCAGTCTCCGAGGAAGACGGCCAGCGCCTCATGCTCATCAGTCATGCCCCGATCCTGCTCCGCGTCGAGAGTGGAGGACAAGGTCTCGATCGCGGTCCGAGGCCGACCGCCGCTCTTCACCCCAGAGCGCCCCGATAGCCGAGGGGTGATCGGTCACCCGTGCTCACATCTTCTTGCCGAGGTAGCCGCCGGGGGTCATTCCGGTGACTGTGCGGAACTCGTTGGTGAGGTGTGCTTGATCGGTGTAGCCGAGCTCTGCGGCGACCTCGCTGATACTGGCGTCCTCGGAGGAGAGACGGCGAACTACTTCCTGCAATCGGATACGTCGTGCGATCTCGGCCGGTCCTCTGCCGACAGTGCGTGCGAGGGCTCGATGCAAAGTGCGGGAACTGGTCTGGAGCGCGGCGACCGTCTCTTCTAAGGGCCTGACCTGAGGGCGAGCGGTCAGTAGGTCGATCGCCGCGTTCGCAAGTCGCTGCTGCCGCGTGAGAGGTCGCTGGAGAAAGCGCTCCCGGATCAGTTCGTCGGCGCGTACGGTGCGGAGGGCGGTATCAGACGTCTCGCCGATGGCCTCGAGGAGGCGACGGGCTCGATGGTCGCCGCTGGTCAGAGCCCTCTCTCCTGATAGGGCGGTGGGGTCGAGGTCGGTCAAGACCGCAACTCCTGCAGGGCGCAGCCGTAGGGCGAACACGTCTCCTGTCCCGGTGATCGTGCGCCGCCACGCTTTCGCTCGGACGGAGGAGACCACGAAGGGCGCGAGGACTTGGCCGCGCTCGATGCTCAAGGTGATCGAGGGATGGTCGATGATGCGCTGGTCGATCGCCTCTCCGTCCGGGAGGTGCCACTCTGCCGTCCAGTAGGTGTCGATGACGTCGCGCAGGTCCTCGGCGGGCGCGATCCAGCGCGCTGAGAAGCGGTCGACGTTCGAGGGATGCAAGATCCCGGACCGTTCGACTGCGGCCACCTTCTTCGCACGCTCTCCAGGCATTGGCGCAATTCTGCAAGACCCGCGTCTGTCGTGCTCGGAGGCTGGACGTGTGACGACGAACTACACCTGCACCTTCATCACTGTCGCGCCGGACTCCACCACGAGCGGTGGCACGGTCCCCCCGACGGCCCGGACGCCGACCGCAGCGTCGCTCCAGTACGCCCTTCTGAGTGCGAGGCCCTACGAGCTGACCTCGGACGACGTGCTGTTCGAGGTGCATGCCGCCCGAGCCGGAACTCCGGAGGAGGACCGCGAGTCCGAGCGCGAGAAGTTCTTCGCCAAGGATCAGGCGTGCCTGCGCGCGTCGCCCCTCGCGAAGAGGTACGGGTGGGGGTTCCATCATGACGAGCACGCCCGGGTGGCATTGGTCGCCGTCGGCACCCCGCTCTACGACGAGCTTGTGGAGCGGCCGGACATCACGAAGAAGTCCGCGATGCGCTCCACCAAGTCTCGATGAACTCGTGGTGGGTGACCGCAATTGCCGGTCTGCTCTACTACGTCCTCGGCGCGGCCTGGTTCACCCCCCTGTTCGGCCGAGCCTGGGACCGGTCCATTGGGCACGACAGATCAAGCGTCGGCGGACGATTCCCCCTCGGCTACTACCTCCTTCCACTCGCCGGCGCACTCATCACAGCGGTCATCATCACCGTCCTCCTCCCCGAAGGTGCAGGAGCCGTCCCTGGGCTGCTCACCGGGGCGGCGGTAGGCCTCGCTGCCGCAACGGCCTCTCTGACGAACGCCCTCACGCCACACACGCCGCACCCCTACCTGTTCGGCGCGATCACCGGCGGATATCACCTCACCGGCGGAGCCCTTGTCGGGACCACCGTCGGTCTTTTCGCCTGACGGATCCCGACCGTTCCGATGAAGGATCGCTCGGCGCGACACTCTCCGCCAGACCGGACGACGGGACTCGCTCGATCTAATCCGGCCGGACCTAGGGTGGGCAGATGAGTCGTCGTTCTGTTGCACTCACACTCCTGCTGGCCGTCGTGGGCACCATGACCGCGTGCGCGCCGGAGCCCGTTGATCGCGCGCAGCTCACCCAGTGGCGCTCGGACCGTCAGGCCGACATCGACGCGGGAGGTCCCTTCCTCGCTGTGCTGTCGTCCGGTTCGAGCGCGGGGCAGGAAGGGGATCGGCTGGAAACCGCCTTCGACCAACCGGTGCTGCCCGGCGCCATCACCTTCGAATGCTTCGGGGGTGGCACGGTCGAACTGCAGCTCGACTCCGACTCCACGACCGGCACGGTCGTGACCGGCAAGACCACTGTCCGGACGGTGGACTGCGGCGAAGGTCCGCTTGACATCGATCCGGCCTCCCTCGGCACCGACCCGATCGACCTCGTTGGCGTGGCGACAACTGACGCGGATCGCGACACGGCGTGGTTCCTGACCGTGCGTGAGTCGTATAGCACGCCCTGACGGCTCACCACTCGTGTCGGCTCCCGCGGGGCAAGCTGGTTCGTCCCGTAAGCGGATCGATCAGTGAGATGAGTGTGGGTCGGGTTGTCCTCGCCGCTTTGTTGGCGTGACGGCGAGTGCGAGCCCGCCGAGTGTCAGGCCCAGAGCAGCGAGCGTGAGTGTCCAGCGCCCGGAGTAGGTCGTGACGGTCCCTTCACCATCGGCGCGCGCCCACTCGCACGCGCGACCTAGCGGCCACAGCGCCGCGGAACCCTCCACGATGCCGGAACGTTCGGAGACCTCCGCGTCCGGCGAGAAAGGCCCATCCACCATGCACTTATAGGTCGCTCCCTGGTACTGGCTCACCCAGACCTGTCCTGCGCCGAAGAGCAGCCCCACCAGGAGAAGAAACGACCCCCACACGATCCGCTGCGCACGCAGATGACCAGGGGAACTCATCGCTTGATCTCGATCGGTAGTTGCACGTCGATCGGGTCCCTGCTCTGCGTGTGCAGGGCAAGCACGGCAGGGCCGGTAGGTAGATCAGCAGGAAGGTCGAAGGACGCGTCGACCGTCGACCTCTCGCCCTTCGGTATCGGGCGCCCGAGCAGTATCTCCTCGCCGCTCGCGGAGGGAGTGATGGTGACCGTGACGTCTGAGGCGGCGCGGCTCGTGCCTCCGGTGTCCTCGCAGGTCTCCCAGATGAAGTCGGCGCTGAGGTGGACGGCTCCGCCGGGGTGCAGCGATGACTCCTGGAGTTCGATGACCTTGACGGCACAGGATCCGGCCGAGCTCGACGTGATACCGGTGCAGCCGCCGGCGCTGAGCGCGATGGCGGCAGCGACGAGGATGGATGCCACTCGTCCTTGCCGTCCCTGCACCATGCGGGCCAGTGAACCACTGCCCGCCGCCGCCTGCATCGTGAGTACCGCGAACGTCATCAGATCGTTGATACTCGCGGCCTCTGACGTGCAATTCGCGCTCGGGCGCGCTGGTCGGAGTGTCGATCGATCGTCGTACCGTATGGGGATCCGTATCCGAGACGCTGATTCGGTGCGGCCTGCGCTTCCGTCAGGAGTTCGCCGCTCGGCTACCGTGAGGCATGCCCAAACGACGCCTGCTCTCCTCGCTCGCGTTCGCGGCTGCCGCTTCCGCTCTTGCCGGCTGCTCGACATCCGCCGCAGGCGAGATTGCGACTTGCATCGTCCGTCCCGCGGCCGACATCGTGCCCGCCGAGGGCACCTTGTTCGGCGTGAATCTGGACTGGGGCGTGGAGTCGCTTAAGGAGTACAGCACCGCACTGGGTGAGCGGCCCTCCGTCGCGGTCGCGTTCGCAGACCTGCCGTTGACAGACGGAGAGCGCGACGAGGTGTACGCCGCCACGGAGCAGCTGCGCGTGAACGGAGGGACGCTCCTGCTCACCCTGGAGACGATCGAGGGGCTCGCCGCTGTCACAGATAACGTCGCGACGGACATCGCGCAGCTCGCCGCGTCGGTGAACGAGCAGGGCGTGCCGGTGATCGTGCGGTTCGCTCACGAGATGAACGGCTCCTGGTACGCGTGGGGGCAGCAGCCCGCCGCCTACGTCGAGACCTTCCGCCGCGTCGCCGATGCTGTTCACGCGGGCGCTCCGGGAACGGCGATGATGTGGGCGCCCAACAGCGCCGAGGGGTACCCCTTCGCGGGTGGCGCCTTCACCGCGCTGCCGGGAACGGCGGACTTCGCCCTGCTCGACACGACCGGCGACGGGGTCCTCACCCTCGACGACGATCCCTATGCGCCGTACTACCCGGGCGACGACGCCGTCGATTGGGTGGGCATGTCGCTCTACCACTGGGGCTCCGCGTATCCGTGGGGCGAGAACGAGCTGCCCGAGCCGGGCAAGTTCGCCGCGCAGCTGACCGGCACGTACAGCGGGGCGGCGGGCGACGAGACGGCGGCTCCGGACTTTTATCAGACGTACGGGGTCGAGCACGGGAAGCCCGTCGCGATCCCGGAGACGGCCGCTCTCGTCGTGCCGCGAGGCGATCCGGCGGGGGAGCTCGCGATCAAGCAGGCGTGGTGGCGGCAGGTCCTCTCGGAGGACGTCGCGACGAGGTTCCCGAGCATCAGGATGATCAACTGGTTCGAGTGGGACAAGTTCGAGCCCGAGGTGCAGGACGAGGTCCACTGGTCCGTGCTCAACGACGACGACACTCGGGAAGCGTTCCGCGCCGACCTCCCCGACGGACTCATCTACTCCGACCTGTCGGAGCGTTGCACCACGCCGCCCGCCCGCGCCGACTGAAAGCCCGTGCGGTGTTGTAGGAGGTCATTGGCAAGGGGCGCTTCTTTTGGGTCGGTGCGTCCCTCGCCAGCACCTGGCCGAACTCGCCGATGAGCTCTGGACGATCGGCAGACAGGGATCACCGATCGAGCCGCGCACAGCCTAGGCATCCGCTAGAAGCTCTAACGACTCCCCGTTAAGGGTTGGTGCTCCATCGGAAGCAGGGGTTCAGCGGGCGTCCGTTAGGGGGTCGCTCACCGCATCAGTTCGCCGAGCGGGATGCGCCGCGCTTCGGCGCGGGCGGCAGTGTCCCGTAAGACCCGCCCGATGAAATGCCCGGTGACGGGGCGCCTATCGGGACACTGGGACGGTGGATCAGAAGGCGATGCTGCGCACCCGAGCCGAGGTGCTCGACGACCTCGAGCAGCAGCTGCGTTCCGAGGCCGACGTCGCGGGGGAGCGGATCGCGCGGACGGAGAACGGCTTCCGGCTGCAGGAGACGGAGACCTTCACGGTCGAGGTGTGGAAGATGCTGTTCAACTGGCGCCTCGTGGTGATGCCGCCGAACCAGCAGATCGAGACGACCCACGGGTACTGCTACTTCGGCACCGGCCTTGAGAGCTTGGCCCGCGCGGTCGCCGCCGGCCTGCAGTGGGCGGATCCGATGAACACGGCTCCGGAGGGGTTCGACAAGCAGGCATTCTGACGCCGCTCTAGATCTCGGTCTCGGCGAGCTCGTCGGGTTGGGGGAGTGCCAGCGCTCGGTAGAGGGTGGTGCGGTCGACGCCGAGGTTGCGTGCTACTGCTGCCTTCGGGATGCCGGTGGCGATGTCCGCTCGAGCTGCAGCGACCTGGTCATCGTCGAGTCGACGTTGCCGGCCTGTGTACTTCCCGGCGGCCTTCGCGATGCGGATGCCCTCGGCTTGCCGTTCTCGGATGAGGGAGCGCTCGAATTCGGCGAACGCGCCGAGTAGGTGCAGCATCAGCTGTCCGAGTGCGTCGTCGCCGCCGGGTCCGTAGGTCTGCTGCTCCTTGATGAACTCGACGGAGGCGCCCTTCGCGACGATCTCGTCGACGACGTCGCGAAGATCTCGCAACGAGCGCGCGAGGCGATCCATCGACGCGACTCGGACGAGGTCGCCGTCTCGGACGTAGCGGATGCAGTCCGCGAGAGCAGGCCGGTCGGTGCGGGTGGCGCCGGAGACCTTCTCTTCGAAGATCCGGTCGACGGCGCCGATCGCCTCGATCTGCCGATCGAGGTTCTGGTCGGTGGTGCTGACTCGGACGTAGCCGACGGTCTGCGTTCGTTGCGTCACTCCTAGACCCTGATACAGATGTGTAGCGAAAGGTGGAGAAGTGACCCTACTGCTACGCGCGTCGCTGGGTGACACTGGTGTTGCGTTGGGGTGTACCTCAACTAGACGGTGAAGCATAACGATGGTCTGCCGTTCGCGTCTGCGGCTGCAAAAAGCTGAGTGCGTCAGGTATTCCATTCGGAGAACATGCCGTGGAGGTCGACGTCCAGCGAGGAATCCAGGTCGGCGTCCTTCTCGTTGTTGTCGTCCGTGAGGTCGACCTGTTCGATGAACACGGTCATTCCTGGGGTGATGAGCGCGGAGACGGACCGCTGGTGCTGGACGGGGACACCGATCATGCCGCCGCCCGTGCGTGCGGCTTCCTCGATGTCGTGTTCGAGCTCCGCGAGATCTGTTTCCTCGGGGAGGTAGAAGTGCCGGGTGCCGATCGTCAGGTCGAGTAGTCGCATGAGTCCCCCTTCGCTTCGCCGCTCACGTCGACGCTACGTGCGTGCGGGTGTCGCCGGGCAGGGCCTTGCTCGGAGAGGGGGCCGCGTGCCACGCGCGAGTCAGGGGCGGGCGGGTTCGGCGTTGCGCTCGTCGGCGAGGTTCAGTCCGCCGGCACTGTTCGCGGCGTTGACCAGGTGCTCGATCCAGTCCCGGTTGACGCTCGGGGTGCGGGCGCCGGCGTACTCGAAGTGGATGGGCACGCCGTTGTCGATCCAGATCGCATGCCGACCCTCGCCCGTGTCGTGGCCGGGGCGCCAGCAGACGAAGAACGGCTCGCTGCGCCGCAGCTTCACTCCGGTCACCACCTGGAGGTGGAACAGGGTCCGGTCCTCGAGGGAGAACGACTCGCTGCCGTAGTGAAGGTGGCCCATGTTCCGCGGTCTTTCCGGTCGTAGAGGCCGTTCGGGTACGGCCTGAGCACACGATAACGGCGCTTCGACGCTGCCGCCGCAACTACTCGGGGATCAACGGATCGTGTAGGGCGGAGTGAGGTCTCGTCAGGGGTGTGCGAGACCGAGCGGCCAAAACCTGATCCGCCGTTGGTGCGTTTGTCTCTTGAGTGGACAGTGTCGTTCAATCGGCTGGTTCGGCCAGGGGTGCGGCGCCGATCGCGTTCAGACGTGCCACGCGCGTTAGGCGCTGGGGGGCTCCGCGTTGCGGTCGTCTGCGAGGTTCAGTCCGCCCGAGCTGTTCGCGGAGGTGACGAGCTGTTCGATCCACTCGCGGTTCAGTGTCGGGGGGCGGCCGCCGGAGTAGTTGAAGTGGATGGGGACGCCGTTGTCGATCCAGATCGCGTGCCGGCCCTCGCCGGTCTGGGCTCCGGGGCGCCAGGACACGAAGAACGCCTCATGGCGTCGTAGCTTCAGACCGACGACGACCTGGAGGTGGAGGAGCAGACGGTCGTCGAACGGGAATGATTCGGTGCCGTAGTGGAGGTAGCCCATGCTCTGTTGCTTTCCCGATGAAGGTCGAGTCGGTCGACCATCGTTCGTGCCGGCGAGTGTGAGCGACGGCGAGGTTATCCCTGCATTGTGGCGCGGCTGAGGGCGCGCCGTTCGGGTCGGCGCACCCCCGCCGGCGGGCTTGGCGCTCTCGCGGCACAAACCAAGGATCGACGGTCCAGGTCCCCGGTCGATCCATGCGGAATCATACACATCGGTCGCTGAGTGATTAGCCAATCACCAGCCAACGGAGGAGGGCGATGGGGACAGTGCGTAATGGGTGGTTGTTCACCTCTGGTATCTCTGGTGAGCCGGGGTCGAGAGAACCTGTCGGCGAAAAGGGGAAGCGGTGGGTGCGTACGACGAGGCGGAGGATCTTCCTTCATCGCCGCGGCCCCATCGTGGCGTCACCGTGGTCCTACTCGTTCTGCTGACGTCGGTACTGGCCGGCGTCGTCGCTGTCTTCCTGTTTGCGGTCGGGTCGTTAGGTGACTCGGCTCCGGGGGCGGTGCCGCCGGCGGGGAGTGGCCAGGAGCTGGTGTACGAGCTCGTGCCGGTGTTAGACGAGGGCCCGGCGATCGCGAAGCTTCTTCCCGCGAACACCGAGTCGGACAGCGCAGGCGTGCGCGATGCCTGCGGGGCTCTCGCGGGCCGCGATGCCGAGGTCACGATCATCGACGGCGCGACACCCGGCACGTTCCGGGTCGCTCTGGACGCGGCCGCCAATGCGTCGGAGCAGCAGACCTGCTGGATCGGTTTCCGCTGGGTTCAGGACGAAGGCTGGCACGCTTCCGCGATCCGCCACTGACTACAGCGGAGCGTGGACGACCGTCAGCGTCACGGCTTGCAGGGGGACCACTCGTGTGAGGGCAGTTCGCGCAGCTCCTCGTTCACCCAGACCCGCCAGCACGTGTCGGTGCGCTCCTCGACTGTGCCGCTGATGGTCTCGTGTGACCAGCCGTCACGCGATTGGATCCAGCGGACGAACCAGACCAACTGACCGGCCAACGGCTCCGTGTTGCGCGACATGTCCTTATCATCCCGGACGCGTGTCCGTGCAGCACGTACTCGTCAGTAGTGGAGCTGCGTGCTCCACCCGTCTTGACCGCGACCGGTCCACTGGGTGTAGTACAGGCCGCGCTTGTTCAAGAACGGCCCCACATAATCCAGGCCCGCCGGCTGGTCGGAGCTGGCGCGAACGAAGAAGTTCTCGGGGCCGAAAAGCGGAAGCCCGGTCTCGTCTAACGTCGTGCCGGTCTCGTCAAGGATCGTGAGGCGCCACTGGTCCCCGACGTACTCGACCGTCGCCGTCTCGGCGGAGCTGAAGTCGTTCATGCGCGGAGCATAACCACCGCTCGTTACGCCTGGTGTCGTTTCGCTCGGGTGCGGCTTCTTCCCCTGGGAAGCGGCCCGACCCGGCATCCCCCGACGCGGGGCCGGGCCGCTACTCCCGTCTCGGGGGCCGAGCCGCATCCGAGCCGGGAGCACTGGGGCCGGAGCGAACGGCACTCCGTACATGCCCGACCATAGGTGCCGACTGTGCCCATGGGAGGAGGGTTGACGGCCCTGAGCAGCAGCCGGCGAATGGTGCTCTCGGCCGCGCTGTGTGATGCGGCCGAGAGCAGAGCGACACCGACGACCCCGCGTCGGTCTGCCGCGCGCGGCGTCGAGGTCCCCACTTCTCAACCGCACCGCCACTTTAGACACGAAGTGCCGAGACGGTGAGCGTCAGGGGAGTGGGTCGAGCAACTCCTGTCAGCGCCGCTCGGCATCCTGATGGCTGGTCGCGCTTCGCTTGCGCAGCTCGCTAACTACCGACTGTGAGGCTGCCAGAAGGGCGCGCTCGTCTTGCGCGGCGGCATCGACTGGGACGACGACGAACGCGCTGTTGGCGTTCACCGTCATCCGTACTTCCATGACCTGCCCGTCCACGCGCAGCGCGGGAATAGCGATCGACTCGGAGTGTCCGCCGGCGGCGATCGAACCGACGAAGGCGAGGAGGGCTGTGCACACGTCGTCGGTGGTCGTGAACGTCGCGGAAGCATGAGTCATCTGCTGCATTCACCGATTTTCGCAGCCCGCTTCCATCCGCGGTGAACCGCGTTCGAAGTGCGCCGAGACCGAGAGGGCGAACCGCCCGTGCTGCATCCTGTCAGGCGGTTCCTGACTGCCTTCAGCCTCGCTTGCAACCTAATCGACTGACGACAGGCCGCCAGCGGAATGCCAACGGCCTGCCCCCTCCAGCGGGGTCCGGGCTGGCCCTGCTGACACTAGCCCTCCCATCTGTCGTCATCACCTACGCGATGTACCGCTCCGGTGAGCGTCCGGCAGGAGCCGGCTGATCGGAACGCTTCTTGAGGTGAGCATCTTCTGAGGCCATCCATCCGATAAGCGGCGCGATGCCGGAGGCGGGTGGCTGTCAGGAGTGCCCCGAAGGGGCATCCCGGAGGGACGCGCAGCGCTCTTGACGGTCGGCCGGCGCAGGCAAGAGTGAAGCGTCGGATGGACGGCCGGACCGCAGCCTGCGATCACGTCGTTGGACTGGAGAAGCCCCCGCGAGCATGACTGCTCGAGCGGGGGCTTCCTACGCGACGAGGGCGGTCGTCGTGCGCGATTAACTTACTCGTTCGGCCACGACGCCAGGGCGTCATGGGGGACGATCGTCGCTACTCCGTCGACGGTCTGGATCGTTGCGCCGGGCTCTCCGAGTCCGGCGGCGTGTGCGATCGCTGCGAGCACCAGCCGGGCGTGTTCTAAGTCGAGCCCGGAGACGTCTTCGCGGAGGTCGACGGGAACGCCCTGACCGAGCGACGATGCGATCCGCGCGACGCGCTGTTCGCCTCCGCTGAACGCTCCGATTTCGTAGCCGAGGCGGTCGAAGTCGACCGCGCTCGTCTTCCAGGCGTTGTCGGTCTTCACCCACGGAGCGCCGGCGTACACGAGGCCCGACCGGATCAGCAGTTCGACGGCGGCCGTGAGCGGGTTGGACCCGTCCGCCCAGGCGCGGACTTGACCGTGGAGCGCGGCGGAGTCGGCGTCAGTCATGCAGCGTTCTCGATGGACGCGGAGCTGTCGCTCTCGGTTGACTCAGTGGTGGTTCCCTCTGCCGAGGTCGTGCGTCGCGAGCGGGTGACGCGGGCGCGAGTCTGCTCGGGTCGCGGCACTCCTGCTGCGCGGAGTTCCTTCTCCGACCATCCGGCGGCGAGGGCGTCCGCCCATGCCTTGCTGTGCCGGTTCTGCGCGTCGCTGAGGGCGGCGCGTGCGGTGTCGGTGTCGTTGGCTGCGGAGACGATCGTGCGGACCGCTTCGACGCGCTTCTCGACGCTCTGTTCGAGCAGTCGGCGGGCGGTGTCGGCGGCGTCGTCAGGGTTCCTCGTGTGGTCGCTCATGCGGAAAGGCTAGCCGCCGCCACCGTCATCCGGAAGGCGCGGAATCAGCGTTTCGGCTTCGGCTTCGCCAGCCGAGACGCTCGGGTGTCCTTCGGACCCCGAGTTGCACTCGAGCTGCGCTCTACAAAGAACCGTTTGCAGAGCAAGCTGTCAACTTAGGTGCCCTAACTTGCTTACAGTCCTGGCGCTGGGCTGGGCTGGTACGCATACTGGTCGTATGGTCCCCGCTGGTTGGCGGGTTCGCTGCGCTGGGCCGAAGGACGGGGATGTGATGACGGAGTCGAGCCGGTTGTTCGGTCGGAAGCGTCGTCCGAACGTTCCGCCGGAGCAGCGTCGGGAGAAGAAGTACGTCGTGCGGGTGTCCCCGGATGAGGATGCGATGTTGCGTGCTCGGGCCGAGGTTTTGGATGTGACGGTGCCGCGGTTGATGTTCGAGGCGGCGATCGATCCGCAGGTGAGGTCAGACGTGGAGTGGAAGTCGGTCGGTTCGGAGCTGATGCAGCTGCGGACGCTGATGGGGCGGCTTTCGAGCAACATGAATCAGCTCGCTCGCTTCGCGAACACCGAGGGCCGTTTCCCTGAGGAAGCAGTGCAGGTGGCGGCGGAGTACCGGGCGCTGGTGCCGCGGGTGAACGAGACGCTGCGACGACTGGCCGGCCAGTGATCCCGAACGTCACGTACGGCGGGGACATGGGCGGTCTCGTGCGCTACCTCTCAGGGGAGGGGCGCGCGAACGAGCACACCGAGCAGCACTTGATCGCGGGCGACCCGGCGATCATGGCGATGCACGGTGAGAGCGTCCTCGATCAGGCCGAGGCCGCCGCGATCGCGGCGGAGTTGAACGAGTACAAGAACTTCTTCGGCGTCGAGGTGACCCGCCAGGAGAAGGTGTTCGACAAGGACTCCGGCGAGCAGACAGGCAGCAAGCGCGTCGCCGCTGACGTCTGGCACTGCTCCCTCTCGCTGCGTGCGGAGGAGGGGCAGCTCACCGATGAGCAGTGGGGACGGATCGCGACCGATTTCGTGGACCGGATGGGGTTCGCCGGCGAGTCCTCCGGAAAGGCCGACTGCCGGTGGATCGCCGTGCGGCACGGGCTCTCGAAAAACGGCAACGATCACATCCACATCGCTGTCTCCGCGGTGCGAGCCGACGGGACGAAAGCGCACGTCGCTTACGACAAGGCGCTCTCGCAAAGGGTCAGTCGGCAGCTGGAGATGGAGTACGGGCTCGAGCCGTTGCACGCCCCCGAGCGTGAGCTGGGGGAGCGCGGCGTGCAGCCGGGCGCGCGCGAGTCCGCGCAGCGCCGCGGCGCCGTCGAGGTCGACGCTCACCGGCTCGAGCGCGCGGTCCGCTCGTCGGCATCCGCATCCGCGGACGAGGCGGAGTTCGTGCGCCGGATGCGCCAGGCCGGCGTACTCATCCGCCCGCGCTACGCAGCAGGCCGCGACGACGTCGTCGCCGGCTACTCGGTCGCCTTACGTCCCGAGAAGGGCGCGCCCTTGGTGTGGCACGGCGGCGGGAAGCTCGCCCGAGATCTCACTCTCCCGGAGCTGCGGAAAGGTTGGCCGGACTCACCACAGTCCGCGCAGACCGCAGTCGATGAGTGGCGCGCGACAGCGAAGAACCCGTGGCGCTACGAGCCCGTCGCGCCCGGCCGCGAAGCGACCGAGCTCTCCAGTGACCTCTACTCCTCCTACGCGGAGGACATGGGACGGCTGCACGACTACCTCAGTCGAGTGGACCCCTCCGATCGCGCGACCTGGGCACACGCAGCCCGCGAAGCATCCGGCGCCTACGCCGCATGGTCAAGGCGCCTCGAGCCGACACCCGGGCCGCTCGCTGAAGCATCACGGATCCTCGCCCGCTCCGCGCATCTACGTGCGCACGAGTCGACGCCGCGACCGGCGGGGATGCCGTCCATGGCCGGCACGACGATGCTGATCCTCGCGACCGCCGGGAAGCGGAACAAGGCCGCCGAGGAGGCCATGCTGCTGCGCCAGATCGTGCGCACCACGCGCGCGATCATGGACGCCCACAACGCCGCCGGCGATGCGCGCCGTACGCGCGAGCTCGCCGGGACGATCCGAAACCAACTGAAGACGGTCCACGAGGGCTACAACGCCCAGATCCAGAAGAACGCCTGGGACGCGCTGCCCGAGGACACCCGCCGCGCGCGCGAGACGGTGCAGGCGAGCTTCGCGACCGGGACCCCCGTCCCGACGAAGCTCACCAAGGCGGAACCGAACGTCACCACGACCGCTGCACCGCAGCGCGGCACCGAGCCGCGCGAGCGCGACGGACACGACCGCTAGACCGACACCAGTGAAGGGGAGGAATCACTATGGCTGACGACGACGGAGGCGTGGAAGAGTCCATCAACTCGTCCGCACGGATCGCGCTCACCATCGCGATCCAGCTCGGCGAGAAGCTGGCCCGCGCATATCAGGAAGCGATGCGCGAAGCGCAGCAGCGCAGCGCGATCGAGGCGCGCGAGCTCGCAGCCCGCTACGAGGGCGAACGGGCAGCTGCGCGACAGGCAGTGTCGGTCGTCAACGATCCCCAGTGGTGGGATCAGGCGAGCGTGCGCGACGTCGCCCGCGTCGCGGAGACGGCGACCGCGTGGAAGGACACGGACCCGCAGATCGCGTCCGCCAGCTCACTGATCGCGGCGGAGGCGACAGAGCGCTACGGCGTCGACGTCGCCACGCTGCAGGGCATCGCCCGCGACACCCCGACCGAGCTAGACCTCGCGAAGCAGTGGGCCTCCACTGCCGCGCCCGATGGATACCACCGACACGACGACGACCGGCTCACCATGCCCGTCGGCGACATCCGCGAGCCCAACCCTTCGGCAGAGCGGACGCTCATCGCGGACTACCGCGCGGCGGTCGCCGGCGACGTCCCCGCACTCGAGCTGAGTGTTGCGGAGGAGTGGAAGCGCGTCAGCGATCCGGTCGGCTACCAGGACTACCGCGTCGAGACTGCCGTCGCCTTTGACGACCATGGCCGCGTGCAGCCGGCGGACCCGGCGGTGGCTGAAGCCGCCCGCGCGGCCCTCGTGCAGGAGTGGCGCACCGACCAGGCCGGCGGCCCTACCGTCGCCGCGGCGGACGCCGAGCGGGCACAATCCCGGCGCGACGTCACCGAGGCCCAGGTGATGATCGCGGAAGCCGACCGCCTCGACCGCGCCAACGACGACTCCTCTTCGGTCGCGTCGTCCGAGATCCCTATCGACTCCGCACGACGTGCCGACGCGCTCGAGCAGCAGGCCGCTCAGTACGACCGCGACGCGGATGCGGGTGGCACGCCCACGCAGAGCTCGGAGGAGCTGCGTAGCCTCGCTGAGGACGCCAGGGCCCAGGTCGCCCTCTACCGCGACGACAGCAGTGCTTCGCGCGACCCGGACGACGTTCCGGTGTCGACTGATGAGGGGCGTGCAGTCGCGGCTCGATCCGAAGGGGAACTTGCGTACGACAGCGCCGAGCGCCGCGCGCACACGGCAGCGACGATGCAGGCGCAGAACGTCCCGGAGGAGCAGGTGAACGCCCGCATGACCGTCGACGCATCCTTCGCCACTCCCGCCCGCGGCGCGGAACCCACGAAGCGCACACGCGTCCCCTCGACACGCGGCAGCCGTGGCCAGGGAGCTCAGATCGAACGATCCAAGCCGGGCCGCTGACACAGTGAGGTCGAGCCTCGGACACCACCCGATTTCTGAGGAGCTAGATAGGTATCTAGCTATCTAGGTCCATGCGACGCCGGTGGTGAGGGGTTCGTCCCGTCAGCTGCTGCTGCTGTCCGGCCAATCGAGCGCTGCGGCGATCTGTTCGGCCGTCGGTAGCGCAGCTTGCTCTGCCGGCGGGAGGGACTCGTAGGTGTAGCTGGAGACGGCCATGGGGGAGCCGGTCTGGCTGAGGGCATAGCGGACGGTGTGCTCGTTCTGGCCGCCGCAGATGAGGATCCCGACAGTGGGCCGGTGGAAGTCGCGTCGCATCCGGTCGTCGACGACCGCAACGTAGAAGCCCAGCTGGCCGGTAAACGCCGGCTCGAAGCGGCCGGTCTTCAGCTCGATTACCACGTACCGCAGCTGCTCCGTGTGGAAGAAGATCAGGTCGGCGTAAAAGTCGTCACCGTCGACGTCGAAGTGCACCTGCCGGCCGACGAAAGCGAAGCCGGCGCCGAGCTCGCGGAGGGTGTCGACGATCCGATCCATTAGGGCCTGCTCGAGTTCGCGTTCCGCGACGTCTCCCGTCAGTTCGAGGAAGTCGAAGACGTAGGGGTCCTTCGCGAGCTGGCGCGCGAGGTCGGAGTCGGCGGGCGCGAGCTGGCCGGCGAAGTGAGAGGGTGCGGAGCCGATCCGCTCGCGGGTGCGGTTCATGATCTGGTTCGCGAGCACGTTGCGGGACCAGCCGTGCTCAGCGGCGGCCGTTGCGTACCAGGATCGGGCCTCAGGGTCGTCGAGCTTCTGCAGCAGCAGGACGATGTGACCCCACGGAAGTAGTCCAACAGCCTGTTGGACTACTTCCTCGTATGTTGGCCAAGCCTGCGCGAAGGCGCGCATGCTGAAGAGGTTGGACCTCGAGAAGCCCTTCATCTGCGGGAACTCAGCACGTAGGTCCTCGGCGAGACGCGTGACGGCGAAGCCGCCCCAGGACGCGTTCGCCTGACGCTGCAGGATCGTGTGGCCGAGCTCCCAGTACAGCTCGACCAGCGCCGTGTTCACCCTTCGCTGAGCCGTCAGTTGAGCTGAGCGCACACGGCCCTTCAGCTCGGCCAGGACAGCGGTGTAGTCATCGGGGAGCGTGCGAATTTCGGAAGCCACGCTTCAGAGTAGACGGCGGTCGCCGGGCTACTTAACGCCAGGCGTCTTGAGCCTCTAGACGCTACTTTACGGTTTTTCTATCTGACCTTTGCTTAGCAGAGGCCTTCGGTAAATTTTGATCAGGATTCTTCTCTTCGATATCGAACGTCAATGATCCACGCTCAAGAACGGGAAGGAGTAGTGGCTCATTGAAGACCTTCGAGGTAATCGAGCTGATTGCTTCTCGAAGGTAAGGGAACAGCGCCATAATGGCGACTTCGTTCCCGAATGTGAAGAGAACCTCAGTTGTAGGCTCTTCTCCCTCATAAGTGTAGGAAATTGCGACCGCGGCCCGTACGCTACCAGATTCATTTTCGACACTTCCAATCATCCGGAACCCAAATCCTTCATCACTGATTCGATGTTGGAGATTGATGTCGACGTCCGCAGTCTCAGACGCTTCTGCAAACGCCGTCGCCCTCCGGGCTGACAGTTCGTCAATATCGACGCTCGCAAGAGATGATCTTGCGATCAGATTGCGGACCTGATCGAGGACTGCTTCGTCGGTCACGAAACAAGCTCGCGGTCGCGGACCGGCGAAGCGACCCATCCCTCAACAACTCTAAAAATCGCCGTTGGACGAGAGGCGGGAACTGAACGAGGCGATCGCGAGTCTGCCGGCGACCAGGACGTGCGGTCCGCCAGCCTGAGGGACTGACCTCTGTCTGGCTCCACTCGATGTTCGATGATGGCTCCGACGGCGTTGGCGTAACGCTGGAGGGTAGACAGTTTCGGATCGGCGTCGTACCGCTCGAGCTTGTTCACCGCTTGCTGGCTCACTCCCATGCGCTCAGCGACCTCGCGTTGGCGGAGGCCCGTGTCGTGGCGGAGGCGGACGAGTGCGGCGCGCATCTCCCGATCCTCGCGGGCGAGCACCTTCGCCCGGGCTCGTACCTGACGAAACGTGGCATCGCTGGCGCTGAACATGCACCGTATCTAAGCACAACAACTCTAAGGTTGTTAGGCCCCCAGTGGATACCCTCGAACCGTGCTAGGCCGCGCCCCATGTCGAGCTGCGGCCACCCTCGTATCGCTCCGCGGCGTGCTCGATCTGAGCCTCTTGGTCGGCTGCGGTCGACTTGATGTGTCGGTGTAGGGCGACGAGAGACGAGGGGAGTTCTGGTGGTTCCCCGTGGTAAAAGCGAAGTTTCTTCGACAACGAGGTATGTCGCAACTCGAAGACTTCTGGGTCACGCCGGATTGGTTTAATGGGCGTCCGCTCGTCGCCGGTGTCGTAAAGATCGCCAGCGGCCGCGGCCTCGAGAAGGTCGTCTACCCGGCCAAGCTCGTGAGCACGCGACCAGGGCGTCAGGCTCGAAAGCCACTGCTCGAGGTCCCTCATGCTTGGATGCGCGTCGTCGACGTGGTCCAGCCATGTCATCGGAGGATCGACCGGCAGGCAGCAGCGCGAGTCGCTTCCTCGCCTGCCTCCTCGTCGCATCTGTGGATCGTAGCGCGACCCTCCGACATGGACTTGAGGTCTGGGGTTGACACCGCATTTACAGAGGGCGCCTGGTCGAGCTTGCGCGCCAACTCGAGAGTTCAACTTCTCCGATAATCGAGATTATGTCAGTTTGCCCGTAGGGCCTGCGCGCGACGGGCTCCGAGGTGTGGGTTGCACACGAGCCTCGGAACCCGCCGGAGTCCCGCCGGCTAGGCGCCGGGTGCGAGGCCGAGCTGCGTGAGGATGCCGAGCTCGTCGCTGCTTCCCCAGCGCTCGGCGAGCTTGCCGTCGACGAAGGTGCTGATCTGCATCCCGCGGATCTTCACGGACTTGCCCGTCGGCGCGTGGCCCTGGAACACACCGGTCTGCGTGCCGGTCAGCGTGTAGGCGAACGCGACGCTGTCGTCGTCCGCGACGAGCTTCTCGACCTCGAGCGCCATGTCGGGGAACGCGGTCCGCAGGTCGCCGAAGAACGCGGCGTATCCCTCCGGGCCGGGTGCCTGGCCGGGCGCTGGGTCGTGATCGACCGAGTCGGGCGCGACGAGTGCGTCGAACGCGGCGAAGTCGCCGGCGTTGACCGCCTCACCGAAGGCCTGCTGGGCGGCGATGTTCTGCTCGCGAGTCATGTGCTGTCACCTGTTCTGCACCGGTCCGGTGCCTCGAGGAGTGGTGCGGGTCGTCAGCGACGGTACCCAGGCCCGTCGAGGGCGGGGTAGGGCTTGCGCGCTCCCCCGGGCGCGCCCATCGCCGCTCCTCATCGAGAGTGTTTCAGTTCACTGACATGCAGTCCTTGGGGTCGCATGCTTCGCGCCGGCCGTGCTTGGCCGACCCATCCCTGGGCTGAGGGCAGGCCCAGCTCGGCGAACTGCTCGTGCAGCACCATCACCGACGCCGTCGCCGTCGCCGCGATCGACGGGGACCCGAGACCTGCAGGGTTTCCGAGCACGGCGGCTCGCGATGTGCTCAGTTCACGGAGGGACGTGAATTGGTGAGTGGAACGGCCCTCGTGAGGACTCGGGCCGTTCCTTTCTCGCGGGTGTCCCGCGCGCTGACGACGCAGGCTTCCGTCAGCGCTGCGGGAAGATGTGAACCTTCCGCGCGGACTCCGAGCTGGCGGCCGCGAGCGCTTCCGCGTACTCGGCCAGGCCGAAGGTGTGGGTGACCATGCGCTCGGCGAGCTCGGGGAGGGACGTGATGTCCTCGACCGCCGCCGGGTAGGAGGTCGCGAGGGACTGCGATCCGATGATCTTCAGTTCTCGATCGAAGAGGTCGTAGGGGAAGAGGTCGATGGAGGCGGTCGGGCTGACGACGCCCATCTGCAGGAGCGTGCCCCGCTCGGCGAGGCGCACGAGAGCATCCGAGACGGCGGTGGGATGTCCGCTGGCTTCGATGACGAGGTCGATGTCGCACTCGGTCGCCCGCTCGCCCGGCGCGAAGACGGCATCGACGCCGAACTCCAGGGCGGCCTGGCGCCGGACCGGGCTGGGCTCGACGACATCGATGGTGGACGCTCCGCGGGCGCGGACGAGGGCGGCGGCGAGCAGGCCGATCGAGCCGGCGCCGTAGATGAGGACGCGCTGTCCGGAGACGGAGTCGACCCGGTCTAGGGCGTGCAGGACGCAGGCGAGGGGCTCGATCAGGGCGCCGGTGGTCCAGTCGATGCCCTCGGGAAGGGCGAAGACGACTCCGACGGGGACGCTGACGAGTTCGGCGACGGCGCCGTTGGAGGTGACGCCGATGGGAACGAGGTTGCGGCACAGGTTGGTGGCACCGGCGACGCACTGGTCGCAGTGGCCGCAGGCGACGTTCGGGTCGACGCAGACGCGATCGCCGACGGAGAAGCCGTCGACGTCGGGTCCGACCTGGACGATGGTCCCCGCGAACTCGTGTCCCGGAACGACCGGGAACGTGCCGGTCGGATAGTCGCCGGAGGCGAGGTGGATGTCGGTTCCGCAGATACCGACGACCTCGGGGGCGATGACGACCTCACCGGAGCCGGCTACCGGGTCGGGCAGCTCCGTGACGTCGATCGAGCCCTTGCCGTCGAGAACCACTGCGCGCATGTGAATACCTTTCATCGGTCGTGGCTGAAGAGAATCCTCGGCCCTGAGGACTCGCCGCGCCGCCCGGATCAGGCGAGTGGTGAGTGCCAGAGGCGACTCTACTTCTTCTTGTACGTACTGTCCAGACGCACCGGATCACGAGACCTGATGCGCGAGGCGGAGGGGTCGAGCGCCCCCTCCGCCGGATCTACTTGACCGCGCCGAAGAGGAGGCCGCGGACGAGGGACTTCTGGGCGATCCATCCGGCGATGACGACGGGGATGCTGACGAGGGTCGCGACTGCGGCGACGTGGGCGGTGTAGAGCTCTCCGAAACTCAAGAACTTCTGCAGGAACAGCGGAAGGGTCGAGTTCGAGTTCGTGAGGTTCAGGGCGAAGAAGTACTCGTTCCACGAGAACACGGCGCACAGGAGCGCGGTGGAGACGATGCCGGGTCGGCAGAGCGGCAGGATGATCGAGCGCAGCGCCCTCCAGCGGGAGGCGCCGTCGACGGCGGCGGCCTCCATGATCTCGCCGGGGAGCTCCTGCATGAAGGACCGGATCATCCAGATGCCCAGCGGGAGGTTCATCCCGAGGTGCATCACGATGAGCAGTCCGAGTGTGTTGAGGACGCCCAGCGCCGTCGCGACGACGTAGACGGGGATGATCGCTGCCGCGATGGGCATCATCTTGGTGGAGATGAAGAAGAAGAGGACGTCCTGCGACTTCTCCACGGGGCGCACGGAGAGCGCGTAGGCGGCGGGGACCGCGAGGACGATGACGAGCAGTGTGGAGACGCCGACGACGACGAGGGAGTTGATCGCGTAGGGCCAGAATCCCGCTTCGAAGACGCCCGCGTAGTTCTCCATCGTCGGGGTGAAGATCAGCTTGGGAGCCGCGGCGGCCGCGTCGGGCTCCGTCTGGAAGCTCTTCAGCACCATGTAGGCGATGGGGAGGAAGAGGATCAGGCTGCCGATCCAGCCGCCGAGTCCGATGAGCGCGCTCGCGATGCGCTTGGACGGTGTGCGGTGCACGCGGATCGCGCTGCGGGGCCGGGGCTTCCGCTCGGTCTCGGTGACGGTGCTGGGCGGGGTGATCAGGGTGGCGGTCATCGTCGCCCCTCCTTCTGGAAGATGCCGGACAGCAGGCGCAGTGCGGGCAGGATGAGCGCGATGGTGAGGACGAGCGTGACGACGCCGAAGGCGGACGCCGCTCCGAAGTCGAAGGAGTTGAACCCCTTCAGATAGATGTAGTACGTGATGTTGGTGGTCGCGTAGGCGGGGCCGCCGGCGGTCAGCAGTGCGATCTCGCCGAACGTCTGGATGAGGTTCATGGCCAGCAGGAGCGCGGTGAGCTCGATGTAGGGCCGCAGGTGCGGGACGAGGATCGCCGAGAACTGGCGCAGGGGTCCTGCGCCGTCCACTCGGGCCGCCTCGAGCTGCTCCTGAGGCGCGGACTGGAGTCCGGCGATGAGGATCAGCAGCGCGAAGGGTGTGAAGCGCCAGGTGAGCAGGATGATCAGCGCGGCGAGCGGGTACTCGCTGAGCCAGGAGATCGGGGGGAGGCCGAGGCTGCGGGAGATCCAGCCGAACAGGCCGAAGCCGGGGTCGAACATCGCGGAGCGCCAGAAGAGGGTGACGGCCACGGGCATGACGAAGAAAGGCGTGATGGCGAGGGTGCGGGCCAGGCCGCGGCCGGGGAAGGAGTGGTTGAGCAGGAGGGCCAGGAGCAGGCCGAAGACGATGCAGGCGATCGTGGAGATGCCGGTCATCAGGGTGGTGTTGCCGATCGACTTCCAGAAGATCTCGTCCTTGAAGGTGGAGAGGAAGTTGGCGCCGGCATTGAAGGTGGCGGGGCGGCCGCCGAGCAGGTTCCAGTCCTGGAAGCTGTAGATCAGGGTCATCACGAAGGGGATCTGGGTGATGACGAGGGTGAAGATCAGCGCCGGCAGCAGCGGTCCGCGCAGATTCCAGCGCTCGCGTCGGGAGACGGTGGGCGGACGGACGACGGGCGGGGCGGGAGAGATCGTGGTGGAGGCCATGAGGGTCCGATCAGGAGGGCCCCGCCCGCGGGTCCGGTGAGAGGACCCGCGGGCGGAGCAGGGGTGTGCTACTTGAGGTAGCCGGCGGAGGTCACGGCTTCGGTGGCGTAGTCCTGGCTCTTCTGCAGGGCTTCGTCGACCGTCTGGGAGCCGCTGATCGCACCGGCGACCTGCTGCGAGACGAAGTCGCCGATGTCCACGAACTCGGGGATCTGCACGTACTGCACTCCCGTGTACGGAACCGGGTCGACCGTGGGCTGGTTGGGGTTGGCAGCCTCGATGGAGGCGAGAGTGAGGTCCGCGTAGCGCGAGGCGGCCTCGGTGTACTCGGGGATCTCGTACGTCGAGGTGCGGGATCCGGGCGGGATCGAGTCCCAGCCGGCTTTCTCTCCCGCGAGCTCGATGTAGTCCTCGCTGGTCACCCAGGAGATGAACTTCCAGGCCGCGTCGGGGTTCTTGCTGCTCGAGGTGACGCCGAGGCCCCAGGACCAGAGCCAGCCGGAGGCGAGACCGGAGGGTCCGGTGGGTGCCATCGCGAAGCCGATGTTCGGCTCGACCTCGGGCGTGGCCTGGTCGAGGACGGACCCTGCGAAGACGGTGTCGTCGTACCACATGGCGGTGGTGCCCTGGCTCATCTGCTGCAGGCAGCCTTCCCAGCCGTCCTTGGCGGCGTCGGGCTGGCCGTGCTCACGGAGCAGGTCGACGTAGAACTGCACAGCTTCCTTGGTCTCGGGAGAAGTGAGCTGGGGCTCCCAGTCCTCGTTGAACCAGCTGCCGCCGTAGGTGTTGATCACGGTGGTGAGCGAGGCGAGGTTCTGGCCCCAGCCCGCGAGCCCGCGCAGGCAGATGCCGGAGACACCGGCCGCGTCGTCGTCCATCGCGGCCGCCGCAGCGGCGACCTCGTCCCACGTGGGCTTCTCGGGAATGGTGACGCCGGCCTTCTCGGCGAGGTCCTTGCGGTAGAACAGGAAGGAGGACGAGCCGTAGAACGGTGCGGCGTACAGGGTGCCGTCGTCGGAGACGATGTCCTTGATCGGCGCGGTGAGGTCGGCCTCGTTCCACGCCGCGTCCTCGCTCGCGTAGTCGTCGAGCGGAACGATCCAGCCGTTCTGAGCCCAGATGGGGACCTCGTAGGAGCCGATCATGGCGACGTCGAACTGCCCGGCCTTCGTGGCCACGTCCTTGGTGACAGTGGGGCGGAGGTCGTTCTCGGGCAGCGTGGTGAACTTCACCGTGATGCCCGGGTTCTTCTCCTCGAAATCGCTGATGAGCGACTCCGCGGTCTTCATCTGCGGGTTGGCGGCCAGGGCGACGTTGATCGTCACGTCACCGTCGGCGCTGGTGCCCGCGTTGTCGGTGGAGCAGGCGGCGAGTCCTCCGGCGAGGAGGGAGCCGGCGGCGGCGATTCCGAGGAATCGGAACGCTGCCCTCCGGTGCTGTGGTCGGGTGTGCATCATTGAACCTTCCAGATGAGCGACGGTGCTTCAGGAGTTGGTACGTACAGGACGTACTGGCCGAACGGATCGAATCATACGGTCAGTACATTCACAGCGTCAACAGTCCGACGCCATCTGTTCCGCGAGGGACGCGGAAACAGCTCCCGCGCCTCCTCGTGCAGACAGGAAAAGCTTTTTGTATGGCATGTTGAGACTGTCCGTGCGTTACTGTCCGAGGACCGCGTTCAGCGGGCCGTCGACGCCGATTGGAGAACGTGATGGCGCAGATCATCGAGCGCGCATCGCCGGTGCCCTACTACGAGCAGCTGTTCAGCATCCTGAAACGACGCATCACCGCTGGTGAGATCCCGACCGACGAGCGCTTGCCGAGCGAGCTCGAGCTGGGCCGGGAGTTCGGGCTGTCGCGCGCGACCGTCCGCCAGACCCTGACGAAGCTGGAGAACGAGGGCTTCGCGCGGAGGGTCGCGCGGAGAGGGGTCTTCGCGGCCGCGCCGGAGAAGACCTCGGGGTGGACCGTGCAGGACACTCAGGGATTCCTCGATTCGCAGCTGCGTCACGGCCGCACGGGGATCACGACCGAGGTGGTGGACGCACGCTTCCTGGTCCCGCCGGAGCACGCCGCCGAGGCGCTGCAGATCGACGCCGGCACTCCGGTCTTCGCGCTCGAGCGGGTGCGCTCTCTGGACGGCACTCTCGCGATGTTCAGCACGAACTGGTTCCCGGACGAGGTGGCCCGGACGATCTCGAACGCGGACGACGTCCTCGACGGCACCGGCTCCGTCGACAGCACTCTGCGCCGGGCGGGGTTCACGACCAGCGGCGCGCACCGGGTCATCCGTTCGATGAGGGCCCCGCAGCACGTGGCCTCGCATCTGCGGATCGGCGCCGACGACCCCGTGCTGCGCGTCCGCTCCTGGTCCTGGGATCAGAACGAGTTCCGGTTCGACTACTACGAGACCTGGGTCCTCACCGACGTCGTCCCGCTCGAGGTGATGGTCTCCGCGAGCTGACGAGCAGGCCGCGGACCGGTCAGAACCGGACGGCCGACCCGCCGAAGACGATCGACGGATTCGGGGTCCATCCCCGCGCGTGCGCACC
This sequence comes from Rathayibacter sp. PhB152, assembly GCF_003751395.1. Taxonomy (NCBI): domain Bacteria; kingdom Bacillati; phylum Actinomycetota; class Actinomycetes; order Micrococcales; family Microbacteriaceae; genus Rathayibacter; species Rathayibacter sp. PhB152. Next base: position 98,088 of record NZ_RJUT01000009.1, on the reverse strand, counting down.
CAGTAGAGCCGCGGCGACGGCGGTGACCTCCGGCTCGTAGACCGGTGTCGTGCTGTACCCGTTGACGTCGGTCTTGATCCTCACCCAGCCCGGAGAGTGGACCCACCCTCCGGCGAGTCGGACCTCCGTCGGCTCGGAGGCGTCCTTGCGGACGGCGTCGACGGCGTCCCGCCCAGCGAGGGCGAGGGCACCGAGCACGGCCGAAGCGCGAGCGCGTGGGTCGCGAGGAGCGTCGAGCGAATAGGACGGCCGCCCTCCCCCTCGTCGTCCAGGAACGAAGTACCCCGAGTCCAGGACGGCGAGCGGGCGGAGCTCGTCGGTGAGGATCGCGTGGATCTGAGCGGCGACCGCGGGATCCTGAGAGGCCCACGCGACGTTCCGGGCGAGCTCCTCGACCCGGAGGAGCGTCGTGCCGGTCGAGCGGATCCCCGGCGCGACGTCGACGTAGTCGTGGCGCTTCGCGCCCTTCCGGGGCGACTGGATCACGACGACCTCCGCCGTCCCCATCGAGTCGAGCACGGCACCGGGGGCGATCTGATCCACGCCCCATCCTCCGATAGGGTGATCGTGGCCGCCGGCGACCACGATCGCATCGCGAGCGAGCGCCCCGGAGTCGCGCAGCAGCGGGGACCGCAGATCCCCGACGACGTCGCCGGTGCGGACGACGACCGGCAGCAGATCCGCTGATCCGAGTGTCAGATCGACTCGATCGCTCGCCCAGGTCCGGTCCCGTGAGCGCCACGCCGCAGTCCGGGAGGCCAGGGTGTCGCTGAGGTACGGTCGACCGCTCCAGACGACGCCGGCGTAATCGGCGAGGGCGATCCAGTGCGCGGCGTCGCCGCCCGACGGTTGTGCCCGCGCCCATCTCCATCCGACGAGCGTTCGGACGGGGTCGGTCTCGGCATCGAACGTGTCATCGGCGTGAAGACGCGGTCGCAGCGAGCGGAAGACGCTCTGCCGGCGAGGGTCGAACCAGGCCAGCGCCTCGGTCAGGGGAGCCAGTGCCGAGTCGACGAGGACACCGTCCTCCCCCACTCCCGCGGCACAGATCGCGTGCACCTCGAGCGTCTCCGCGCAGAGGGCGACGATCATCTGCTCGATCGACCGGAAGAGGGCCGCGGCATCGATGGACGGCGTCCGGGCACCGCGCGGAGTGGGACGGCTCGCGCGTGCCACGACATGACCGTCCGCGTCCATCGCGACGATCTTGATGTTGGTGCTGCCGATGTCGACACCGCAGGCCACGGCTGTCCGCCCCGTGCTGCGCACAGGCGCCACCTCCCCTTCTCCTGTCCCCATTCTTCCCGCTCCCTGCTCGGAGCGCGCGACAGGGCCTCCGCGGCGAGGGCCCGGAACCGGCGCGCTCGTTCCAGGCGTCATGCCGGTCGTCGCGGCGACGAGAGCGGGGACGTCACCGCGGCACGCCTCCGGTCAGGCTGGCGGCGGGAGCGGTGTCGTCGTAGCCGAGGGCGGCTTTCGCGGCGTTGTGCTGCTCGACGATCCGCGGATGCAGAACGGAGGGAGCGAGCTCCGCCGAGACGGCAGCCCAGGTCGGGAAGGAGCCGGACAGCGCTGCGACGGCCTGCATCGCGGCGCCCTTGGTGACGTACTCGTCGAGGTCCGGCACGACGACGGGAACGTCGACCATCTGGGTGAGGATCTGCTGCACGGCCGGGCTCTGTGCGGCGCCTCCGATGAGCAGGAGGCGCTGGGGCCGGATGCCGCAGTCGCGCAGGGCGTCGAGCATCTCGACCTGGCTGGCGAGTGTCCCCTCGATGACCGCTCGAGCGAAGTTGGGCCGGGTGAGATTGGTCAGTGAGGCTTGATGCAGAGACCCTCGAGCGTGAGGGAGGTCCGGTGTGCGCTCGCCTTCGAAGTACGGCAGGAGAGTGAGCCCTCCCGCGCCGGGTTCCGCTTCCAGAGCGAGATCGGAGAGCTCGGTGTACGTGCAGCCCAGCAGTCCTCCTGCGAGTTCGAAGTTCCTGGCGGCGTTGAGCGTGGCGACGAGCGGGAGGTGCTCGCCGGTCGCGTCGGCGTAGTTGCAGACGTAGCCGGCGTAGTCGTGGACGGGCACGGCGGAGCGGGTGTAGACGACGCCGGAGGTGCCCAGGGAGAGGACGGCGTCGCCGTCGTCCAGTCCGAGAGCGAGGGCGGCGGCAGCGTTGTCGCCGCTGCCGACGCCGATGGGCAGTCCGGCGGGGATGCCGGGAATGCCGGGACCGGTGACGCCGGCGGTGGCGAGGGGGTGCAGGACCTCGGGCAGCAGCGCGGTCTTCCCGAACGCGTGCTCGAAGAGCCCCATGTCGTACTCGTTCGTGGCTCCGGACCAGTACGCCGTCCCGCTCGCTTCGGAGCGGTCGGTGACCAGCGCATCGAGCCCGCCGGTTCCGGCGCCGAAGCCGCGGAGACGCCAGGTCAGCCAGTCGTGCACGATCGCCACGGCCGCGGTGCGGCGAACGGCGTCGGGATCCGTGTCTCGCAGCCACCGCAGCTTGACGACGGTGTCGGAGAGCGTGATCGGCAGGCCGGTGCGCCGGATCCACTCGTCTCGGCCGACTTCGGCGTTGAGGGTGACCATCTGGGCGTGCGAGCCGGTGTCGTTCCACAGCGGTGAGTCGCAGACGACCGCTCCGGTCGAGTCCAGGAAGACCGGGGTGTGCTGCTGGCCGCTGACCGAGATCGCGAGGACGTCGTCCAGCCCTCCTGCGCGACGCACCGCGGTCAGAAGCGCGGTCCACCAGGCGTCGGGGTGGACGAGGGTCTGCGGCGGATGAGAGGCCTTCCCCTCACGCACGCGCATCCCGGTCGCGAGATCGCGCACCGTGACCTTGCAGGCCTGCGTGGAGGAGTCAATTCCCGCGATCAGCATCGTCGCCTCGCTTCTGGGTCGTCGAACGGAGTGCACGGCGCGCAAGCGTGCGCGGGCTCATGCGGGGGTTCCCTTGAGGTGCTCCCACTGGGGGGCGGTCCGCTCGCACCACTGGGCGAGCAGGTCGTGCCGAGGCGAGTCGGGGAGCACGTCCCGGGGGTCGCAGTCCTCCCACCGGGCGGTGGTCCCGGAGGCCAGCGCCTGGGCGCCGAGGGAGACGACCTCGGGGAACTGCGAGACGCTGAGGGTCGTGTCGAGCAGGTCGGCCTTGAGCTGGAGCCAGAGCGGGTTGCGGCCGGCCGGGCCGATGACCTTGATGCGCTCGGGTCGCAGCGGGAAGAGGGAGAGGACGTCCTGGAACTGCCGGACCATCCCGAGGAAGCAGCCGAGGACGAGTTCGTCGCGAGTCGTATCGGTGCGGAGGCCGGCGATGATCCCGCGCGCGGCCGCGTCCTTGGTGGGCGGGGGGCTCCCCCGGAACCGAGGGAGGACGAGGGGGATCCTGTCGAGGTCCACGTCGCCGGCGAGGTAGCGGCGGTGGGCGGCGTCGATGCCTGCCGTCAGGTCGGCGGCGTCGATCGCGAGCATCGACTGCAGCGTCGCGAACGCGGAGCCTCCCGTGGGGATGGAGGCGAAGAGGGTGTACTCGGCACCCGTGCAGGAGATGCCGTTGGCGAGCTTGGCGAGCGCAGCCGCGTCGTCGAGATCGGGGACGCTCCGGTGGAAGAGCAGTCCTTCGGTGGTGCCGGTGGAGTTCAGCAGCTCGTTCTCGCGCAGGTCGGCCCCGATCGCCCCGACCATGTGGTCGTGGCCGGCGACGTGCACGACGACGCTCTCCGCGAGATCGAGGTCCCGAGCGGCGCGAGCGGTCAGGGGCGAGCCGTGGGCAGCGGTGCGCAGTTCCGGGAACACGTCCACGTCGAGGTTCAGCAGCGCCGCGATCTCCGGCGACCACGTCTTCTCCGTCAGGTCGAGGGCCATGGTGCGGCTGGCGAGCGAGTACTCCGACCAGCGCTGCCCGGTCAGAGTCGCGGCGAGGAATTCGGCGACGTTGAGCCAGTGAGCGGTCGAGGCGTTCTCGCCCGCCTCCTCCACCGCCCACGCGACCTTGGACAAGCCGTAGTTCGCGTTGACCGGCAGACCTGTCGCCCGGTAGACGAGGGTCCGGTCGGAATCGGTGAGCCTGCTGAGGCGGTCGGCGCCGCGGTGGTCGTGCCAGAGGATCATCGGTGAGGCGAGGGAGCAGTCCGGGAGGACGAGCCCCCCGGACTCCCCCACCCCGGTGATCGCGATGCGGGCGACGCTCGCGCGGTCGGAGGGATCGAGTTCGCTGATGAAGGCGCAGACGATGCCCTTCAGGGCCTCGACGTCGTAGATCTCTCCCCACGTGTCCTTCGTCGTGGGTGTGCTGTGTCGCGCGGAGGCGATCAGCGCACTCGCGGCGTCGAACAGGCACAGCTTGACGCTCGTCGTTCCGACGTCGACCGTGATCGTGGGAAGCACTTCGGTACCTCGTTACGCGACGGAGGGGTTGAGGGTGCGGATGCGGCGCTCGACGACGTCCGAGATGGCGGTGACGGCGTTCGTGGATACCCGGATGAGGGAGGCTTCCCTGTTGTTGGCGTTGTACGCCTCGCCGAAGGTGCGGATCATCGCGTTGCGGAGGTCGCTGGCCACGTTGACCTTGACGACACCGAACTCGTGCAGCCGCGCGAGCTGCTCGTCGGGGAGGCCCGAGCCGCCGTGGATGACGAGGGGGACGCTGCTGGCGGCGCGGACCTGAGCAAGCAGGTCGAAGTCGATCTTCGCGTGGGGGACGTAGCCGTGCTGGTTGCCGACGGACACGGCGAGCATGTCGCAGCCGACGGCGTCGATGAAGTGCTTCACCTGGTCGGGGTCGGTCGTGCTCGCGTGCTCCGGTGCGACGTCGTCCTCCTTCCCGCCGATGCTGCCCAGCTCCGCCTCGAGAGCGATCTCGGGAGCGCACAGTGCGCGCGCCTCGGCGGAGACGGCGACGTTCTCCTCGTAGGGGTACTCGGAGTAGTCGATCATGACCGAGGTGAAGTCGGCGGCGAGAGCGCCCTCGACGGCGGAGAGCTCCTTGCCGTGGTCGAGGTGAAGCGCGACCGGGACGTCGGTCGTCGCGAGGCGGCGGCTGACCATGTCGTAGATGTACTCGTAGCCGGAGAGGGCGACGTTGGTCGGGGCGACCTGGATGAAGGTGGGAACGCCCACGCGCTCGATGGCGTCGACGATCCCCATCGTGGTCTCGATGTTGGTGGTGTTGAACGCACCGGCGACGAGGCCTCGGGAGGTGCATTCGTTGATGACGTCGATACCGCTGACGAGAGGCATGAAGGTGTCCTTTCACGATGTGGCGCCGGGTGCGGCGAAAGGTGGGATGCCGCCGTGACGGCGGTCCTGTGATCGGGCAGGAGCGAGTGCCGCCTGCCCCTGGTCCTGCTATCGACCGGCGGGAGGGGTGCTGGTCTCGGCGATGTCGTCGAGGGTCCTGCCCTCGGCGACGACGCGCTGCGCCTCCTCCGGGACTCGGAGCCAGCGGACGGACACTCCGGCGAGGACGTAGAGCGCCGCGAAGATGATGGTCACGCCGCCGGCACCCAGGGGTGCGAGGAACAGCGCGACGATCAGCGGTCCGATGAACGTGGCCGCTCCGGCGCCGAGGTTGAGCACCGCGATCGAGTTGCCCTTCTGGCCGGGGGCCATCAGCGACATCAGGACGGAGATCGGGGTGAACCCGGCGAGGGTGATCCCGAACAGTGCTGCGCACAGGGCGGAGACCCAGTACTGGTCACTGACGTACATGGGGAGGAAGTAGAAGGCGAGCACGCTCACGGCCGAGCCGATGCAGCCGAACCAGCGCAGCGTGCGGTGCCATCCGAGCCGGTCGCTGAGGACGCCGAAGAAGAGGTTCGCGAAGATGTTCGCCGCTCCGAGGATGAAGACGAGCTGCAGCCAGCCGGCAGTGCCGAAACCGAGGTCGACGGCGAAGACGGTGGGGAAGAACACGAACAGCCCGAACTGCGGGGCGGTGTTGACCACTCTGACCAGGCAGCCGAGGCCGACGCGGGGCTGAGTGAAGGCGATCGCGACGCTGTTCACGAGACTGCGACCCGTGCTCACGCCGGGGGCGGCGAGACGGCCGCCGCCGCGAGCCTTGCGCAGCCCCACGAGGGAGACGAGCCCACCGAGGACGACGAGGCCGAGCGAGATCCAGAAAGTCTCATAGGCGCCGAGAAGAGGAACGGTGCCGGAGGCGACGAGGGAGCCGAGGGTCGGCAGGCCGCCGGTGAACGCGAAGTAGAACCAGCCGACGGCCGAGCCGAGGCGGTGCGCGGGGCTGGCGCCGAGGACCCAGACGAGGAACCCGTAGGCGAAGAACGGATAGGCGATGCCGCGGAGTCCGTAGACGATCAGCATCAGCGTGAAGTTCTCCGACGGCAGCGCGACCGCGAGGAAGACGACCTGAAGACCGGCCCAGAGGACGAGGCCGATGATCATCACCCGCCGAGGTCCCCAGACGTCGGACAGGGCACCGGAGAGCCAGGATCCGAGAGTGACCATGAGGCCGTAGACGGTGATGATGACCGCGGCGTTGGTCTCGGATCCTGCGCCGTTGTCGGCGAGGTAGGGGGCGATGTAGCCCGACTCGACGCCGTCTCCGATCATGAACAGGAGCAGGCCGACGAATCCCCAGACCAGGGGCTTGGGCAGGCCGATCTTCTCGATGAACGAATGCGGCTCGGGTCCTTGAGCGCGGATGCTCGTCGTCGCTGACATACGAATCCTTTGGTCACGAATGCGTGGAAGGGGGAAGTGGACGCCTGCGCAGCAGAGCACCCGGCCGCGGGTGGTCCCGCCGGCGTCGTCACCGATGCGCTTGCCAGCAACATACGGTCTGTACGTACAGACAGTACCATGAGGACTGGTGATACAAAACGACGCGTTCGGATCGGCCGCCGCTCGTACCTCAGCCACCTCGAAAGGACCGACGACGTGACCTCCGACAGCGCCCCCGTCTACCAGCACCCCGACCGCAACCTGGGAATGGAGCTGGTGCGAGCGACCGAAGCAGCAGCGATCCGCTCGAGCCCCTGGATCGGCAAGGGCGACAAGAACGCTGCGGACGGCGCCGCCGTCGACGCGATGCGCGCGTTCCTCGGCACCGTCGACTTCTCCGGCCTCGTGGTGATCGGAGAGGGCGAGAAGGACGACGCGCCGATGCTCTTCAACGGCGAGATCGTCGGATCAGGATCAGGCCCCGCCTGCGACATCGCCGTGGACCCCATCGACGGAACGTCCCTGACCGCAGCCGGACGGCAGGACGCGCTCTCGATGATCGCGGTCGCCGACCGCGGATCGATGTTCGACCCGTCCGCCGTCTTCTACATGGACAAGCTCGTCACCGGCCCCGAAGGAGTGGGAGTCGTCGACATCCGCCGTCCCATCGGCGAGAACATCCGGGCGCTCGCTCGCGCCAAGCGCAAGCCCGTCGAGGAGATGCGCATCGCCGTGCTCGACAGGCCCCGCCACGCCCAGCTGATCGACGACATCCGTGCCGCCGGGGCGAGCACGCGCCTCCTCCTCGACGGAGACGTCGCCGGCGGCATCAACGCCGCCCGCCACGACTCCCGGATCGACATGTGCGTCGGCACCGGCGGCACTCCCGAGGGCATCATCACCGCCTGCGCGATCAAGGCGCTCGGCGGAGTGATCCAGGCCCTCCTCCTGCCCAAGGACGACGAGGAACGCCAGCGAGCCCTCGCCGCAGGACACGACCTCGGCCAGGTGCTCCACGCGAACGACCTCGTTCGCAGCGACAACACCTATTTCGTCGCGACGGGGGTCACTGACGGAGGCCTTCTCCGTGGCGTCCGCAGCAAGGGATCGCTGATCCAGACGGAGAGCATCATCCTCCGAGGCCGCTCCGGCACGGTGCGCCGAGTCAAGGCGGAGTACCGCGCCGAGACCTGGGTGTAGCTGCACGGCTCCGGCCCGCTGCGACCGCGACGTCCTTCGCAGCTGTATTACCTCGGCGCTGTGGAGGGTCATGCAGAGACCAATTCCTCCGCACTGTCAGTCACGTGCGAAGGACGACTCGCATCTGCTCGCGGATGTCGTCGCAGATCTCCTGGTTGGTGGAGTGCACGTGCATCGGCGATGCCAGGCTCACGAAGGCGGTGGCCGAGATGGTACGAGCGAGCAGCGCCGCATCTTCTGCTGTCAGTCGGCCGTCGCGCTGAAGGATGTCGGCGTAGGCGGTATCGACCCGCTGCATGAGTTCGAGCCCGACGCGGTGGTGTGGTTCTTCAGCGTCGCCGAAGACGATCTCGCGGAGGTAGGTACGACCGTTCTCGATTTGCCTACGGTTGCATTCGACGACGGGCTCGACGAGGGCCATGACGGCGTCGAGTGGACATGAAGCCGCTGCGGAGGCTCGAACGCCGACTTCGATCGCTTGGGCGTAGTGGGTGTTCTGTACCAGCAGCAGCAGCTCGGCTTTGTTGCGGGCGTAGAGGAAAAGGGTGCCGGTGCCGATGTCGGCCGCGTCGGCGATCTGCTGCGTTGTCACGTCGTCGACGCCGCGACGACTGAACAGCTCGTCGGCGGCCGCGGTGATGCGGTCGAGCTTCTGCTGTTTGTTGCGTTCGCGGCGGCCGGGAGCTGAGCTGGCGGGGGAGGTCATCAGGAGTCCATTCTACAGCGCTGACCCACCTCAGTCACTTGCGATCGCACTCGTAAATGAGTACGCTCATAAAAACTGAGGAGATGAACCCGATGAAGGCCTACACGATTACCCGGTACAAGGGTGAGGTCACAGAAACGGATGTTCCCGAGCCGATCCTGGGCGAGCACGATCTGCTGGTACGCGTACACGCTGCTGGCGTGAACCACCTCGACGTGAAGCTCGCTGAGGGTGAGTTCAAGGCGATGCTCCGCTATGAGCTGCCGTTGACTCTCGGCCACGACGTCGCCGGAGTGGTCGAATCCATCGGCCCGGCCGTCACCCAGTTCGCGGTCGGTGACGAGGTCTTCGCCCGTCCTACCGATTTTCGCATTGGAACCTTCGCTGAGCGCATCGCGATCGCCGATGCCGACGTAGCACTCAAGCCCGCGTCGCTGTCCATGGTCGACGCCGCATCGTTGCCGCTGGTCGCTCTCACCGCATGGCAGGCGCTGGTGGAAAGCGGTGACGTCACTGCGGGCAGTCGTGTGCTGATCCACGGCGGCGCAGGCGGCTTCGGTTCAATCGCCATCCAGCTCGCGAAGGGCCTTGGAGCGTACGTCGCCACGACTGCGAGCGGCTCGAACGCCGAGTGGCTCCGCGAGCTCGGTGCCGACGAGGTGATCGACTACCGCTCGCAGCGATTCGAGCAGGTCCTTCAGGGCTACGACCTCGTGGTCGACGGTATCGGAGGGGAGAACCTAGAGAAGTCGCTGCGGGTGCTGCGCCCGGGCGGGCGCGCGATCGGCATCGCCGGACCCCCAGACCCGGCGTTCGCTCGCGCGCTCGGCCTCAATCCAGGCCTTCGGCTTGCGATCGGGGGCCTCAGCGCGTCCATTCGTTGGCAGGCGCGGCGACTCGGCGTGAAGTACACCTTCCTGTTCATGCACGCCGACGGCCGCCAACTTGCCGAAATCGCGGCGCTGGTCGAGGCGGGAGTGCTGCATCCCGTTGTCGGCCGCGTGTTCCCCTTCGCGCAGACCCCCGCTGCGCTCACCGCCCTCGAGCGCGGGGGCCTGCGCGGCAAGATCGTCATCGCCATGGACGACTGATCAAACCAGTCACTTCCGCCCAGTCCGTCCCCACCTCGTCACATCCCATCCCTCGTCAAGGAGCAGTTCATGCACTCACTTCTCGGAGCCGTCGTTCTGGTGACCGGAGCCAACGGCGGGATCGGATCCGAGTTCGTTGCCGGCGCCCTCGCCCGCGGCGCCGCCAAGGTCTATGCCACCGCCCGCAACCCGCGCAAGTGGGACGACGACCGGGTCGTGCCGCTCGCGCTCGACGTCGCCGACCCGCGCTCTGTAGACGCGGCGGTTGCTGCTGCTCGCGATGTCACCGTGCTGATCAACAACGCCGGCATGCTGCCGCCGACGGCGAATCTTCTCGACCTCTCGGTCGATGACCTCCGGGCCACGATGGAGACCAACTTCTTCGCCCCCGTGCTGCTTACGAAAGCCTTCGTCCCGGTGCTGACCGGGAATCGAGAGTCGGTGCTGATCAACATGCACTCGGTCGCGAGCTGGTATGCCTTCGGCGGCGCCTACAGCGCTTCGAAGGCCGCGTTCTGGTCGGCGACGAACTCGTTGCGTCTGGAACTCGAACCAAAGGGCGCTCTCGTCGTCGGCGTGCATGTCGGCTATGTCGACACCGCCATGGCCGCCCACGCCAACGGCCCGAAGATGTTCCCCGCCGACCTCGTTGCCCAGGTGTTCGACGCTGTCGAAGCAGGCGAGTACGAGGTGATCGCGGACGAGATCACGGCCTCGGTCAAGGCCGCCCTGAGTGCCCCCGTCGAGGCCCTCTACCCCGAGTTGAAACGCTGAGCCTGAATCCCATAGCAACGGACAGCACCGTCAACAGGCAGCGACTCTTCTGCCTACCGAGAGCTCAGTCCGAGGAGCGGCCTCCTCGTGGTCTTCCTCGTGACGTTACAGGGACGCCTGTGAAGAATGACCCCCGCATATCGACCTGATCACCGAACGCTGGCACGTCATCGTCCTCGTCAACATCATTATGGGCGGCTTAACTCACCTCCTGGTCTTCACCCTGCCCATGCTGATCGCCGACGGCGATTACCACCGCATGGTGCCCTCAGTGCTGTTCACCGATTCGTGCAGACGGATCACCGACTCCGAGCCCGTCTGCTACCTGGACTCCGGGCACGGCAGTATCTTCCAGTCCTACGCGGAATCCTCAACTCGCGTCGTCCAATTCCTCGGCCGCTGAATATGGCGGCCCCGCACAAGCAGCGCGATGTCGTCCGCGATGCTCGGTGGTCGACAACTTCTGTCGCGGGTGAGCGCTTAATGTTCCTCACCAATCGAAGCTGCGAGCAATTACACTCCCGGGCGACTACGGATCTTTTTGCCACAGCTTCAGTACCTTTTCGCCCCCAGATGGCTTGGTGTACCACGCTGAGAGGGCCCTGCCCCGCGGAGGACGCAGAACCCCCTCTTACGTGTCTCAGTAGGACGAGTACGCCGTCACCTCGTCGATGCTCCACCAGTTGGTGGCAGCTCCCGTCTGGGTGATGCGGATGAACCGGGCCGTCGTCGGCGGAATCGAAATGGGGCGCTTGTAGCCGTAGCCCACGCCGCTTGTGGCCGTTCTCCAGTTCGTCCCGTCGGTCGATACCTCGATGGTGAAGCTGCGCGGGTAGTCGTCGGGTGACCCAGCGGCGGTTTCGAGGGTCACCATGGCGAGCCGCTTGGAGGATCCCATGTCGATCCGGTACCACTCCGCTCCGCTCTGCGAACGACCGCTGTACCAGGCCGAGCCGTTCAGGCCATCGATGCCTGCCGAGGGCGGCGTCCCGTTCGCGGATGTCGACGCTGTCGCCGTCCAGCCGCTGTGGCTGATGGCGACCGGCGAGAAGGTGGACAAGCCGCCGGCGTACTTCTTGACCGTCTGGACGAAGCCGGTGTTCTTCGTGAAGTGGTCGGTCGTGAATTGCTTGAGTTTCGCGATGAACGTCGCAGGATCGTCGCTGTTGATGACCGGGACGGGGGCCTGATTGTCGTAGTACATGCCCCAGTAGCCGAAGGCGTCTTTCGCCGCTCCTCGGACCTTGTAGGTCCAGTTCGACCAGGAGATGTTCGACGCGTTCATGCCGGCCATCCATTTCGCCCAGAGATCGTCGTTGTAGTACAGGGAGTACTCGCCGTTGAGCAGCGGGACTCCTGGATCGGCGAGGCGTGAGGGTGCAGCGGCGAGCTCGTTCTCGACCAGCCGGTTCTGCGCATTCCAGTCTCTCGGGCTGGACATGTCGTAGGGGTGGAGCTGGTACATCACGTTGGTCCAGCCGTAGGTTTCCGGGTCGGCGATGGAGTCCATGCCGAGGAAGGCCGCGAGCACGATCAGGTGGTCGGGGTCGACCGCGCGGACGGCGTCGTAGAGGCGGTCGAAGTAGTCGTTCTTCTTCTTGAGGTCGTCGGCGTCCTCGTACGCGTCGATCAGCGGCTCGTTGATGAGGTCGTAGCCGGCGACCGCGGGGTTGCCGCGGTAGCGGTTCGCGATGGCGGTCCAGATGTCCTCGACCCAGTCCTGGTAGGTCGCGTTGCCCCAGAAGCCGTTGGGTGCGGGGCCGATGCGTCCGCAGCTTCCCCAGGGGCATCCGCCGCCGGGGACGGTGTGCAGGTCCAGGAGGACGTACATCCCTCTCTCGGAGGCTTCCTGGGTGATCCAGTCGACCTTCTTCCAGGGGTCTGCCTTCCAGGTGCCGTCGAGGTTGAGGAAGGTGCTCCAGCCCATGGGGACGCGGATGAAGTTCAGACCGGTAGCGGCGATGGCGTCGAGGTCGCTCTCCGTGATCCAGGCATCCTGGTGGGCGTCGAGCACCTTCTGTGCGCCGGCGGTGCCAAAGCGCGAGGTCAGGGTGTTGTTCAGGGAGTAGTCGTCGCTGTAGAGGCCGGCGGTCAGTTCGCCGATCGACCACCACTGCAGGGCCGAACCGGTTTGCGTGAGGCGGAGGTAGCGGGTGGCCTGAGCGGGGAATCCGATCGTGGTCACCTTCACATCGCCGGCTCCCGTTGCGACGCTCTTCCAGTTGGCGCCGTCTCGCGAGAGCTCCAGCCGGTATCCACGCGCCCAGTCACCCTCGTCGGTGGTGTTCTTAGCCGTGTCGATCGAGAGGTTGTTCAGGGTCTGCAGGGATCCGAGGTCGATCCGGACGGACTGACCTGGCGCCTGCGCGACTCCTGTGCTCCATCGCGTGGCGGGATTCCCGTCGACTGCGTTCTTGATGTCACTGCCGACGGAGGAGGTCACGGACCAGCCGTTGCGGTCGAGGTTGCTGCCTGCGGCGATCGAGAGGTCGGCGATCGTCCACCACTGGGCGGCAGTCCCGTTCGAGGTGATCTTGAGGTAGCGGCCGTACTTCCATGCCTTGAAGTCGGCCTCCACGATGCGGTTGGTGCCGTACCCGCTGGCGATCGGGGTGAAGTTCACGTTGTCGTCGGAGGTGGCCATCTCCCACTGTCGAGGGAAGTCGTTCGAGGCTGCGGCGCCTGAGTCGAGGAAGACCCGGTCCATCTCCACTGTGCGGCCGAAGTCGACGGTGTAGCTCTGCCCCGGTGATTGAGGTGTCCCGCTCTGCCAGGTCGTCGCCAGATCGCCGTCGACACCTCGTGGAGCAGAGGAACTCGCAGAGCTGGCCGTCGCCGTGAACGGGCGATTCGCGAGAACCGCATCGAAGAAGAGATTCAGCTCTCCGACCGACCACACCGCTCCGTCGGAGGCCGTCTGCGTGAGCCGAAGATACCGCGCGTCCTGCTGAACGAACTTGACGGTGGTGCGCCCGCTCGTGCCGGGCTGTTCGGCGACGTTGCGCCACGTGGTCGCATCCGAGGACGTCTCGACCCTCAACGCGTGGGGATACTGGCTTGCTGAGCTCGAGTCGAGAGTCAGCCGGTTGAAGCGGGTGGGCGCGCCCAGATCAAGGAGAAGCCAGTCCGGGTTGCGCTTGCCCGAGGCGGTCGTCCATTCGGAGGACCCCGATCCGTCGATCGCCTCGGAGCCGCTTCCTGTGGAGGCGCTCACCGACCAACCTGTGCGATCGGTCGCGAACTCTCCGAGGGGGGACATCCAGTCCTCCTGGGTGAGCCATCCGCCGACGTTCGTGCCGCGCAGATTGATGGTGTCTCCGGCCCCGGAGCCGGTCTTCAGCACGTTCCCACTGGCTTTGATGAAGTCCGCCGAGGTGAGTGAGGCGGCGGACGCCGGCGACACTGCCGCCACCGAGCCCACGACCAGCGCGGCCGCAGCGAGCGCGGCGGGGAATAGATACTTCCTCATGATCCTCCTTGATCGGATGAGCACGTCGGAGGCTCTGTCTCGACATCCGTCGAACGGCACCCCCGCCGAACAGGTCCCACTCTTCTCGCCGAGGACCCGAGCGTCAACCAGTTCACACTAAAAGTGTAAATCAGTTGACGAGGAGATGCTCAGGTCCGTACGGTATGGCCTGCTACCCCAGCCGAGCGCCGTAAAACCCCGACGGTCCGCTCGCTCTCTCCCCGTCGCCAGCCCGCGACGCTCCCTCGGCGCGCCCGCACCCTGGCGGCGTCTTAATTCTGGTGGTCATTACAAGGAGGTAATACCCATGTTCCGTGCTCCCCGAAAGTCGGCGTTCGCCGCCGACTCCCCACCGCCCTCGCGGCGATCCCGCTCCCTCCGGGCATCCGCCCGTCGCTCCGCGCTCACCCGTGGTGCCGCCATCGTGGCCACCGCCGTCGTGCTGCTCTCCGGACAGTCGCTCCTCGCGGCCCCGGCGCAGGGCGCGACTCCCGTCGCCGTCGACCCGAACTGCCCGTGGACGGACCCGACTCGCTCCCCCGAGGACCGCGCCAACCTGCTCCTGGACGCATCGACGATCCAGCAGCAGTACCGGTGGCTCAACGAGGCCTCGGCGAACGACGTGGGCTTCACGGAGTTCAACACCGCCGGCGGTCTCGGGCAGCCGCCCGGACCCCCGGTCACCTACCCCGAGCACCCCGACTGCGTGCAGTTCAACGCCGACATCGACGGGCCCTGGGGCATTGCCTACGGCACTGGAACGACCGCGTTCCCCGTTCCCGTCTCGCAGGCTTCGAGCTGGGATCTCGGTCTCACCGCCGACAAGGGCGCCGTGATGGCCGACGAGGCCTGGAAGCAGCAGTACAACACGATCTTCGCGCCCGGCATCGACATCGTGCGCACCCCCTGGGGTGGCCGCAACGCCGAGTACCTGGGCGAGGACCCGCTGCTCGCCGGCTCCCTCGCCGCCGAATGGGTCACCTCCCTTCGCGAGAGCAACCCCGGTCAGCCCGTCGCCTCCGTGCTCAAGCACTTCGTCGGCAACCAGCAGGAACTCGACCGGGGAACCAGCTCGTCGAACATCGACGAGCGCACGCTGCACCAGCTCTACCTGCAGCCCTACGAGATCGCCTTCGACGCCGATCCCGCCGGTGTCATGTGTTCCTTCAATCAGCTCAACGGCGTCTACGCCTGCGAGGACCCGGAGCTGCTGACCACGATCCTGCGCGACCAGCTCGACTTCAAGGGCTTCGCCGTCACCGACAACGGAGCTCAGAAGTCGACCGTCGCCGCCCTCGACGCGGGCCTGGACCAGGAGCTCAGCCTGCCTAAGTACTTCGCTCCCCCCGCTCTCGACGCCGCGCTCGCCTCCGGTGAGATCACGGCGGAGCAGATCCGCACCGCGGCGTTCCGGGTGGTCCGCGCGAAGTTCGCCAGCGGAATCCAGGACTTCCAGCTTCCCGACTCCGGCCGGTACAGCGACGTCCGCACCGCCCGCTCCAGCGAGGTCGCACTCGAGATGGCGGAGAAGGGCTCCGTTCTCCTCAAGAACGACGACGAGTTCCTTCCGCTGAGCAACGAGCCGCAGACCATCGCCGTGATCGGCCCGACAGCCTCGAACGAGATCACTGCGGACCCGGCCTACGCGCAGGGCGGCGTGAGCGCTCGCACGACGTGCACGTCCCCGCTCTACGGGAACACCTTCGCCTCCACGGTCATCGACTGCCACCAGGTCGCTCCCCTCGACGCCATCAAGGCCCGGGCAGCCGAGAACGGCAGCACTGTCGTCTACAACAACGGCAGCGACCCGGCTGCCGCGGCAGCTGTGGCTGCGGACGCCGATGTCGTCATCGTCTTCGGCTTCAACGTCGCGGGCGAGTTCTTCGACCTCGACTCGCTGAACCTGTTCAAGGACGGCGACGCGCTCATCGAAGCCGTCTCCGCCGCGAACCCGAACACCGCCGTCGTGCTGCAGACCGCAGGACCGGTCCTCATGCCCTGGCTCGACAGCGTCCCGTCGGTCCTGGAGACCTGGTGGGCAGGAGACCGTGGCGGCGACGCCATCGCCGGTTTGCTCTTCGGCGACGTGAACCCCTCCGGCAAACTGCCCGTGACCTTCCCGAAGGCCCTCACCGACCTGCCCACCGGCACCGGCGACAACGCGCAGTACCCGGGAGTCTTCGCGGACGGCTCGACCACCCGCGCAGAAGGCTCGGACGAGATCCGTCAGGTCGACTACACCGAGGGTCTCGAAGTCGGCTACAAGTGGTACGACGAGCAGGGCATCGATCCCCTGTTCGAATTCGGTCACGGCCTGTCCTACACGGACTTCGCCTACTCGAACCTGAGCGCGAAGGCGGAGGTCGACAAGACCGCCGGCACCGCTCGCGCCACCGTCAGCTTCACCGTGAAGAACACGGGCGGCGTCGCCGGAGCGGAGATCCCGCAGGTCTACCTCACCTTCCCCGAGGCGGCCGACGAACCCGGCAAGCGCCTGATCGGCTTCGACCGTCTCGAGCTCGCCCCCGGCGAGCAGCGCACGGTGGAAGTGGTCGTGGACTCCGAGGCGAGCAACCACCCCCTCTCGATCTGGGACGTGGACACCGACTCGTGGACCACGGTCGACGGTGAGTACACCCTCTCCGTCGGATCGTCCTCCCGTGACCTGCCGCTGCAGAAGTCGATGAGCTTCACGGCTGCACCGCAGACCGCTCCGGTCGCCACTACGGCGCCCTCGATCTCCGGCGACCCCCAGGTCGGGAAGACCCTCACCGCGAACCCCGGCGAGTGGAACCAGAGTGGTCTGAGCTACTCCTACCAGTGGCTGCGAGACGGCACGGCGATCCCCGGTGCGATCAAGTCCACCTACCGTGTGCTCTTGGCCGATCAGGGCAAGTCCCTCACCGTCTCCGTGACGGCGACTCCTGCTTCAGGGCCCGCCGGCACAGCGACGAGCGCGGCAGTGTTCGTGAAGTCGGCCGCACTGGTCATCGGCGTGCCGAACAAGCTCACAGGGACGACCTCCACGTCCTTCACGCTCGCCGTGAGGGTCCAGCCGCTCGCGAAGAACGTCACCGCAGAAGGAACCGTCACCGTCAAGGTGGACGGCAAGACCTTCACCGGGACGCTCTCCAACGGAAAGGTCTCCATCCCGATCGGGAAGTTCAGCCCGGGCACGAAGAAGATCACCCTCTCCTACGGAGGAAGTGACACCGTCGCATCAGCGAAGGGCGTCTCGGTCATCGTCGTCAGACGCTAACCGGACGACGTAAGACCCGAAGGGGGTGGCGAGCCAGTGCTCACCACCCCCTTCACCCATCCCCCCGCCAATCCGCCGAACGGCCGGGGCGGAACTGCAACCCCTTCGACCCCGCTCGAGAGTGCGCGGCAGCGCCGAGGACCGATCAGGAAGAGGCGACGCGCGAGGACGTCCGTATCCGCAGTTCCGGTTCGAGCTGGAAGTGGCGCGCTTCACTGCGGCCGCCCTGGATCCGCTCGAGCAGCATCGTCATCGCCGCCCGACCTGCCTCGACGCCGAACTGATCCACCGTCGTCAAGGAGAAGAAGGGATGACTGGCGAGGTCGATGTCGTCGTAGCCGACGACGGAGATCGCTCGACGAGTTCCCGAAGCCTCCGCCACAGCGCGCAGCGCTCCCACTGCCAGAGTGTCGTTCCCGGCGACGATCGCGGTCGGAGGATCGGGCTTCTCGATGAGAATCTTCGCCGCTCGGTAGGCGTCCATCTCGAAGGCGTCGCAGTAGACGACGTCAGGCGACAGGCCGTCCTCGTGCATCCGATCCAGATAGGTCGTCAAGCGGATCGCGTGCGGCGCTCGAGCGCCCTCCTGATCGATCGCCGGCCGGACGGTCAGATGGGCGATTCTGGTGTGGGCGAGGGAGCGGAGGTGGTCCATCACCAGGCCGACCCCAGCAGCGTCGTTGTTCGTCACGGTGTCGTACGCGGCAGAGGCGTCGTGGCGTCCGATCAGAACGAGGGGAATGGTGCGGGCGAGGTTCTCGAGCCACTCGGGTGTCACCTCCGGCGAGATCGCGAGGATCCCGTCCACCTGCCGGTCCGCGAGGGCGTCGAGCACCGGTGCACCCCTGAGCTCTCCGATCCCCGGCGCCATGATCAGCTGGTACTGCGAGCCGGCGAGCGTGTCGCCGACGCCCTGCATCACCTGGTTGAAGAAGTCGTTGCCGAGCTGCGGAAGCTCGAAGCCGATCGTGAAGCTCGGACCGCGCATCGATCGGGCCGCGATCCGGGGACGGTATCCCAGACGGGCGATCGCCCCTTCGACCCGCTCGCGCATCGCGGGAGACACTCCGTAAGCGTTGCGGATCACCTTCGACACCGCACCCTTGGAGACGCCCGCTTCCGCCGCGACGTCGTCCATCGAGGGTCGGCGGAAGGAGCTTGCGCGCTCCTGCTGGTCGAGAGTCATCACCCACTCCTTCTCCGCCGACGTCGATGCCGGCGGATCAAGAGTACCGAGGACGTGAACTGGTTAACAGGTTCGCCGTGGCCTGATCACAGTTTCGTAAACCAGTTGACACGCCGTCGAGGCGACAGCTACTTTGAGTTCCGCCGCTGAGGTTCACCCCGAACGTCAACCGGTTTACACAGCACACTTCAGTGTCTTTACGAGGAGGTAAAGAATGCCCAGCAAGCGCACCACGAGCATCCGAATCAGCGCCGCCGTCGCTCTCGGCGTCGCATCTGCTCTCGCCCTGACCGGCTGCTCCGGTTCCAGCGAAACGTCCGGCGGTTCGACCGAGATCACCTGGCTGATCGAGGGTGGCGACCAGCCGCAGTCGATGGCCGACGCGACCATCGCTGCGTTCCAGAAGGAGAACCCGGACATCACCGTGAAGGTCGACACGCGACCTGGCGGCACCGAGGGTGACAACCTGATCAAGACCCGCCTCTCCACCGGCGACATCCCCGACCTGTTCAGCTACAACACCGGCTCGCTGCTGCAGGCCCTGAACCCCGACCAGACCCTCACCGACCTGTCGGACGAGGCCTGGGTGGGCGACCTGACCGACGGCTTCAAGACCGTCGCCTCCGGCGAGAACGGCCTCTACGGGGCGCCGATCGGTACCGGCAACGCGGGCGGCATCGCCTACAGCAAGAAGATCTACGAGGAGCTGGGCCTCTCGGTCCCGACCTCGTGGGACGAGTTCGTCAGCAACAGCGAGGCCATCAAGGCCGCCGGCACTGCCGCTCCCGTCATCCAGAGCTACGGTGACACCTGGACCAGCCAGCTGATGATCCTCGCGGACTTCGCGAACGTGACCGCCGTGGACTCCGACTGGGCCCAGAAGTACACCGACAACGAGGCGAAGTACGCCGACGAGCCCGCCTTCGCCAGCTGGCAGCACCTGCAGGACGTCGCCGACGCCGGTCTCTTCAACGAGGACTTCGCCTCCGCCACGTTCGATGACGCCGCCGCGATGCTCTCCGACGGATCCGGTGCCCAGTACCCGACTCTGTCCTTCATCGTCGCGAACCTGACGGCGCTCAACCCCGACACCGTGGACGACATCGGCTTCTTCGCGATCCCCGCCGACAACGCCGACGACACCACCCTGACCCTCTTCGAGCCGGCCGCCGTCTACGTCCCCAAGGGCGTCGAGGGCGCAGAGCTCGAGGCGACGAAGAAGTTCGTCGCGTTCATCAACTCCCCCGAGGGCTGCACCCTCCAGGGCGAGAACCTCGGCATCAACGGACCGTTCTCGACCAGCGCCTGCGCGCTGCCGGACGACGTGCCCACGATCGTCTCCGACATCCAGACCTATGTCGACGCCGAGAACACCGGAACCGCGCTCGAGTTCCTCTCGCCCATCAAGGGACCGAACCTCGAGAACATCGCGGTCGAGGTCGGCTCCGGCATCAGCGACGCCGCCAAGGGCGCCGCGACGTACGACGACGACGTGAAGAAGCAGGCCGAGCAGCTCGGCCTCGAAGGCTGGTGACCCGGCCGGTGAGTTGAGCGGACGACCCGCTCGGCTCACCACCTCCCCTCCCCTCGAACCCCGGAGGCGGGCGCTCCATCGCCCGCCTCCGGCCTCTTTGGAGAACAATGACCACGACAACGACGCCGCTGGTGCCCTTCGAGGCGACTGCGAAGCAAGGAAAGCGCAACCGCCCGCCCCGCAAGATGAAGAGCATCTACCCGTCCTGGTTCTACATCCCGGCCGCGGCGCTGTTCATCGTCTTCTTCGCAGTGCCGACGTTCGCGTCGCTGTACTTCTCCCTCACCCGCTGGACCCTGTTCGACATCGAGTTCATCGGTTTCGGGAACTTCGTCCAGTTCTTCCAGGAGCCTCAGCTCGTCCAGGGCTTCATCAACACCTTCGTCTACGGCTTCCTCACCTCCGCCGCGAAGGTCGTCCTCGGCCTCGCCCTGGCCGTGCTGCTCACCTCGAAGCTCATCGGCCGCGGATACCTGCGCGCCGTGGTGTTCTTCCCCGTGCTCGTCTCGACCATCGGCGTCGGACTCACCTTCAAGGCACTGCTGGACCCCTTCGACGGACTCGTCAACGGCGCGCTCGGCGTCTTCGGCATCGAGGGACCGGGCTGGCTGACCGACCCGTCGCTCGCACTGCTCTCGGTCGCCGCAGTCGACGTCTGGAAGGGCGTCGGCATCGCGACGCTCATCTTCATCGCCGGCATCGTCGCGATCCCCGGCGAGTACTACGAAGCCGCAGAGATGGACGGAGCCTCCTCCTGGAAGCGATTCCGCAACATCACCCTGCCACTCGCCGCGCCGGCGACCGGCACCGTGATCATCCTGTCCCTCATCGGCGGGCTGCGGTCCTTCGACCTGATCTGGGCGATGACCAAGGGCGGCCCCGGCTTCACCAGCGACGTGATCGCCTCCGTCATCTACAAGCAGTACCAGGCCGGTTTCTACGGCCTGTCCACCGCAGGCAACGTGATCCTCTTCGTCGTCGTCACGGCGATCATGATCCCGATCTCCCGCCTGCTCAACCGCAGCGAGGCGAACCAGTGAAACGCGCCACCCTCCAGCGCTGGACCGTCGGCGGCATCGCCATCGTCGTCTCCTTCGCCGTCTTCATCGTCCCCTTCATCTTCATCGTCCTCACTTCGTCGAAGACCTCCACCGACGCGTCGGCGCTGCAGTTCTCCTGGCCCGAGGAATGGGTCTTCTTCGACAACCTCATCGCGGTGCTCACCACCCGCGACGGCCTGATCGTCCGCGCATTCCTCAACAGCACCGTGCTCACCGTGACCAGCGTCCTGGTGATGGTCGTCCTCGCGGCGATGGTCGGATACGTGCTCCAGCGACGTCCCTCCAAGCTGAACTCGGTCATCAACTTCTTCGTCCTCGCCGGCCTCATCGTCCCGCCCGCAGTCGTCCCCACGATCTGGGTCCTGCAGGGCATGGAGCTCTTCGGCACCCTGCCAGGCCTGATCCTGATCGAGGCGACCTTCGGCCTCTCCTTCTGCGTCCTCCTGTTCCGCGCCTTCGTCGCCACCATCCCGAAAGAGCTCGACGAGGCGGCGATCATCGACGGAGCCGGCCCGCTGCGGCTGTTCTTCACCGTCGTGCTCCCGCTGCTCAAGCCCGTCGTCGTCACCGTCATCGTCGTGCAGTCCGTCGCCGTCTTCAACGACTTCACCAACCCCCTCTACTTCCTGCCGGGAGATGAGAACGCGACCGTGCAGCTCACCCTCTACAACTTCCAGAGCCAGACCCAGAGCGCATTCAACCTGCTGTTCATGGACATCCTGCTGATCACCATCCCTCCGCTGGTCATGTACGTGTTCTTCAACCGTCAGATCACCGAGGGAATGACCTCGGGCGCCGTCAAGGGCTGACTCGCCGCTCACCGCACAGCGACGCCGCCGTCGCTCGTCCTCCCCGAGGAGAACCATGTCCGCAACCACCGCCCGCATCGACACCGTCCGCATCGACCGCCGCACCGACGGCGCCTACGCCGACTCCCCTCTCCCGCAGGTGAGCTGGACCGTGGCCGATGCTCCGAACTGGTGGCAGGCCTCGGCCAGGATCCGACTCAACGGAGAAGACGTCGCAGAGATCGACAGCGACGAGTCCTCCTTCCTCGACTGGCCCTTCGCGAAGCTTCTCCCGCACACCGTCCACACCCTCGAGGTGCAGGCGACCAGCACGACCGGCGAGACGACACCGTGGAGCGACCCCCTCACCTTCCGCACGACGTTCCTCGCGAACGGGGAATGGATCGCCGAGCGGATCGCCCTGACCGACCCGTCAGCCCCGGCGACGCCGGCACTGCTGCGGGCCGAGTTCGACGCAGAGCCGGACATCACCGCGGCCTACCTCTCGTCGACCGCCGAAGGCGTCTTCCAGATCGAGCTCAACGGAGCCGACGTCGATGACTCCGTACTCAAACCAGGCTGGTCGTCCTACCAGTACCGGACAGTGCACGATAGCGTGGACGTCAGCGCGCTCCTCACCCCTGGACGCAACGCCATCGGCATCCGCCTGGCCGGCGGCTGGTGGACCGAGGAGTACGGCTTCGCGGGCGAGGGCCGACGCGTCTACGGCGAGCAGCCCTCCGTCGCGGCGCAGCTGCTGCTCGTGCACGCGGACGGCTCGACCAGTGTCGTCACCACCGGAACTCATTGGCGCGCGACCGCTGACGGGCCGATCGTCTCGAGCGGGATCTACGCGGGCGAGCACTACGACGCCCGCCGCCGAATCGACGGCTGGAGCACCGCGGGGTTCGACGACTCCGCGTGGACCGAGGTGGCCAGCTCCGGCGTCGGCCGGGCTCCGGAGGCGATGCTCGCGGAACCCGTCCGCCGCACCGGAGAGGTCTCCGTGAAGGAGGTGCTCACCTCCCCCACCGGCCGCTTGATCCTCGACTTCGGTCAGAACCTGGTCGGCCGCCTCCGGATCACCGTCTCCGGAGCGGAAGGACACGTGATCACCCTCCGTCACGCTGAAGTCCTCGAGAACGACGAGCTCGGTGTCCGGCCGCTCCGCTTCGCGGCCGCCACTGACCGCTACGTCCTCGCCGGCGACGCCGCGGAGATGTGGGAGCCGGAGTTCACCTTCCACGGCTTCCGCTACGCCCAGATCGACGACTGGCCGGGTGACTTCGATCCCACCGACGTCATCGCGGTCGTCATCGGCAGCGACATGCGCCGCACCGGCTGGTTCGACTCCTCCAACCCGCTCGTGAACCGGCTGCACGAGAACATCGTCTGGGGCATGCGAGGCAACTTCCTCGCCATCCCCACCGACTGCCCCCAGCGCGACGAGCGCCTGGGCTGGACCGGGGATGTCCAGGTGTTCAGCCCCACTGCTTCCTTCCTCTACGACAGCGACGCCTTCCTCGCTTCCTGGCTGCGCGACGTCGCCGCGGAGCAGACCGCCCATGACGGCGTCTGCCCTGTCGTCGTCCCCTGGGTCCTCCCCGGAGACCCCTACCCCGCCGCTGCCTGGGGAGACGCTGCCGTCGTCGTCCCGAGCGTGCTCCACGAGCGCTTCGGCGATCGACGCGCCCTGGCCGAGCAGTACGAGTCGATGCGAGCCTGGGCCGACGCACTGCTGCGAGTCGCCGGAGACCGGATGCTGTGGGAAGGCATGTTCCAGTTCGGCGACTGGCTCGACCCGGCCGCGCCTCCCGAGCACCCCGAGGACGTCCGCGCCGACCCTGACCTCGTCGCCTCCGCCGCTCTCATCCGTGCGCTCGACCTGGTCGCGTCCGCCGCCGACATCCTCGGACACCTCGACGACTCCGACCGCTACTGCGCCCTCGCCCAGCGCGCCCGTGATGCGTTCTGCGCCGAATACCTCACCCCCTCCGGCCGCATGATGTCCGATGCGCCCACCGCCTACGCCGTCGCATTGCGCTACGACATCGTCCGCGACCCCTCGATCAGGGCCGCACTGGGTCGGCGCCTCGCCGAGCTGCTGCGCCGTGAGGGCTATCGCATGGCGACCGGCTTCGTCGGCACCCCCCTCGTTCAGGACGCCCTCGTCGACACCGGCCGCGCGGACGTCGCCGAGCGGTTGCTCCTGCAGACCGAGAACCCGTCCTGGCTGTACGCCGTGACCATGGGCGCGACGACGGTGTGGGAGCGCTGGGACTCGCTCCTCGAAGACGGCAGCGTGAACCCGGGCGAGATGACCTCGTTCAACCACTACGCCTTCGGCGCCGTCGCCGATTGGCTGCACCGCCGCCTCGCCGGCCTCGCCCCTGCAGCGCCCGGATACCGGCGCTTGCGCATCGCCCCGGTCCTGCTCGCGAGCTTCGACCACGCCGCGGCCGTCCACGACACCCCTTACGGTCGCGCCGAGGTCTCGTGGCGCCGTGACGGCGGCGACGTCATCCTCGAGGTGACCGTCCCGGCGAACTGCGTCGCTGAGGTCGACGTTCCCGGCTTGGAGTCGGAAGAGGTCGGTTCCGGATTCCACGCCTGGCGCATCGCCGCCGGACAGTCCTCACCGGTACCGTCCGTCTCCCCCGACAGCGCCCTCTCAGACGTGATCGACCGTCCGGGCGCCTACGACGTCCTCGTCGAAGAGCTGACCACCCACGCGCCGGAGTCAGTACATCGGATCCGTCACCGCACCCGGTGGGTCCCTCAGCGCACCCTCCGCACCGAGCTCGACGGCGTTCCCGCCGGCGTACTCGACGGTATCGCCGACCGGCTCAGCGCCCTCTGACACCCCGAACGGAATCGACATGAGCGCCCCCTATCTCGACCCTGCACTGCCCGTCGGCGAGCGCGTCGACGACCTCCTCGCGCAGATGACGCTCGCCGAGAAGGTCGGGCAGATGCTGCAGCTCGACGCGAGAGGCGATCTCGCCGACCTCGTCACCGGCAAACTCGGCGGGTCGCTGCTGCACGCCTCTCCCGAGCGGATGCTGCAGGCCCGCGATCTCGTCGCAACCACGCGACTGCGCATCCCGCTGCTCATGGCCGATGACGCTATCCACGGCCATTCGTTCTGGCCCGGCGCGACGATCTTTCCCACCCAGCTCGGCATGGCCTGCACCTGGGATCCGGGACTGCTCGAACGAGGTGCCCGCGCCGCAGCGATTGAGATCGCCGCCACCGGCCTGCACTGGACGTTCTCCCCCGTTCTCTGCATCACCCGCGACCTGCGGTGGGGGCGAGTCGATGAGACGTTCGGAGAAGACCCGCACCTCATCGGTGAGCTGGGAGCAGCGATGATCCGCGGCTACCAAGGTGACGGGCTGACGGACCGCACCGCGGTGCTCGCGACGGCAAAGCATTTCGCCGGCTACTCCGAGACCCAGGGCGGCCGCGATGCTTCCGAGGCGGACCTCAGCCGCCGCAAGCTCCGCTCCTGGTTCCTGCCCCCGTTCGAGAAGGCCGCCCGCGAGGGCGTCGCGACGTTCATGCTCGGCTACCAGGCCATCGATGGCGTCCCCATCACCACGAACCGGTGGCTGCTCAACGAGGTCCTCAAGGGCGAATGGGGCTTCGCCGGCACCCTCGTCACCGACTGGGACAACGTCGGCCGCATGGTCTGGGAGCAGAAGGTCGCCGCAGACGACGTCGAAGCGGCGACCGTCGCGGTCGGCGCCGGGAACGACCTGATCATGAACACCCCGCAGTTCTTCGACGCAGCTCAGGAGGCCGTCGACCGTGGCGACCTCGACGAGGCGCTCATCGACGACGCGGTCCGTCGCATCCTCGCGCTGAAGTTCGAGCTCGGACTCTTCGAGGACCCCCGCTCCCCCGACACGGCGCGCCAAGCCGCCGTGATCGGCTCCGACGAGCACACGACGATCAACCTCGAGACCGCCCGCCGTTCTCTCGTCCTCCTCCGCAACGACGGCACGCTCCCCCTGGATCCGACGAGGCCGACCCGTGTCGCGGTCGTCGGCCCGAACGCCGACGACGTGCATGCGCAGCTCGGCGACTGGGCCGGCCTCTCCGGCCAAGTGGACTGGATGGGCGACGGCCACCCGCGGGAGATGACGCGGACTGTCTTCGACGGTCTCCGCGACATCGCGCCCGAGAGCTGGACCATCACTCACACCCGCGGCGCGGACGTCGGCGACCTCGTCCCCGACCCCGCCGGCGCGACCTACCCCGACGGGCAGCCGCGTCCGCCGCTCTTCCGAGCGGCAGCACCTGACGCGGATCTGATCGCCGAGGCCGTCGCCGCCGCCGAGCAGGCGGACTACGTCGTCGCGGTCATCGGCGACACCGTCGCGCTCACGGGAGAGGGGAAATCGACCGCGACCCTGGAGCTTCAGGGCGGCCAGGTCGCGCTCGTCGACGCACTCGTCGCCACCGGCACTCCCGTGATCGTCGTCCTCATTCAGGGCAAGCCGTCGACCCTGCCGAACTCCGTCCTCGGGTCGGCCGCGATCGTCGAAGCCTTCAACCCCGGCATGCAGGGCGGGACCGCGATCGCCGAACTCCTCCTCGGCCTGATCGAACCCTCCGGCCGCCTGCCGATCACGTTCGCCCGCCACGTCGGGCAGCTGCCCGTTTACTACAACCAGATCCGCGGGCAGCACGGCGATCGCTACGCCGACCTCACCCAGGACCCTCTCTTCGCGTTCGGTGAAGGGCTCAGCTACACGACTGTCGAGTACTCCGATCTGCGGCTCGAGAGCGACTCCGTCCCCGTCGACGGACTGATCCGGGCGACCGTGACGCTGACGAACACCGGAGACCGGCCGGCGCTCGAGACAGTTCAGGCGTACATCGCCGATCAGATCACCAGCGTCACCTGGGCCGAGCGGGAGCTCAAGAGCTTCGTGCAGATGACAGTCCCGCCCGGGGAATCAGTCGATACCGTGCTGGAGATCGCCGCCTCCGACTGCTCGCTCGTCGACGCCGACGGCGACCGCCGTGTCGAACTCGGCGCGTTCGATCTCCTCGTCGGACGCAGCTCTCGAGACGAGGACCTCCTCAAGACGGTCTTCCACGTCCGCCACGCCTGACGGTCGGCTCCAGCGCAGCGACGCTCACGCTGGACCGGCGAACCCAGAGCGAGCCGCACCACGCGCTGGCGTCAGCGTTTCGTGTCCAGGCGCCACTCGTCGTGCCACTGGATGACGGGATACGGCCCGTCAAAGCTGATCGGTAGCCAGACGTAGTCAGCGATCGCCGTGTTCTCGCCACGGCCGGCGGCCATGAGGGCACCCATCCGCTCCCGGTCCTCCGGGGTCGTCTCGCGAGCGTCCCCGGCGCGCGCCTCGCCACCGCCCGCGGTCATCGCGGCGACGGAGTCGTAGACATTCGGCATGTCCTCGGGCAGCTGCGGAAGCCAGCGGTCGCCGAGGGCGATGTAGAGGTCGTCGATGGTCGGGTGCCGGAAGACAGAGGTGATCTGCGAACGGAACGAGGTGCGCGAGGCGTCCGTCGGGTGGGTGTCGCCGAGGACGGTCCACGGTCCGTGGAAGCCGGGTGCGCTCGCAGTCTCGGAGAAGTTCGGGAAGTACCCGGTGGTGCCGGAGGTGATGAGGTAGTGGCTGCCGTTCCGCTCGAAGTGGGCGGGCGCCTCGCGGGTGTAGGGCGGGCCGGGGTGGGGGAAGTGGCTGGTGTGCTCGCCGGTGACGTCGGTGTAGTCGTCGGTCAGCTCGGCGCAGATGAGCTCCGTGTGGACCTTCTCGAAGTAGTAGTAGGCCTTCTTGGTGGCGGGGTCGACGACGAGGTCGAAGTCGCCGGCGTCCATGCCGAGCGGCCGGAGTCCGGTGCGCACGATCTCGTAGGGGCCGAGGAAGGCGTCGGCGGTGAGGACGGCGGAGGACTGGGTCTTCGCCTCCTCGTCCATGACCTTGATCCAGCAGACGTACTTGCTCGTCTTCTCGTTGAAGAGGATGTGCGGCCGGTCGGCGCCCTTCGAGGGGTGCAGCGGCGATTCGGGATCGTCGAGGACGGGAGGCACGATCAGTCCGCGGTCCTCCCAGTTGTAGAGGTCGGTCGAGGAGTAGGCGCGCATGCCCCAGTGCCAGATTCCGCTGCCGGGGACGGTCCTCTCCTTGTTCTCGCCGTACCAGTAGTAGACGCCGTCCTCGTAGTGGATCGAGCCGCCGTGGGCCTGGATCCGCTCGCCCTTCGTGTCGAGCCATACCCGGCCGGGGTGGAAGGAGTCGTAGGTCTGGGTCATCGCGGTGTCGTCCGTCGGTTCGGCGGTCATCGTGCGGTCTCCAGGACAGCGAGGAGGTCGCGCTCCATCGCCTCGCCGTTCTGCGGCAGGCGCGAGGCGAGCATCCCGAGCGGGAGGTCGCCCATGTGTCTGCCGGCGGCCTCGACGGGAACGCCGGGGAAGTAGGCGCGCATCACGTCGAGCACGGCCTGCCAGAGGGCGTCGTGCTTCATCACGTCCTTGATCGGGGTCTCGAGCGAGAGCACCGCTTCCTCGCCGAAGCCGGTGGGCAGCGGGTAGCGCCAGGAGTGGGCGCCGGGGCCGACCTCGATGCTGAGGCGGTCCGGGTGCAGCGGGGGCACGACCGTCGCGGTCGCGCCATCGGGCACGACGACGTCGAAGAGCATCTCGCTGCCCTCGGCGCGCCAGTGCGATTCGGCGCGGCCGAGCACGGTGTCGTGCACGGCGCGGGCGGAGGTCAGGTCTCCCCCGGGCTGCGGGGCGATCGTCAGGGTGCGCCAGCCCGCGGAGGTGCGGGTGAGGCCGCCGATGACGCGGTGCATCCAATCGGCGACGGCGCCGAGGGCGTAGTGGTTCAGCGAGGTCATGCCGGTGGCGTTGATCGTGCCATCGGGGAGGACGGAGTCCCAGCGCTCCCAGATCGTGGTCGCGCCCATCGTCACCGGGTAGAGGAAGGACGGGCTCTTCGTCTGCAGCAGCAGCTCGTAGGCCTCTTCGAGGTGGCCGGTGCTGCTGAGGGCGTCGGTGATCAGCGGGGTGCCGGCGAATCCGGTCGAGATGGTGAAGCCGGACTGCGCGACGATCCCGGCGAGCTTCGCGCCGGCCTTCCGCTTCTGGGACGGGTCGAGCAGGTCGAACATGATCGGGAGCGCGTAGCCGGTAGCCGACTCGCTGACGACTCGCCCGGTCTCGGTGACGAACTCGCGCCGGAACGCCGCGCGGACCCGCTTCGCCAGCGCGACGAAGTGCTCGGCGTCGGCACCCTCACCCAGCAGTCGGGCGGTCTCGGCCATCTGGCGGGTGGTCCGGCAGAGGTAGGCGCAGGCGACGAGGTAGCGGTCGGTCTTCCCGCCGGCGGGGTTGTCCGCGGGCGCGTCGGGGTCGAGCCAGTCGCCGAACTGGAAGCCGCTCCCCCACAGGTCGTTCTCGTCGAGCGCGGCCTCGACCTCGCGGACGAACGCTGTCATCGAGGGGTACGCGGTGCGCAGGATCGCGAGGTCGCCGTACTCCTGGTACAGCTCCCACGGCAGGCTCACCGCGACGTCGCTCCACAGCGCGGTCGCGGAGGAGCCCGTCGGCAGCACGTCCGGCACCGTCCACGGGACGGTCCCGGTGTCCGCCTGCTCGACCGCGAGGTCCTGCAGCCACGAGCCGAGCACCCCTTGGACGTCGTAGAGGAAGGTCGCGGTCGGCGCGAACGCGTTGAGATCGCCCGTCCAGCCGAGACGCTCGTCGCGCTGCGGGCAGTCGGTGGGCACTCCGACGAAGTTGTCGCGCATCGACCAGACCGTGTTCTCGTGCAGCTTCGTCACCAGCGGGTTCGAGGTCTCGAACCAGCCGGTGCGGGTCATCTCGCTGTGCACGACCACCGCTCGCAGAGCGTCGGGCGCGAACTCACCCGGCCAGCCGTCGACCTCCGCGTAACGGAAGCCGTGGAAGGTGAACCGCGGCTCCCACGACTCCGGCCCGCCGCCACCGAGGGTGTACCGATCGGTCGCGGCGGCACTGCGCAGCGTCTCGATCTCGAGTTCCCCCTCCGGGGTCAGCAGCTCGGCATGACGGAGAGTGATCGTCGTGCCGGCCTCACCGGACACGGCCAAGCGCACCCAGCCCGAGATGTTCTGACCGAAGTCGACGATGGTTCGGCCGGATGGACTGATGGTGACCGCGACGGGAGCGAGCTCCTCGGAACGACGGATCGGCGGAGTGGCGTCCTCCGTGACCGTCGCGAGATCCCACGGCACCTCGACCGCCGGCGACCACGACGACGTGTCGAAACCGGGCTCGGCCCAGCCGATCGGCTCGGCACGCGCGTCGTACGACTCGCCGCCGTAGATCCCGGAAGACAGCACCGCGCCCGTGCCGACTCGCACATCACCGTCGGTGCCGATCACCTCTACTCGGTCGTCGTAGGTCAACTCGACTCGCGCGAAGAGCGCAGGACGATCGGCGTAGTTGTGTCGGTTGTTCTCCCAGGTCAGCGCGCCGACCGCCCAGCCTTCGCCGACGATCGCGCCGAGCACGTTCTCCCCTGCAACCAGAAGCTCCGTCACGTCATGGCGACGGGCCACCACCCGGTGCCGGTACGAGGTCCAGCCGGGTGCGAGCACCTCGTCGCCGAGACGAGTGCCGTTGACGTACGCCTCGACGACTCCGAGCGCCGTGACGACGAGCTCGGCTCGGCGGAGCCCGCCACCGACGGTGAAACCTCGGCGGAAGTACACCGCGGGGTCGCCCTCTTCTGACGGGCGGTCGGCTCCGACGAAGGCGGCGGGTTCAGTGTGCGTGGTCATGGCATGGGTCCTTCCGGCCGATTGCGGCCGATTCTGCGGGTGAAGAGCGACGGAGGCGTGAGGCGTGACGTGCCCTAGTACACGGACTCGCCGCCGTCGGACGGCAGGATCGCGCCGTTGATGTTGACGCTGTCGTCGCTCAGGAGGAATGTGATCGACGCCGCCAGCGCCTCCGGGACCGAGATGGGTACATCGGCTCGCTGGCTGTCGATCCGCTGCTGGCCGAACGTGCTCGTGTTCACCGGCCGCATCCCGGTGAGCGTGCCGCCGGGAGCGACGCTGTTCGTGCGGATCCCGTGCGGCTCGTACATGAAGGCGGTGCTCTTCGTGATGCCGACGACCGCGTTCTTGGACGCGGTGTAGACGAGCCCGGACGAGGAGCCGCGAAGCGCCGCCTCCGAGGCGATGTTTACGATGGATCCGCGGCCGGCCGCCATCATCAGCGGCAGTACTGCGCGGGTGAGGCGGATGACTCCGAACACGTTGACAGCGAAGACCCGCTCGAGCACGGCATCGCTCACCTCGTGCAGCGGAGCGAAGTCGTCGCTCAGCCCGGCGACGTTGGCAAGCGCGTCCACGCGCCCGTCGGCTGCAGCGATGATCGCGGCGACGCCCTCCTCCGAAGTGATGTCGCCGGCGACGGGGACGACATCGTGACCGGTGAGCTCGTCCGTGAGACCGGCGAGCCGGTCGGCTGAGATGTCGACGGCGATGACCCGCCCGCCTTCGCGGGCCACTCGCGAGGCGACGGCCCGACCGATTCCGGAGGCCGCGCCCGTCACGATCACGGTAGAGCCCTCGAAGCGCCCGGGAGTGATCTTCTCGACCCAGGCAAGACCTGCCGCCTCCTCGTCTGAGGGCACGCGCCCGCCGTTGGCCTTTGCGACGAGCGAATCGGCAAGTCCGGCCGGCGCGTTCGGCGACGATGCGATCAGGCGACCGAGGGTCACCTTGCGGAGCACCGTGAGCGCGTGCTCATCCATACCAGCCTGTTCCGCAATGCCGCGGACGATCGCGGCACCCGCGGGGTGATCGAGCCACGCGCCAATCGTGCTGTTGGCGGTCAGGGCGATCTTGTCGTCGGTCATGCTGTGCTCTTCACTGTCGAGGTCGGAGGATGTCGGACTCGTGAACCCTCAGGAGCCGAGCGAGGTGGCGGTCCGGCCGAGCCAGGCGAGGCTGGGCTTGGGATGCCGCTCGAAGGTGTCGCGATCGACTGAGATCAGGCCAAAGGTCGGCTCCCAGTGGCCCCATTCGAAGTTGTCGAGCAGGCTCCAATGCAGATAACCGCGAACGTCGATCCCGTCGTCGACGGCCTCGCGGAGGTGCCGGAGCGCCTCCTCCGTGTAGGCGATGCGCCGGGCGTCGTCGGGCGTGGCGATGCCGTTCTCGGTGACGAGGAGCGGGACGCCTCCGCTCACCTCCCAGGCGTGCCGCAGGGCGATGCCGAGCGCGTCGGGGCGGTACGGAGTGCCGACCATGGTGTTATCGGGGCTCGGCGGGTTGGGCACGAGGCCGTTCGCGTCGACGCCCTGGGTCGAGTAGGCCTGCACGCCGAGGAAGCCGTCGCCGCGCGCCGCTTCGAGGAACACGTCTTCTCGGACCTGCTGCTCCTCGGCGTGTCTCGACTCACCGCCGGGCAGCGGGTAGAGCGCGAGGTTCGCGACGGTCCAGCCGACCTTCGCGCCGGTCAGCTCCCGCACGATCGCCCGGGCGGCGTGATGCGCCTCGACCAGCCGCGCCGTCGTCTCAGATGACGGGGACGGCAGCGTGAAGCCGCCTTCCGGCTGGATGGTCGGCGTCTCCAGGGGCGGCACCGCAGTGGAATTGATCATCCGGCTCATCAGGATCATGAACGAGAACATGTTGGGCTCGTTGATCGTGCAGACCCACTCGACTCCGTCGAGGATCCCGCACACCTCGCGCACGTAGGCGGTGAAGCGGTTGATCGCGGTCTCACCCAGCCAGCCGCCCTCCTCGACGAACCAGCGCGGGCTCGTGAAGTGGTGCAGGGTGACGACCGGTGTGAGCCCGAGACCCAGAGCGGTGTCGATCATCCGCCGGTAGTGCGCGAGCTCGGCCCGCGAGAACTGCCCGGGAAGCGGCTCGATCCGCGACCACTCCACCCCGAAGCGGTAGGCGGTGAGCCCTGCGTCGGCGAGCAGACGCATGTCCTCCTCGTAGCGGTGGTACGAGTCGACCCCGTCCCCGCTCGCGGCGAAGTGCGCAGAGCGCTGCTCGTACACCCACCAGTCGCTGTTCACGTTGCCTCCCTCGGTCTGGTGCGGGGCGGTGGAGGCGCCCCAGAGGAAGCCGGGACGGAGTGCTCTCATTTCGCGCTTCCTTTGAGTCGGATTCGAGCGGGTACGGCTCAGCGCACAGAGCGGACGCGAAGGACCACGAGCCCGCCGAGGAGCGTGAACACCGCCGCGAGGATGTAGAGCATCGAGTAGTCGCGAGCACCGTCCGAACCCGCGCCGATCGCGAGGATCACCGAGGCCAGCAGGGGAGCGAGCGCCTGCGGGATGGTGGTCGCGAACTGCGTGAGGTTCACGAAGCGGCCCGCCTCGGTCGCCCGCTCGGGGAGCACGTCGAGGAACAGCGCCTGGTCGACGGCAGAGAAGACGCCTATCGCGAGGTTGCCCATGAATGCGCCCACGATGAGGAGCGGCAGATCGTTGGCCAGGAGCATTACCAGAGAACCGGCGGCGAAGAGGATGCCGGAGCCGAGGACGAAGGCCTTGCGCCGGCGCAGCTTGTCGCTGAGGAAGCCGCCCGCGAAGACTCCGATGATGGTGCCGACGATGCCGAGCAGTCCGACCGTGGCGACGGTGCCGCCGATCTCGTCGACGGGGATGTCGAGTCTCGAGGAGAAGAAGAACGCGGTGTAGGAGGTGTTCAGCGTGAGGCCGAAGAAGAAGAAGAAGCGGCCGAGCCAGTTCCAGGAGAAGTCCGGGTACTTGCGCGGGTTGAAGACGTACTTCGAGAGCACGATCCCAGCGGTGAGTGTCTGCTCGGTCGGGGCGTTCCGGCTGTCGTCCTCCCTCATGAAAGCGACGAAGACCAGGACGAGGACCAGGGCGATCGCGCCGGGTACCAGGAAGAGCAGGAACGGCTGGCTCGCGAGCGTTCCTCCGATGACGGCGCCGAAGACGGGTGCGACCATCGTCGCGAAGCCGGTGATCGCTCCGACCTTGCCGCGCTGGCTCTCGGGGAGCTTGTCGGCCTGGAGGGTGGTGAAGTTGTTGACCGTCTGGCTCCAGCCGATCTGCGCGATGACCCAGCCGATACCGAGGACCAGCACGTTCGGTGCTGCTGCCATCACGGTCAGGCCGACGAGGCCGATGAACGTGCCGATCAGGATCCACGGCCTCCGGCGCCCGAGACGGGTTCGCGTGCGATCGCTGAGCTGACCGCCGAGGGGCCCGACGAGCAGTGCGGCGAGCGAGCCGACGCCGAGGAGGACGCCCAGGTACTCCTCGTTCCCGGGCGCGAGCGCCTGCACCTGGATGGCGAGCGAGATCGCGATCGGGGTGACGAACGCCAGGTAGGCGCCGAAGAGACCGAGCGCGAGCAGGGTGATCCACCCCGCGCTGACTTTCGGCGGCTCGGGTGTGCTTCCGAGGTCGGCCGCCGCCTTCTGCTGAGCGGCGTCTTCCGGGGCGAGGGCTCCCGGGATCGGGAAAGCTCCTCCGCTCGGAAGGGGGTGCTGGGCGTCCTGGTCTCTCATGGTGACTCCTTCGTCGTTGGTTCAGTGATCAGTGGTCGTGGTGTGGTGGGTCAAGCGAGGTCGAGCGGGACGGTCGCTGCGGCGGGATCACCCGAGAACGCTGCGGCCTCGACGAGTACGCGGGGTGCCGCGAGACTCCATCCGGTCGACGTCCACCGGCGCAGCGGCGCAGTCGACCCGGTGATGCGGACGCGATGCGTCTCCCCCGCACGGACGGCGATGGGTTCGAATCCGAGGAGTAATCGCGCGGGGAACTCGTCGGCGTCGATCACTCCGTAGAGCTGCACCACATGCCGCCCCGCCCGATCGCCGATGTTGACGACATCGACCGTCGCCTCGAACGAGCCCGACTCTTCGTCGATGGCTCCCACTTCGAGGTTTCGGATGTCGAATCGTGTGTAGGAGAGTCCGAAACCCAAGGGGTAGGCGGCCTCGATGCCATCGCGATCAAGGAGCCGCTGACCGTGCCAGCGGTCGTACACGATGGACGTGGCGGCGACGTCGAAGAAGGGGAGGTGCGACTCGTCCCGCGGTATCGAGTAGGGAAGCCGACCGGAGGCATCCACCTCGCCGAGCAGCACGTCAGCGAGCGCATCCCCGCCTTCGCTGCCCGCGTACCAACTGACGAGGATCGCGGGGACGAGGTCCTTCCACTCCTCGATGATCACGGCGCCGGCGGTCACGATCACGACCACCGTCCGTGGGTTCGCCGCGGCGGTCGCTCGGATGATCTCCACGTCGACGGGACGGATCCTGAGCGACGCCCGGTCACCTCCAGCCGCCGAGCCCATGAGGTTCTCGTTGCGGTCGTCGCCGGTCGGCATCGTGACCCCGGGTGGCAGCGGGGGGAAGACCTTGAGGAGGCCTGGAGCCGAGAGCATGGTGTCGCCGAGGTACTCGCCCTCGTCGGCGGCCGTGTAGCCGACGACCACGACGGCGATGTCCGCATCCGCGGCGATGTGCGCGGCGGCGACCGGATCGTCCTCGACGCTGCTGAGGACCATCGCAGTGGGGAAGGCACTGCGAACACCCTCGAGGGGGGTGATCACCCGCGGTGAATGCACGTTCGAGGAGCCCTTGTCACCCGTGTTGGCCAGGTCGGAAAGGCGTCCGATCACGGCGATCGACGAGACCGCTGTGCGGTCGATCGGCAGGAGAGGGACCTCATTGAGTGCGTCGTTCTGCAAAAGGACCATCGACTCGGCGGCGGTGCGGCGGGACAGCGCGCGGTGCGCTCGCGAGAAGACGACCGAGAGCTCGGGTTGCGGGTCGAGATCGGAGGCGGCGAAGCGCAGCTGCGTCGCGATGATCCGTCGTGCCGCTCGTCGGACGTCATTCCACGATGCGCGACCCGCTTCGAGGTCCCCGGGGAGGGCTCTGGCCCGCTGCTGCCGGAACGGCGCTTCGACGTCCAGACCGGCCCGGAGGGACATCGCGGGGTCGCGGAGCCCGAAGATGAAGTCCGAGAGGGTGATGCCCTCGAAGCCCCACTGCTCGCGCAGCACGCCCTCGAGAAGTGCCTCGTTCTGGCCGGCCCACTCGCCGTTCACGCTGTTGTAGGAGGTCATGATCCCGGCGACCCCCTCCTCGACGACACGCTTGAAGTGCGGCAGGTAGACCTCGTGCAGCGTGGCGTCATCGGCGGTCACGTCGACTGCGAACCGCGCGTTCTCCATGGAGTTGAGGGCGTAGTGCTTGGCGACCGCCATTCCGTGGCGCTGCACCCCGCGTACGAGGGCGGCGCCGAACTCGCCGAGGAGGACGGGGTCCTCGCCGTAGGTCTCCTGCGACCGACCCCACGCGGGGTGGCGCGGCAGATTGATGCAGACCCCGCCGAAGAAGTTGCCACCCTGCGCCCGCATCTCAGCACCGATCGCCCGGCCGATCTCCTCCTCGAGGGTGAGGTTCCAGGTCGCTCCGCGAGCCATGGACACCGGGAACGCGGTCGATTTGCCCATCACGACACCGCGCGGTCCGTCGCTGAAGCGCAGGCCGGGAACACCCAAGCGTGCGACCTCGCCCATCACGACAGGGGTGGCGTTGTACTGCCGACCCATCTCGCTCATGCCCGACCAGAACTCGCCGTCGCCGTCCAGGAGACCGAGCATCTCCTCGTCGGAGAGCTCATCGACCAAGGCCTCGGTCGCGTCGTAGAGCGAAGCGCCGGCCACTACGCGCGTCGTCGCGGCCTCGAAGGCAGTCGGCGCAGAAACGTCGTCCGCCAGTGCCGGTCGGTCACTCACGTGATCCTCCTCGAGGCGATGCGGGTCGGGTGCGTTCTCCGGTCGACGCCGGACTTGTCGTGAAGCGCGGCGGACGCCGGCCATCGTGTCGTCGACACCATCGGTCAGCCGGCGACGATCGCCGTGACCGCAGGAGCGAGGCCCTTGGCTGAGACGGTGACGGTCACGACACCGGGGCCGGTCGGCCGAACGATCGCGAGAGCGCGGCCGTCGGAGGTCGTGCAGTAATTGGCTGTGAACGGCTCGCTGGTCGAGGTGGCTCCGGTGCCGAGTGCTTCGAGGACGGCAGGGCCGTCCACGGCCAGCGTCACGACGTGGGACTTCGCGTTGTGCACCGTCCCGGAGTCGTCGACGAGGGTGATCGCGAGGAAGGCGAGGTCGGAGCCATCGGCGCGCACCTCCGCGCGATCCGCGACGATGTTCAACCCGACCTGCGTGCCGGCGGAGCGGAGAGCGGAACGGCCGACCTCCGCTCCGCCGGCGGAAGCCACGGCGACGAGCTCACCGGGCGCGAAGGAGGTCTCGAACACCGCGCGGAACGGCAGCTCTGCGCCGACCTCCGCGACTCCCAGCGAGGAGCCGTCGAGCAGCAGTTCGACCTGCTCAGCGTCGCTGTAGACCTCGACGCGGATCGGCCGGCCCTCGAAGCCGGGCCAGGACCAGCTGCCCAGGGAGTCGGTCCACGCCCATGGGGTGGCGACGGCGAGCTCCTGCCCGTGGCGTTCAGGGCGGCTCACGGCGATGTACGGCGTCGAAGTGAGTCCAAAGACGATCTCGCGGAAGTACGAGACCGAGAGTCGCTCGCCGATGATGTCAATGTCGCCGCAGCCTGCGGTGAGTGCGGGGTACGCGCCGCTGAAGCCGGAGACAGCCTCCGCACCCGGCTCGACGTAGCGGTTGACGCCGATGCCGACCTCGCCGAGGTAGTCCCAGCCCGTCCAGGTGAAGTCGCCGATGACGCGCGAGTCGGCCTCGACGAGCGCCCAGTTGGCGACGATCGAGGACGGCCAGGTCTCGCTGCCGACGACGATCCGGTCGGGGAACAGCTCGCGGTCGAGCTCGTAGCGGGCGTCGGCGTAGTTCATGCCGGCGACGTCGAGGACGGCGAACGACTCCTCAGTGCGCTGGGTGGCCTGCTCAGAGGCCTGGATCCGGCCCATCATGGCGCCGAAGCCGGCCATCATCGTGTTCACGCCGCCGCCGGGCTGCTCGGCGGCCGCGGAGCGCTGCGCCTTCATCTGCGGCACGATCGTGTCGATCATCGAGACGAAGGGGTTCACCCCG
Organism: Rathayibacter sp. PhB152; assembly: GCF_003751395.1. NCBI lineage: Bacteria > Bacillati > Actinomycetota > Actinomycetes > Micrococcales > Microbacteriaceae > Rathayibacter > Rathayibacter sp. PhB152. Next base: position 60,288 of record NZ_RJUT01000009.1, on the reverse strand, counting down.
TTGGTGACGTAGCGGGTCGGATCGAGCGAGCGGACCTTCTCGGCGAGACGGCGTCCCCAGATCGAGCCGATCGGGGAACCGGTCTCGGGGATCTCGTTGCCGATGGAGTAGAAGATCACGCTGGGGTGGTGGCGGTCCTTCGCGACCATCGCCTCGACGTCGCGCTCCCACCAGGTGGGGAAGTCGAAGGCGTAGTCGTTGTCGGACTTCGCCTGGGTCCACACGTCGAAGGTCTCGTCCATCACGAGCATCCCGAGCCGGTCGCAGGCATCGAGCAGCGCCGTGCTCATCGGGGCGTGCGAGCTACGGACGGCGTTGAAGCCTGCTTCCTTGAGGATCGCGATCTTCCGCTCCTCCGCGGGCCGCATCGACACCACCCCGAGCGGGCCGTTGTCGAGGTGGATGCAGGCCCCACGGAGTTTCACGCTCTCGCCGTTGATGCGCAGGCCGTGCGCCGGGTCCAGCTGCAGCGAGCGGATGCCGAAGGTCACCTGCTCGGTGTCGACGATCTCGTCGCCGTCGTGCAGGGTGACACGGGCGTGGTGCAGTGCCGGGCTGTCGACACTCCAGAGGGCGGGGTCCTCGATGTGGAGGCGGCGGCGGACGGTGCCGGTCGTCCCGGGGAGCAGGGTGATCGGCGAGCCGCTGCTGCCGACCGGGACGCCGGCGTCGTCGCGGAGGGCGACCTCCAGCCGGTAGGTGCGGGTGAGCGGGCCCGCGTTCTCGACGAGCGCCTCGACCTCGACGAGCGCCTCGCCCGCGGTGACCTCGGGCGTCGTGATGCGCACACCGTCGTGCACGATGCGCCCGGGTCGCTTCACGACGAGGTGCACATCGCGATAGATGCCGGCGCCGGCGTACCAGCGGCTGTCGAGAGAGGTGCGGCATTCGACGCGGATCTCATTGTCGGCGCCGAACTGGAGGAACGGGTCGATCCGGACGGTGAAGCGTGAGTAGCCGTAGGCGTGCGTGCCGGCCAGATTCCCGTTCACGAAGATGGCTGCGTCCCGGTAGACGCCGTCGAACTCGAGGAGGACGAGCGACCCGGCGTCCTGTTCGAGCGCCGCGAACGTGCGACGGTATTCGAAGGCGCCGCCGGGGAAGTAGCCGTTGGTCTCGCCGCGCGGGGCGTCCGGGTGGCGGGTCTGCCCGATCAGGGCGTCGTGCGGGAGGTGCACGTCGGTCCACTCGGCACCGCTGGAGCCGCCGAGCTCCGCGAACGCCGTGACCTTCGTGCGGAAGGACCATCCCTGATTGAAGAGCGACCGATTCGGACGTGCGGTGATTCGCTGCGTGGCGACGCGATCGTCGTCGCGGGTAGCGGGATCGGTCAGGCTCGTCATCGAGAACTCCACTTCATTGCGGGAAAGACACGCCGGTATCGCGCGTTACAGAGCTAAACACAGCAGGTAACGCGCGTCAACACCCGTTCTAGAATTGCTGAGCAAGATCAGTCGCCGGAGTGGAAAGGGGAGCCGCGTGATCGTGAAGAGCGAGGACGTCGCCCGCCTGGCCGGAGTGTCGCGTGGCGCCGTGAGTCAGATCCTGAACGGGCGGGGCGAGCGGTTCTCCGCCTCGACGATCGAGCGCGTCAAGGAGGCGGCCCTCGAGCTCGACTACCAGCCCTCAGCCGCCGGCCGTGCCCTCGCCATGGGTTCGAGCGACTTCGTGATCGCGCTCATTCCGAACACCACGTTCGGCGGCAACCTGCAGGACATCTTCGGCGCCGCGACCGAGCAGCTCGCGGAGCAGGGTCTCACCCTCGTCCTCCGGCTCGCAACGACGACGACCGCCGCGCTGGGGCGGTTGGTGGGCAGTATGGCCCCGCGGGCGATCCTCTCGCTGACGCCGTTCTCCGACGAGGAGAGGGAGCTTCTCGAGCGCCGAGGGGTGCGCGCGTTCGAGCCCCACCTCTCTTCCGAGGATCAGTTCGACCGGGAGATCGGCCGCCTCCAGGCGCGCCACTTGATCGAGCGGGGCAGCATCCGCCTGGCAGTGGCTCGCCTCCAGGACGCGCGGCAGGACCCGTTCGGTCAGGGCCGCGAGGAGGGCGTTCGTGAGGAGTGCCGCCGAGCCGGCCTCGCCGATCCGGATGTGGTGCACCTCGGTGTGGATCTGGACCAGGCTGTGGGGGCGCTCGACAGCCTGAATCCTCCCGGGATCGGGATCGCCTGCTATAACGACGACATCGCGACCTGCCTGCTCTCGGCCGCCCGGATCCGTTCGTTCGAGGTGCCCGGGCAGGTCGCGATTATCGGCATGGACCGCACGCCTCTTTCGCAGGTCACCGTGCCCCGGCTGACGACGATCTCCTACGACGTCACCGCGCCGACGAAGAACATGATCGCCAACTTCCTGTCGGTCCTCGGTGAAACACCGGCGCCCGATGGCCCGGTCAACGCTCTCGAGCTCGAGCTGGTGGTCGGCGGGACGACCTGACCGGGCGACTTTGACGGACTGCGTTCAGTGCCCGACGACGAGCTTGAACCCCGCGGTCGCGACTCCCGCCGCCGCCAGTGCTACTCCGGTGCCCACCGTGCGCCACGAACTCTGAGTGCCGCGGAGGTGGCCGATCGTGAAGCCGAGAAGCAGGAACCTCGCCACAACGGAGAGCGCGGCGAGCGAGAAAGCCGCAGTACTGCCGAGAAGCCCGGTGGCTGCGGCAATCAGGAGCACCACGGGTATCGCGCCCGAGCTGAGCACGGGCAGACCGTCGCGCAGCGAGTGCCGGAGTGCCGCCCGGTCAGGCCGATGATTCGTCCGGATCCGTGTCGCGTACGACTCCGCGACGGCATGAGCGACGAACGTCGAAACCACTGTGCCGATCAGCAAGAGCAGGTTCTCGGCGGTGCCTGCTTCGGCGGGACCGATGACCGCCAGGGTGCCCAGGACGACGATGTTGCCGTAGATGTAGGCCTGGGCGCGGGCGGCAGCGGTGTCGACATCGATCGAGCCGCCTTGCGCGGCCTGGACCACTTCATCACCGCCCGCAGGGTTCTGATCCATCGGTTCTCTCCTTCAGACGGTGATGCACCGGGATCAGCGGACCCCGGCCAGGTTCAGGTCGACGCTGACGGTCAATCGAAGAGCGCCGACACGTCGGCATCGACCGGCTCGACGACCACCTGACGCGCCGAGAGCGAGCCGAGAAGCTCGGTCGCCTGGGATACGGCGTCGCTCGAGATCTCGAACACCACGGCGGACTCGCCGAGCTGAAGCGTCTCACCGAGCTCCTGGAGCTGCGAATTCTTGAAGCCGACGTCACGGAGGCGACTGGCCAGGATCCCGACACCACTTCCCGCCAGGACACCGAGCGGTCCGCCGATGAGGCCGATGGCCCCGCCGACGAGAGCGCCGCGCCCCGCACCCCAGTCCTTGGTCTCGGTGAACGTGGGCGTACCGTCGGCCTTGACATGGAGGACTGCGGTGTTGGCGATCTTCTCAGGGGCGGCGCCGACGACGGCCGCGGCGGCTCGCGCTGCGCCGTCCGGCGTAGCGAAGGTCGCGGCGAGGATGGTTCGGGTGGGGGCTGTTGCGCTCATGAAGTGCTCCTCGATCAGGCCCTGCGCTTGTCGCCGGGCGATGTAGGTCCACTCTCCCGGCTCGCCATCGCGCTGCCGTCGTGCTTCAGGAGCGGCCTGTGTAGTCCATCCGCAGTAGCTGCAACGAGCTCACCAGTGGCGATGGTCAGCATGAAGGGCGAGCTTCCGGTCGCCATGGGCGGCTCAGGGCGATGCGCCCGTGCCGATCTGATGTTCGCTGCCGGCCACGCCGACTGCCTCGCGGTCCCCCTGGACCGTCGCGACAGCCGACACGAGAGAGCGTGTCGACGGATCAGGGGTTCCTCGGCGTCACCGCGAGGGAGGCGTGTCGAACGAAGCTCCGAGCAGCTGCTGGACCTCCATCAGATTCTGACCCGTCAATCGGCGGATCGCGTCCTCGACCGCGGCACCGAGGTCGAACGTCGGGTCGGAGATCCAGAACTGCATGAGCCCGTCCCAGACCGCGATGACCTGACGTGCGGTGATGCGTGGATCCACAGCGGGGTGAGCGAGCCCCTTCTGCTGGCTGTGCTCGATGAGGCGCGCGAACACCTCGACGAGGCGGGCGTTGCGCGCGGCGAAGTACTCGGCGGCCGGATGCTCCGGCGACGCCGCTGCGCCCCGCAGCACCGTGAGGAGCCGGAAGCGAGGATCGGCGGAATCGGGGTTCGGCAGCCGGCGGAAGGCGCGGGCGTCGATGACGGTGTCGTCCAGGTCCAGCTGCGACTCGGCGCCCCGCTCGTCCTCGATCGCTCCCAGAGCGGCGACGAGCAGGTGGTCCTTCGAGGGGAAGTGGTAGAGCACCGTCGTCTCGCTCACCCCCGAGCGCTGCGAGACCAGCGACGTGGTCACGCCCTCGTGGCCGAGCTCGTCGACGAGCCCCACCACCGCGGCGACGATCGTCTCGCGGCGCTTCCGCGTCGAGGCGTACGGTCCGCGCTTCGTCGGTGCAGTCGTTGTCACGCGACCAGCCTAAGCGAGTGAAGTTACCCGAGCACTCGAAATTCGATTCGCGAAGGAGCAGTGTTGTTCTTGTGGACGTCCTGAACTTTGTGCTTCACTCTGGTTTCAGATCCGGCGCCGAGAGACGCCGCCCTCCAGATCTCCGCGCTCCTCCTCCAAAGGACCCCCCGATGACGACGACGTCACGACCCGCCAGCGCCCGCGCCGCCCGCAAGGCCGACCGGCGCAGCGACCCCGACCGCCTCTCCGCCGCAGCGGGCCTGGCGTGGACCACCACCGGGCTCTCCGGAGCGGTTAACTACCTGTTCCTCGCGATGTGGGTGTTCTACGGCACCGACGTCCTCGGCCTGAATCCGGCCGTCCTCGGCACGCTCGCCCTGGTGAGCAAGCTCCTCGAGGCGGCGGTCGTCGTCCTCGCCGGCTGGCTCGTCGACCGCACCCCCGAGACTCGCTGGGGCAAGGCCCGGCCGTACGAGCTGGCGATCATCGGGGTCTGGGTCTCGACCTGGTTCCTCTTCTCCACGCCCGATCTCCCCGATGCCGGTAAGACGGCGTGGCTCTTCGTCTGGCTCCTCCTGGCCAACGTCGTCTTCACCTCCCTCCTCGGAGCGAACGACTACCTCTACCTCGCCCGCACGTTCAACTCCCGCGTCCTCGTCGCCAAGGTCGCCACCCGCACCGGCTTCTTCACGACCGTGGGAGTCGTCGCCTTCAACGTCGCCCTGCCGCTCTTCATCGCCCAGGCGGGCACGAGCAGCTCGGCGTGGTCGATGCTCGCGCTCTTCCTCGCGATCCCGCTGGCCCTCATCGGGCTGGGCCGCTTCCTCTTCTTCAAGGAGAAGTACCAGACGGAGGCCGCGGACGCTCCCAAGGTCACCTTCCGCGATATCCGCGAGGTCCTCGTCTCGAACCGCTACATTTGGATCGTCGCCGGGATCAGCTTCGTCGGCGCCCTCGCCGGCGGCACCGGGATCGCCGTCTACTACTTCAAGTACGTCGTCGGCGACATCTCCCTGATGAGCCTCACCGGCCTCGTGCCCGTGCTGATCCTCCCGCTGATGCTCTTCTTCCCCCGGCTGATGAAGCGCTTCGCCGTCAGCACGATCATCACCGCCGGCGCCTTCTGCGGAGTCCTCGCCGGAGTCCTGATGATCATCGCCAACGGGAACCTGGCGGTCATCCTGATCTCCAGCGCGCTGAGCGGGCTCGGGATCCTCCCCATCACCTTCCTCCTCCAGGTGCTGGTCATCGACAACGCGAGCTACAACCAGTGGAGCGGCCGCCGACGGCTCGAGAGCACGATGGGCGCGATCACGGCCTTCGCGGTCCGGCTCGGCGGTGGGCTCGGCGGCGCAGCCACAGGCTGGGTCCTCGGGATCGTCGGCTACGACGGCACAGCCGCGACCCAGACCCCGGAGGCGCTCACCGGCATCGTCCTGCTCGCCGGCGCCTTCCCCGCGGTCCTCTGGATCGGCGTCGCCCTCGCCATGCGCTCCTACCGGAGCTTCGAGAAGATGCTCCCCGCCATCACCGCCGGCCTCGCCGTGGTCACCCCCGAACCGAAGGACGCCCGATGACCCGCCCCTCCCCCGCCACGACCGACTCGCTCGCCGGACAGCCGCTCGACCGCGACCCCGCGGACGACGCCTTCGCCCAGCCCTACATCGACATCGACGAGTGGCGCGACGAGCCGGTGCGCCACCGCTACCTGCACGGCGGCTTCCACGACAGCGACACCCGCTTCTCGCTCTACCTCCCGACCGTCGAGCAGTTCGAGGGCAGGTTCTTCCAGCACGTCACCCCCGTTCCACAGAGCGAGAACCTCGCGCAGCAGCGCTTCGACGACGAGAACCCGATCCCCTTCACCCTCGCCAGCGGCGGCTACTACCTCGAGACCAACAGCGGCGGTCCCGCGGCCTCGGGCGGCCCGATGTCCGGCGTCGACCCGACGATCGGCGCCTATCGCGCCAATGCGGCCGTCGCCCGGCTCTCGCGCCGGCTCGCGAGCGCGGTCTTCGGCGAGCAGCGCGTCTTCGGCTACCTCTACGGCGGGAGCGGCGGCGGTTACCGCACGATCGGCGCCTCCGAGAACACCGACGGCGTCTGGGACGGCTTCGTGCCCTACGTCATCGGCAGCCCGATGGCGATCCCCAACGTCTTCGCCGTCCGGATGCACGCCCAGCGGATCCTCCGCGACGTGCTCCCCCGGATCGTCGACGCGTTCGACGCCGGCGGAGACCCCGCCGCGCTGGAGCTCACCGACGAGGAGCGCGCGACGCTGGACGAGGTGACCCGCATGGGCTTCCCGCTCCGCTCCTGGTTCGGCTGGGAGACCATGGGAATGCACGCGTTCAGCGTGCTCTACCCCGGGATCATGGCCGCCGACCCAAGCTACGCCACCGATTTCTGGAGCGCGGAGGGCTACCTCGGCAGCGACCCGGACGCCTCCGTGCACCGCGACCGCATCCGGCTCGACACCACCGTCGTCGAGCTGCTCACCGCCGACCCCGACGCGGCGGCGGTCACGGGAGGTGTCGACGAGTCGTACAAGGCCACCGTCTCCGGTGGGCGCTCGGTCATCGGCGTCCGGCTCGCGGACGTCCCCCGCGGCTGGACCCTGGGCGCCGAGCTCGTGATCCGCTCCGGCCCCTCGACCGGTCGCGTGCTGCGCGTCGCCGGCGTCGACGGAGACGAGGTGCTCCTCGAACCCGGCGAGGGCGACGCCGTCCTGGCCGTCGGCGACGCGGTGACCCTCGACAACTCGAACTTCCTCGCCGCCCAGACCTACCACCGCCACCAGGTGCCGTCCGCCGACTACCTCGTCTGGGACCAGTTCCGAGACGCCGGCGGCGAGCCGATCCTGCCGCAGCGGCCCCTGCTGCTCGGTCCGCTCTTCGCGCAGGGCGCCTCCGGCACCGTCCCGACCGGGCGCATCAGCGGCCGGATGATCGTGGTCGCCTCCCTCCTCGATCGGGAGGCCTTCCCCTGGCAGGCCGACTGGTACCGATCCCGCGTCGCGGAGTTCCTCGGCGACGCCGCAGACGACCGCTTCCGCCTCTGGTACACCGACAACGCGCTGCACGGCGATGAGAGCGGCGTGCAAGAGCACGAGACGCGGACCGTCAGCTACGCAGGCGCGCTGCAGACCGCGTTGCGTCAGCTCAGCGCGTGGGTCGAGGACGACGTCGCGCCGAGCACTTCCACCGTCTACGAGGTGGTCGACGGGCAGGTCACCCTCGACTCCTCCAACCCTGCGCGCGGTGGCGTTCAGCCGATCGTCTCGCTGTTGGTCGACGGCGCCGAGTCGGCGCAAGTCACGGTCGGTCAGGTAGTCCAGGTCGCGATCAGCGCCCAGGCGACCACCCAGCACGGTGTCCTCGTCGAGGTGGCTACCGATCTGATGGGATCGGGACGTCTCTCCCCGGTTCAGCCGGTGACTCCAGCCGCCGCGATCGCCACCGTGCAGGAGTGCTCATTCGACACCCCCGGCATCTACCTGCTCGCCGTCCGCGTCACCGCGCAGACGGAGGGGCGGGCGGAAAGCCCCCACGCGCGGCTCGACAATGTTGCGCGCGCACGGGTGGTGGTGCGGTAGCCGCGACTACTGCGCTGGGAGTACGGGCGACGACCCTGCACCTGTGAGCATGAGACGTGGCCACTTTCCTCCTCGATCTCGGCGCGCGCGGCCGCGCTTCGACACGCCGCCTCCGCTGGCTCGATCTCGCAAGCCTCATCATCACTGCGGGGGCAAGCGCCACGGCCCTAGTCGCGCTCGTGGTCAACGGCTTCGTCGACGGCCGCGGGATTGAGGAGGGGATCGGCGGATATGTAGGACTAGGAGTGTCCCTCGTGGGAGTCGCCATCGTCCGCGACCTCCTCCCAATCGGAATCGCCGACGACCGCGCGCGCCTCTGGCTAGGCACGGTCGTGCTCGTCCTTGGACCCGTCTCCTCCGCCATGCTGGGCACCGATCCGCTGGTGCCGTGGAACCTGGCGGTCTTCACGAGCTTCGCGATCGCGCTGCGCGGTCTCTCGGGGCCCGTAGTCGGCGCGTTCATTGGCGTGGTTAGCTACGCCTCCGTCGTGCTCTTCGAAGGTCTCGGCTGGGTGAACCCGACGGCGGGCGTCGCGCTGGCGATGTCGTTCGCCTTCGCCTCCGCCGGTACGGCTCTGCGCAGCTACGCCCAGTTTCAGCAGGAGGTCGAGAACCGCGCGGTCGAGGCAATCGCCGCGCGGGACGCCGACGCCCATCGGCGCGTCGCGGAAGAGCGGCTCAGCATCGCCCGCGACCTGCACGACGTCGTCGGACACGAGATCGCGGTGCTCGGCATCCACCTGGGGGTCGCCGAGGTGAACCTCCCCGACGAAGCCGGAACATCTCGGGCATCGCTCGAGAAGGCCAGAGCCAACGTGCAGTCAGTCCTACACGAGACGCAGCGGGTGCTGCGCGTTCTCCGCTCCGACTCCGGGTCCTCGACCGATTCGGCCCCGACGCCCGACTTCGCGCGAATCCCCGCGCTCATTGAGTCGTACCGCGCCGCCGGAGTCGTTGTGGAGGCCCAGCTGATTGACCCGCCGGCGGATCTTGATCCTGAGGTCTCGACAGCGGCGTACCGCATTGTCCAGGAGGCGCTGACGAACGCGCAGAAGCACGGAGCCGGCGCCGCCTCGGTTTCGGTGCGTGCCGAGAAGCGGCTCCTCACTCTTTCGATCTCGAACCGCAGACGTCCCGATCGGGCACCCGGGCGACGAGGCTTTGGCCTGATCGGCATGCGCGAGCGCGCCCACTCGGCCGGAGGCACGCTTCGGATCGAGGAGACCGATGACGACTACCGTGTCGTGGCACAGCTGCGCATCGAGGGAAGCAGGATCTGATGGTGCGAGTGATGATCGTCGACGATCAGGAGATGATCCGCGAGGGGCTGCAGGCCATCCTCGCGAAGCAGGAGGGGATCGACGTCGTCGGGTCGGCCGGTGACGGACTCGAGGCCCTGACCGCGATCGATGCACTCGAGGTGGATGTCGTGCTCATGGACATCCGCATGCCAGGTATCGATGGAGTCGAGACCACGCGCCGCCTCCGCGAGCGCTACGCCGCGGAGGACCTACGTATCGTCGTGCTGACGACCTTTGACAACGACGAGAACGTCCTCGCGGCGCTGCGGGCGGGCGCCAATGGCTTCCTGAGCAAAGGGGTGGGGCCCACGGCCCTCGCCGACGGCATCCGCGAGGTCGCTGCCGGAGGCGGCGCCCTCTCGAGCGCGGCCAGCGCTGTGCTCATCGGCCAGGTCTCGGCGCAGGCCGCGGCGCCAGCCGTCGACTCCGCGATGCTTGACCGCTTCTCGGCCCTCACTCCGCGCGAACGCGAGATCGTCGCAGCAATTGCCACCGGGCTCGACAACTCGGCCATCGCCGAGCAGCTGTTCGTCTCGCCGTTCACCGTGAAGACACACGCGAACCGGGCGATGGCCAAGGTCGGCGCGCGCGATCGAGCGCAGCTGGTGTCGTTCGCCTACCGCGCCGGCCTAACCGCATAGACGCGCACTTTGGCCGGGATGACCCGGCCGGGGTGTCATCGCTTAGTCGAAGAGCGCCGAGATGCTCGCATTGACGGTCTCGACTGCAATCTGGCGCGCCGACAGCGAGGTGAGCAGCTCGCTCGTCGTCGCGACGACGTCGCTCGAGATCTCGAACACGACGGCTGACTCGCCGCGCTCGAGGGTCTCCACCGCCCGATCACGCGACGCCTGAAGTGCGCAGAGCGGTCAACGTCATCCATCCGCAGTAGATCCGGCGGTCCGGCTGGATGACGAGCGCGGCTCCCGGTTCCGCGAACCTCGAAGGACAGCGACGCACTCCGCATCGCCCTACCGAAGGACACGTCATGCCCCAGCGCACCGCCCCCTCCGAGCCCCGCATCGCCGCTGCTCTGCCGGTGATGCTTCTTGACAACTCGCCCCGCGGATCGTCGTCGATCGATCTCGGCGACTCCATCGAGCTCTTCTTCGCCGGCCTCTCAACCACCGCGCGATAGACGGGACCCAGCGCATGAACCTCTCCAAGACTCTGCCCCTGCTCACCGCCTCCGCGGCCGCCGCGCTCCTGCTCGCGGGATGCGCCTCCGGCTCCGGCTCCGCAGCCTCCACACCGACCCCGACTACCGCCGCCGAGCCGACGCACTGGTCGTACGAGGGCGACTCCGGCCCGAGCGGCTGGGGCGCGCTGGAGGACGGCTTCGCGAGCTGCGCGACCGGCACGCAGCAGTCGCCGATCGACCTCTCGTCCTCGACTGCCCTCGCCGGCCTCCCCCTGACGCTCGACAGCGAGCGCACGGAGGGTGAGGTCGAGGACACCGGGCACACGGTGCAGGTCGGCGCCGAGGACGCCTCGAAGGTCGAGTACGACGGGATGGCCTATGAGCTCGCGCAGATGCACGTGCACACCCCGTCCGAGCACACCATCGACGGAGTCGCGGCCGACGCCGAGTTCCACTTTGTGCACCAGAGCGAGACGGGCGAGCGCCTCGTCGTTGGCGTCCTCGCGGTCGAGGGCACGGAGTCGAGCGCCTACGACGCCTTCGCCGAGAACGCTGCCAAGGCCTCGGGAACGGACGCCGACCCCGAGATCGACGTCGACGTGGCCGCGATGCTGCCCGCCACCCTCGACCACTACGCCTACGAGGGCAGCCTCACCACGCCGCCCTGCAGCGAGGGGGTGCAATGGATCGTGCTGACCACCCCGATCGAGCTCTCGGCCCAGCAGCTGGCAGAGGTTGATAAGGCCCACCCCGGCAACACCCGACCCGCTCAGCCGCTCGGGGATCGCACTCTCACCCGCGGCACTGGCTCGGTCGTCGTCGAGAACGACTGACTCCTCCCGCCTCCTCCCTCGGAAGAACCGCCGTGACCGCGAAACCGCCCGCACTCCTCCCCGACGAGTTCACCGAGGTGACGACGTCGAGAGCCCGCCGCACAACAGAGCTCGTCGTGTTCCTGGGCGCCCTCGCGCTGTACAGCGGGTGGACCTTCGGCGTCGTGAACGGCTCCGGCGACTCTCTGGACTCCCTGCTGCGGACGCCGTCGCTGCCGCCGCGCTCCGCCGCAGGGCAGTCGGTCGAGGCCTTCGCGCTCCTGACCCACCCCTACGTGGTGTTAATGGTCACCGTCTTGGCCGCACTGAGGTCCCTCCGTCAGCGTCAGCGCCGACTTGCGCTGGCGCTGACGATCGCCGCCCTCGGGCTCGTGCTCTGGGAGCTGCAGCGCAACCTGATCGGCCGCCCTCATCCCCTTTCCGAGTACCACGACTCCGTCTCGGCTTTGGGGGCGGCCTACCCCTCAGGCCACATCGTCGGAGCGACGGTCCTCACGTGGGTCGTCGTCACCCTCGCCAACGCCCGACGCCGATCGCGGCGCTCCCAGCGCGAGCGCCGCCTCCTCGGGATGCTGTTCGTCGCCCTCGTCGGCACAAGCATGTGGGCGATGGGGACGGATCGGCTGACCGATCTGATCGGCGGACTTCTGCTCGGCACCAGTATCGCGACGGGTGCGCTCTGGATCAGCGGAGTGGAGGCCATCGGTCGCGCCTGGCGCCTTCGGGAGCTGCCGCCCGAGTCCGGTGGCCGGGCCGCCGTGATCTTCAACCCGACGAAGGTCCTCGACCTCGACCTCTTCCGCCGTCGAGTGATCTTTGCCCTCGCCCGCAGCGGCTGGGATCCGCCCCTCTGGATCGAGACGCGACAGGACGACCCCGGGCGCGCGATGGCTGAGTACGCCCTCTCGCAGAACGTCGACCGTGTCCTCGTCGCGGGTGGCGACGGCACGGCGCGGACTGTCTGCGCCGCCCTCGCCGGCAGCGGTGTTCCGGTCGCGCTGATCCCGGCGGGAACCGGCAACCTGCTGGGTCGCAACCTTGGGATCTCCCTCGACGAGGACGAGGCCCTCGACGTCGCCCTGCACGGACGCGTCCGCGAGATCGACATGGTCCACTGGAGCGTCGACGGAGTGGACGCTCCTTTCGCCGTGATGGCCGGAGTCGGACTGGATGCGCAGATCATGCGCGACACTGATGCCCGTCTCAAGAGGGTGATCAAGGCCGGCGCCTACGTCGTAGCGGCCGTGCAGCAGCGTCGCATGCGCCCGTTCCGAGCGACGGTCACGATCGACGACCAGCAGATCCACGACTCCGACGCGGTCATGGTGCTCGTCGGCAACGTCGGCCACCTCCAGGGCGGACTCGCGCTGCTCCCCGCCGCGGAGCCCGACGATGGACTGCTGCACGTGCTCGTCGCCTCTGGCGAAGGCGGCCTCCGGGGACTGCTGCGGTTGGTGCTCAGCATCACCCGCAAGGACTCACCTGACGCACCGCTCCGGCGCCTCCGCGGCCGACAAGTCGACATCGAGCTCGACCGGCCGATGGCCTACCAGCTCGACGGAGACACGGAGGGCCTGGCAAGCACCTTCAGCGCGAGGGTCGACCCCGGGGCTCTGCTGGTGATGACCCCGCATTTAGCGAGGCGGTCACAGCCCGGCACCGCTGCGCTGCGCCAGGGCGCAGGGCCAGAGGCGCTGCCTTGAGGGTGCGCTCAACTGGTTCGCGGCCGACCGCGACGAGACCGAAGGTGATGTCGAAGACGTGCATCCCCTTGAGGCTGTCGAGAAAGGTCCAGTGCAGGTAGCCGCGGACGTCGATCCCGTCGGCGCTCGCCTACGACAGTCCTAGCAGGGCGCCCGCCGTGTAGGCGATGCAGCGGCGATCCTCGTCGGAGGCGGCAAGGCCGCTCTCGGAAATCAGTATCGGAGTGCTTCCGGTCACGGATCACGCGCGACGGACGGCGATCTTGAGGGCGTCAGTGCGGTAGGCCTAGGCGGTCGGCGTCAGCTCGGCGCCCTCGGGTACCCCTTCCAGGCCGACCAGCTGACGCGTGTAGGACTGTACGCCGCCCCAATCGTCGTCGCGGGAGGTCTCGAGGTAGGTGTCCTCCCGGATCCGCTCGTAGTGGGCGAGCCCGTCTTCGCAGCCCTCGCGGGCAGGAGGCTCGGATCGTGATGGGCCAGCCGACTTCGACGGTCGTCTTCTCGCGCCGGATCTCGCGGACGCGGACACCCGCGCGGATGATGGTGTCTCTCGCCTCGCGCTTCGGCTCCGGCAGGGAGAACGCGTTGATGCCGACCTCGCGGCCCGCTCCCCTGCGCGCCACTACGGCCGTGGGATCCAGGTAACTGAAGCGGTACCGCCATGTGTTGCATCGTGGCGAACATGTCCGGCTACTTGGTCGTGGCGACGTAGGTGGCGCTCTCACGGACCGGTGCGACAGCCTCGACGTACTCGCCGAGGCGACCGACAGCCGCTTTCGAGGTCCAGCCGCCAGACTTCGTGAATGACAGCGTGCTCGAGAAGTGGTGCAACGTGACGACCGGTTCGATGCCTTATGCGAGGCAGTATTCGATGATTGCGCGCTCGTGCCACGGCTCTGCACGTGGGAAGTCACATCGAGTGGGCTCGATTCGCGCGTACTCGACGCCGGAGTGGAACGACGTGAGCCCGAGCGACCTCAGCAGGTCGATGTCGGTGTTCAGCGGCGGGAGAGGTTGACTGAGTCGCGGTGCGCTCAGCGAACGACGAGCCAGAGAGATGCTCGAGTCGCTGTTCACGTTGTCGCCCTCGTTCTGGTCCGGGCGCACGACGCACGCAGAGGAGTTCAGTGGGAAATGCAGTCAAACGAGTGAGCGGGCGGTGAGGAGATTCCGGACCTCCGAGAGCAAGCCGCCCTCGGCGGTCCGGGGTTCTCTCACCGAATCATGAAGGGGCCCGTCACCTTCTCGGTGACGGGCCCCTCGGATCAAGCGGATCAGGCGTTCGTGAGCTCGCGCTCTTTCGCGGTGGGCTCCGCGTCGAGAGCGTGGCCTTCGGTGTCGACGTGGGGAACGATCTTGTCGAGCCACTTCGGCAGCCACCAGGCCGACGTGCCGAGCAGGCTCAGCAGGGCCGGCATGAGCACCAGGCGGACGATGAAGGCGTCCGCCATGACTCCGACCATCAGGCCGAAGGCGATCGAGGCGCCGATCGCGAACTCGCCGGTGGCGAATCCTCCGAACACGACGGTCATGATCGTCGCGGCCGCGACGAGGACAGGACCGGAGCGGGCGAAGCCCTCGCGGATCGCCTCCTGGGGTGTCATGCCCTTGTCGTGCATCTCTTTGATCCGCGAGACCAGGAACACCTGGTAGTCCATTGCGAGACCGAAGAGCACGCCGACCAGCAACAGCGGCAGCAGGCTCAGCATGGGGTCCCCCTGGGGAGCCGCAATGAAGGGGTCGAGCCAGCCCCACTGGAACACCGCGGTGCTCGCGCCGAACGACGCGCCTACCGAGAGCAGGTAGCCGAGGGTGGCGATGAGCGGGATGACGAGCGAGCGGAACATCACGATCAGCAGCAGCAGCGAGATGACGACGATCACGATGATGTACTTCACGAGCGCGCTCATCAGCGCCGCATCCTGATCGATCCCGATCGCGGTCTCGCCGGTGACCTCGAGATGGACGCCTGTCAGAGTGTCGGCGTCGTCGCGCAGGGTGTGCACGATGTCCTTGGTCTCCTGGTCGATCGGGCTGCCGTCGGGGATGACGATGAAGCGCGCCATCGTGCCATCGGCCGAGATCTCGGCCGGAGCGACCTGGAGGACACCATCGAGCTCGGTGAGGCGGGACTGAACGCCGTCGGTCTTCGCGGCGATGTTGTCGCCCTCGGCGAGGACGATGAGCGGGCTCTGGGTGCCGCCGAACTCGTCGACTATCAGGTTGTAAGCGGTGCGCTCGGTCGAGTCGGGGCTGGAGCCGCCGGGGATGTTGAACGCGGTCTTCATGCTGAACATCGGCAACGCCACGATCACCAGGATGATGATGCCGGCAAGAGCGGAGATGACCGGGCGGTTGACAACGAAGCTGCCCCAGCCGCGCATGACACCGCGCTTCTGCTCGCCGCCCTCGACCATGAAGTGTCCCGCGAGAACCTCGGCGCGCTGCTTCTTCGACAGGGCGCGCAGGCCCATCGTGCGCATCAGCGCGGGAAGGAGGGTCAGTGCCAGCAACACGGCCACGAGGACGGCGGCAGCGGCGGCGAAGCCCATTTCGGTGACGAAGCTGAGATTTGCGACCAGCAGTGCCACCAGGGCGACGATGACGGTGAGTCCGGCGAAGACCACAGCGGTGCCTGCGGTGCCGGTGGCGCGAGCGACGGAGTCCTCCACGTTCTTGCCGGCTCTCAGTTCGATCCGGAACCTCGAGAGGATGAAGAGGGTGTAGTCGATGCCGACGGCCAGCCCCAGCATGGAGGCCAGGATGATCGCGTTGTCGCCGATCGGGAAGAGCGAGCCGTAGGCGAGGACGCCGACGAGGCCGACTCCGACACCGAACACCGCGATCAGCAGGTTGACGCCGGCCGCGAGGAGCGAGCCGAAGGTCAGGATTAGGACGAGGAAGGCGATGACGACGCCGACGAGCTCGCCGAGACCCGGCGCAGGGGCGCCGATCGGGACGAGATTGCCGCCGAGCTGGACGCCGAGCTCTGCGGGCGCGTTCTCCTGCAGGGCGAGCGCCGCCTCGTAGTCGGTCTTCTGGTCGTCCTCCGAGAGATCGGGGTAGGCCAGCGTGGCGACGGCGAGGGTCTGATCGGCGGAGACGTAGGGCTGGGCGGGGTCGAACGGGTCTGTTACCGACACGACTCCGGGCAGCGTTCGGGCCTCAGCGAGGAAAGCGGTGATCTCGGCCGATGTCGCCGGGTCCGCGACGTTCCCGCCGGCCGGCTGGAAGACGAGCTGGAGCGCGGCGGCCGATGAGTCGCCGGCGGCCGGGAACTCCTCGTTCATCCGGTCGAGAGCTTGCGAGGCGGGCGAGTTCGGGACCGATGTCTTGGCGGCCTCACTCCCGCCATTCTGGGAACCGATGACCAGGGTGCCGATCAGGGCCGCGAAGATCACGATCCAGGTTCCGACGACCACCAACCGGTGACGTGCGCTGTACCGCCCGAGGCGGGCGAGAAATGTGGACATAGTGGCTCCTGGGAGAAGAGAGGACGGGGAAGGATGGCGGAGGCGCCGCCTGCATCCAGAGTCCCGCTGAGTGCTCTCCCAGGAGTCGTCCCCTGAGACCGTCACCTCTACTACATCCGAAGTAGTCCCGTCCTCTTGTCGATCGCCGTCCGCGTGCTCTACTGCAGCGAGACGACAGCGAACGGTCTACCGGAACGACGACCGGGCCGCCGGACCGCGAGAGGGTGAAGGCATCGCGGAGCGCCCGACCCCGCCGCCCAGGAGGCCACGATGTCCATTTCCAGCCCTTTCGTCATTCGCACCTTCACCAGCACGTCGCCCGCTGCTCCTGCACGGTCTCTTTCGTTTGGTCGTGCTGCGCTTCAGCACGTCCTGATCGCGATCTCGTCGGCCTCGATCATCAGTGGAGCGCTGCTTGAGAGCCTTGGTCTCCTCAGCCGGATCGGGGCCGGTCGGCTCGAAGTCCTTCGTCAGACCGAGCGCTGAGGGTTGGAGAGTTGAAGCGCGCGAGGGACCCCTGTCCGTCACCCTTCTTCTACTCGGGGTATGCGCCGGCCGCCCGACGCCACCACGAACTAGCCCTTCGCGAACCGAAACGTGTCGATGCACCCCGGCGCCAGCTGGCCGACCACGGCGGTGGTCTGCATGAGCCTTTCTCTGCTCAGCCTCCGTTCGACTGAGGGATCCCCTCCGCAAGAGCGTCGAAGCGGTAGACGAAGCCGCCATCGGAGCCGCTGACCGACGCGTAGGCATCAGTAGTGCCGGGCGCGATAGCGACGTTGGTCGCGGAGCTGAGGCCTGATGCCTCCTCCGCCGGCACCACCACCGTGGTCACGAGGGCTCCGTCGATGTTGTAGATCAGGATCTCCGGACGGTTGTGCACCCCGACGTAGAGGTTGCCGTCCGAATCCACCGCGATCGAATCGACTTGGCCCACGCCCGCGGAAGCAAAGATCGCGGGGTGAGCAGTAGCGACCTCCAACCCGCCAGGAGACAGTGTCAGCCGATCGATGCGGTTGCCGGTGTTCAGCCCCACCCAGAGTGCGTCGTACTCGGGTGAGAAGCCGATTCCGTTCGGCGAGGGCAGCTCCGAGGCCAGCACGGTCGCCTGCGCTGTCACCGGATCGATGTGGATGACACGACCGCTCGCCTCCCAGTAGGGCGCCGTCGCATCTGCCGCATCGGTGACGTATAGAGCGCCGTCGCGACCGAACGCGATGTCGTCGGGCTGCATGGGCGCCCCGTCGACCGGGCCGGCGAAGACTTCGCGGACATCGGTGCCATCGGTGGTCATGCTGCGCACCGCGCCGCCGACGAAGTCGGTCACGTAGAGGCGGCCGTCCGCCGGGCCGAACTGCGCGGAGGTCAACACGCTCGTGTCATCGGTATAGACGGTCTCGACGCTCTCGTCCTCGACGTCCACGCGAAGAACCTTGCCCTCCCCCGCCGGCGCCACCACGTCAACGACATACAGGCTCCCGTCGGGGCCGAAGGTCGGCCCCTCCAAGAGGGTCATCCCGGTTGCCTCATGGACGTCCGTCACCTGCATGACGCGTTCAGCGATCTGTTCCGCTGCTATTGGCGCGTCGGTGTCGTCCGGGGTTGCGGCCGCCGTGCACCCCGTGAGTAGCAGCACGGACGGCACCGCCAGGGAGACGAGCGCGCGCCTCATCGGGAGGCTCCGACCGTCGCGCCGACGAGTACGTCCCGCATGCCGTCTTCGCGCCACTCGCGCAGAAGTCGGTGGAACGCGATCGGTCCCGGGCTGTACGCGGCGCCGGCGATCGAGCGGGTGCCCTCGCCGTTGTAGTAGCCGGGCGTGCACTCGGCCTGGAACGCCCGGGTGTCGCTGGCGGTCTCGTGGACGGTGCGCACCCACGCCTCCTCGGCCTCGGCCGACGGCTCGAGGTAGCGGGCGCCGACCTCGCGACCGCGGGCGATGACGGCGGCGATGTGCTCGGCCTGCTCGAGGAGGATGTGCGCGAAGTTCACGGAGTTCGCGTTCTGGATGCCGCTGAGGTGGAAGAGGTTCGGGAAGCCGTGCGAGGAGAACCCGTGCAGGGTCCGCGGGCCTCGCGCCCACGCCTCCAGCAGAGTGCGCCCGCCGCGACCGGTGACGGGCAGAGTGCCCGACATGACCCCGGAGATCCCGACTTCGAAGCCGGTGGCGAAGATGAGGCAGTCGACTTCGTACGCGGCGTCTCCGACGAAGACGGAGGTCTCGGTCACCCGGGTAATGCCGCCCGCGTCCGCCGTGTCGACGAGGGTCACGTTCGACCGGTTGAAGGCCGGAAGGTACGTGTCGCTGAAGCCGGGCCGCTTGCACATGTAGCGGTACCAGGGCTTGAGGGCTTCGGCGGTCGCGCGGTCTTCCACGACCTCGTCGATGCGCGCGCGGAGGCGGTTCATCGTCGCGAGGTCGTCGAGCTCGTCGCGCCGCTCGCGCTCCTCGAGCGAGAGGCTCTCGTCGACCGCGCCGGTGAGGATCTGCCGCTGCAGGGCCGTCGTCGCGGTCCAGCCGTCCTGGACGAGGCTCTCCGCGACGGGCTCGCCGGCGAGGACCGCGAGGAAGTTCTCCATCCGCTCGCGCTGCCAGCCGGGCTGGAGGGACGCGGCCCACTCGGGGTCGGTCGGCCGGTTGTCGCGGACATCCACCGTCGACGGAGTCCGCTGGAAGACGACCAGCTCGCGAGCATCGGCGCCCACGTGCGGAACGACCTGGAGGCCTGTCGCTCCGGTGCCGACCACCGCGACGCGCTTGTCGGCGAGCCCCGTCAGGCCGCCGTCGGCCGAGCCTCCGGTGTAGCCGTAGTCCCAGCGGCTGGTGTGGAAGGTATGGCCGCGGAAGTTCTCGATCCCGGGAATGCCCGGGAGCTTCGCCTGCGTCATCGTGCCCGAGGAGGTGACGACGAAACGAGCGCGGAAGCGGTCACCGCGATCGGTGCCGACGATCCACTCGTCGCATTCCTCGTCCCAATCGAGTGACGTCGCCCGGGTCTGGAAGAGCGCGTCGCGGTAGAGCCCGTAGTGCTCCGCGATCGCGACGGAGTGCCGGCGGATCTCCTCCCCCGGTGCGTAGCGCTCGCTCGGCATCGTGCCGACCTCTTCGAGCAGCGGCATGTAGACGTAGGACTCGATGTCGCAGCGGACCCCCGGGTAGCGGTTCCAGTACCAGGTGCCGCCGACGTCGCCGGCCTCGTCCATCAGCCTGATCGACTCCACTCCGGCCTCTCGCAGCCGCGCCGCAGTGAGCAGGCCGCCGAAGCCGGCGCCGATCACGAGGACCTCCACGCGGTCCTCGACCGGCTCACGCCCGACGTGCTCGGTGTAGGGGTCCTTCGCGTAGTAGCCGAATTCGCCGGCGGCTCGTGTGTACTGGCCGGCTCCGTCGCGTCGGAGGCGGCGGTCCCGTTCGTGGCGGTACTTCTCGCGGGCGGCCTCGAGGTCGAGGGTGGCGGTGCTGGCGGTGCTGGCGGTCATCGTCTCTCGCTTTCGTCGCGCCGTGCGGCGCGACGTCCGCGGTCTTCCCGGACATCCGCGCAGAAGCAGGGTTCCCCCGTCTTCTCCGCGAACGCGCCGACACGACTCCGGATCGATCACTTGCTGCAGAAAGGTTAGCGTCGAACTAAGTAATTGTGCTGGGTGTCCGCTGACATCTACGGTGAGCGGATGCGAACCGATGACGCCCGCGCACGCACGATGTCGAGCATCGAGGCGCTGTCCATTGCGATCACCGTGCGGTCGATCCCGCGGGTTCTCGAGCCACTGATGACGACGGACCTGACGATTCAGCAGCTCAAGGCGCTGACCGTCGTCGTCACGACCGAGGAGGGCGCGACCGGAGCCGGACTCGCTCAGGCGTTCGCCGTGTCGATGCCGTCGATGTCGAAGCTCGTCGACCGCCTCGCGGCGGCCGGTCTGGTCGTCCGGGCGGAAGACCAGGTGGATCATCGGGTTCGCCGCATCCACGCGACGGACCTCGGTAGAGCGGTGGTCCGCGAGCTCATGGCCGCCCGGCCGGAGCTGGGCGAGGATGTCCTCTCCCGCCTCAGCCAGGAGGAGCTCGAGGCTCTCGAGACCGGGCTCCGGGCGATCAGCCGGGAGCTGCGCGGACCGCGCCCCTGACCGCTACTGGACCGACCAGCCGCCGTCGGAGGCGAGCACGATGCCGTTGACGTTCGCGGAATCGTCGCTCAGCAGCCAGGTGATCGAGGCCGCCATCGTGTCCGCCGACACCACCGGCGGGATGAGGGTGAAGAACGGCGCGAGACGCTCGCGTCCGAAGTCGGAGGCCATGCTCCCCTCGATCGCCGTAGCGGTCGGACCGGGCGCGACGGCGTTGGTGCGGATGCCGGAGGGTCCGTAGAGGAAGGCGGCACTCTTGGTGATGCCGACGACCGCGTGCTTGGACGCGGTGTAGGCGGTGCCGGCGGCGTTACCGCGCAGTGACGCCTCCGACGCGATGTTGACCACGGAGCCCCGGCCCTGCGCCAGCATCAGCGGCAGGACCGCGCGGCTGAGCGCGAAGGTGCCGTCGACGTTCACCGAGAACACTCGGCGCCAGAGGGCGTCCTCGGTCTCGTGCAGGGGCGTCATCCCGTCCATGATCCCTGCGATGTTCGCGAGACCGTCGACCCGCTCCCCCGCCGCTGAGAGGATCTCGGCGACCCCGTCCGTCGAGGTGATGTCGGCGGTCACGGTGACGACTGTGCCCTCGGGCGACGACGCGGCCAGCTCGTCGATGCCCTTGGGCACCACGTCGACGGCGATCACGCGGCCGCCCTCGCGGAGGATGCGGCGCGCGGTGGCGCGGCCGATTCCCGAGCCGGCGCCGGTGACGATCACCGTCCGACCGGTGAACCGGCCGTCGCCGACGGACTCCTCCTGCGTCTCCTCGAGGGGAATGACGCCGCCGTTGGCCTGCTTCACGAGCGTGTCGACCAGCTCCTGCGGGAACCGTCCGCCGCCGAGCTCGACGAGCGTTCGCAGGCTCAGGCCGGCCGCGGGGCGCAGGTCCTCGGCCGACTGGCCGCCCTGCGCGAGGATCTCCCGGAGGAGCGGGCCGCCGACGGCGTCATCGAGCCATTCCTGCAGGGTGTTCTTCGAGGTGAGCATGTCGTTCTCCTTCGTCTCGGGAACGTCGTTCCCCGCGAGGGGCGCGACGCTCTCTCAGAATCGCCGATCCCCGTCCGGGCGGCGTCGTCCAGGCGCGGCGGTGCAGCTACTGCGTTTGCAGTAGAAGTCACCGATGAGCCGGCTCGAGGGCCGGTAGTACTTCACCAGGGAGGGCCGGCTCTTCCTCCGCGAGAACTTGAGGCTTAGGGATGAACACCGCGAGGGCAGCGCAGAGGATCGCGGCAGCGAGGCCGAAGAGGAGCGCGAGGGTGAAACCCGACTCCGAGGGTACCGAGCCTCCGGAACCGCTGACCGCCGAGTTCGCGAGCACGGCGGCGACGACGGCCGCGGCGATGCTCGTGCCGAGGGCACGCATCAGCGTGTTCAGCCCGTTCGCCGCGCCGCTCTCGCTCACCGGGACCGCGCGCATGATCAGCGTCGGCATGGCCGCGTAGCCCAGGCCGATCCCGATGCCGATCACGACGTTGATCACGAGCACGAGCCAGACGGTCGGCTCGAGCACCACGGCGGCGAGGTAGGCGAGGGCGATGATGACGGCCCCGGCCACCAGCAGCGGCTTCGGGCCGACCCGCTTCTCCACCCGGCCTGCGACGGGCGACATCGCGAGCATCGCCAAGCCCGAGGGCATCAGGATCAGGCTCGCCTCGAGCAGGGGCAGGCCCAGGCCGCCCGTGGTCTCGGGGAGCTGCAGCAGCTGGGGGAAGACGATGCTCGAGGAGAACAGCGCGAATCCCATGGCGACGGACGCGAGGTTCGTCATCAGAACGGGGCCGCGAGCGCTCACCCGCAGGTCGACCAGCGGGTTGCTGCGGCGTAGCTCGTACCAGCCCCACAGCAGCAGGGCCACGACTCCGATTCCGGCGCTGATCAGCGTCGGCGCGCTCGTCCAGCCCCACTCGTTGCCGCGGGACACCGCGAGGAGCAGGCCGACGAGGCCGATCGCGAGTCCGACGGCGCCGCCGAAGTCGAACCTCCCTCGCGCGTTCGAGACGCCTCCCGGGATGACGATGACGAAGAGAGCGAGGGCGACGGCGCCGATCGCGGCGGCCACCCAGAAGAGGGCGTACCAGTCGAAGTTCTCGGTGACGAGGGCGCTGATCGGCAGGCCGAGCGCTCCGCCGACGCCGAGAGTCGCACTGACCAGGGCGATGGCCGAGCCCAGTCGCTCCTTGGGCAGGATGTCGCGGAGGATCGAGATGCCCAGCGGGATCACCCCCATGCCAGTGCCCTGGAGGCCTCGGCCGATGATCAGCGGCACGACCGTCGGCGAGAGCGCGCAGATCACGGATCCCGCGATCAGGAGGGAGAGCAGCACGATCGCGACGCGGCGCTTGCCGTACATGTCGCCGAGCTTCCCCGAGACGGGCGTGCAGATCGCCGACACCAGCAGCGTGACCGTGATCACCCAGGCCGTGTCATCGCGGCTCGCGTCGAGCAGCTCGGGGAGCTGCGCCTGGATCGGGATCAGGATCGTCTGCATGAACGACGCCCCCATCCCCGCGAAGGCGAGGACGGCGATCACGAGATTTGGACGGAGCTTCCTCCGTGTAGCTAGTGGCTCGGCAGCGGTCGCGGTCATCGATTCTCCTGGCTCGAACGGTGTCTTTGATACTTAGTATCCACACTGATACCGCGTCTCACATCCTATGCTCGAAACATGGCTGCGGGGGTGAGGGATCGAGCGCGAGACCTCTTGCGCGCGCAGTTCGCCGCGGCGGTGCTCGAGGTGTTCCTCGAGCGCGGCTACTCCACCGTCACGGTCGAGGACGCTGCACGGGAGGCCGGAATGTCGCGGGCGACTTTCTTCCGCTACTTCGGCAGCAAGGAGGACGTCGTCATCGCTGCGGTCGAGAGCAGCAGCCTCGACCATGCGGCGGCGCTACGGGCTCTGCCCGCCGGCACTCGAATGTCCGGTTGGCAGCTGGTGCGCCTAGCGATCGAACCGGTCATCGTCATCGCCGCTGAGGACCCCGACGGGTACCGAGCCCGACTCCGCTTGATCATGAGCGAGCCCGCGCTCACCTCCCGGCTGAGGGAGCGCCGAGCAGAAAGTGCCGTCGTGCTCGCCATCGCGCTCGCCGAGCGCATCCCCGACGCATTCACCGCACGAGTCCTCGCGAACGCCGCACTCGCAGCAGTCGACATCGCCTGGGAGTACTGGGCAGTTGAGGACAATGCCGACCTCGGCGCGCTGGTCGATGCCGCCTTCGAGCGCCTCAGCTCGGCCGCTTACTTCGTCACCTGAGCCGGTCTGGCGGAAACATCCCTGTCGGCGGGGCAGCGTAGGGGAGCATGTCGCCGGCCCGGTTCTCGTCCGTCGACGTCGCAAAGGGGCCGCCGGGCGAGAGGAGGACTCGCATGTGCGGGTCGAGGTGGTTGATCCAGTAGGCGCTGAGTGAGCCTGCGCTGGTGCGGATCTCTTCCCACATCCGCCAGAGGGCTTCGATGCGAGTCAGCGCTTCGACGCTGCTCCACCACTCGGCCGCCCATCGTTCGCCGGCGCTCTGGCCCTTGGCTGTCACCCGGCGTCGGTAGGAGGGGCGGAGAAACTCCCTGACCCACTCGTCGGCGGATCCGAAGTACGTCGCCGGCACCTCCTCCTCGTCCACGTCCTCCGCCTCGACGGGGTGCAGCGTGACGGGATCCGTGTCGACGTCGAACAGATCCTCGTCGCTCATCGCTCGCTCCGGAGAGTCGCGTTCTGCTCCGCGTCGACGTCCGCCGCAGGCTGCTCCTCGAGCGGAGACATCACCGTCACGACAGGCGAGACGGGTGCAGCGTTCGCGGGTCCGCTGCTGGCGTCGTGAGCGGCAATGGAGGCGTTGATCGCGGCGACCTGCTCTTTCGGCCCGTTGTACCAGGGCACCGTGTCGACCAGGGCAGCGCGGGCGCCGGAGGAGAGCATGATCGCGCGGCCGCGGCCCATGCTGGTGAGGTCCGCGACTTCGAGGATCTTCTCTCGGCGCAGCGCCGAGGTGGTCGAGCGGACGCCCTTGTTGTAGCTGGCGGAGGTGGTCTCCTTGTCGTAGGTGCCGATCAGCTCGGAAAGGGTGCGCAGGAACTCGTCTTCCGCGACTCCGCCGGCGTACAGCTTCACGTTCGCGGCGGACCACAGCTTGAGCATGCCCTCCTTGCCGAACACGCCGACGCCCTGGGACCAGGACTGGAACACGGCCATGATCGGGATCCCGCGCGAGCCGTAGTGCGAGTACAGGTCGGGGAGGTCCTTCCACCGGCACACGTTCGCGGCCTCATCGAGGACGGCGACGAGGGGCGTCGCGAGGCGCCCGCCGCGTGAGCGCGCGGCGTGCTCTTCCGCGGCCTCGATCGTCGCGGCGGTCAGGGCGGTGACGAGGGGGCCGGCGGTGCCGGCGCCCTCCTTCGACAGCGAGTACAGCGTCTGGGTCGACGTGACGAACGTCTCGGGAACGAACTGCGGGCGGGTGTCGTTCGGGCGGGCGTTCACCCAGTCGGCGGTCGCGGCGCTCTTCAAGCACACGGCCATGCCCTGCGCGGTCGAGTAGATCCCGTCGCGGGCCTTGTCGGCGGTGTTCATGATGCCGCGGACAGCTCGCGCGTTGGTCGGGTAGCCGTTGTCGTGCAGGAGCTCGACGGGGGTTTCGTCCTCGACGGAGGTCAGCCAGAGCAGCACGTCGCTGATCGGCCGGTTCCCGGCCGCGGCCGCGAGCAGCAGATCGGACAGCAGCTCTTGCCCTTTGCCGTCGAAGTAGGCGTCGGTCTTCGCGTTCATCGCCCGGGTGCCGGAGGCGAAGTGCGTCGCGAGCTTCGCGGCCTTGGTGTCGTCGGTGACGTAGGAGAGGGGGTTCCACCACCAGGTCGCGTCCTCGAACGCGACCCGCTGCGGGTCGAACACCCACACGTGGCCCTTGGCGGCGCGCACGTCGCGGGTTGCGTCGAGCACGTCCCGCTTGTTCGAGGTCGTGACTACGGCGCCGGGCGCGGCCATGATCGCGGGGATGACGAGCGAGGTCGACTTGCCCACGCGAGGGCCGGCGATCAGCAGCATCATGTCCTCGAACGAGGCGTAGAGCATCTGCTTCCCCAGGTGCAGCCGGCCCACCGGGACGCCGGGGTTCTCAGCGACGCCGAGGCGGGCGGACTTCTTCAACGCCTCCTTGCGCATCATCGGTGCCAGATCGCGGGGCGTCGCCATGTATCGGGCGGCGTGGTCCACGCTCGAGCGGTTCTTCCGTCCGAGCGAGCGCATCCACACGAGCCAGAGGCCGACGAGGACGATGACGGCGACGGCGGCCGCGGCGATCATCGTTGCGGACGTCGACCACACCACTCGGCCGCGGAACAGGCCCGAGATGATTTCGAACGGATCGGACGGCAGGCCCTCGTTCACGCCGTCGAGCTGCGATCCGACCGCGACGGCCACCCAGACGATGCCGATCGCAGCGATCGCCGCGAGGGCTGCGCCGAGCATCAGGGCGTCGTTGCCTGCCTTGCCGGGCTCGCGGCGGCGGTTGTTGGCGGTGGCGCTCATGCGGACTCCTCTGTGTAGATCGGGCCAACCCACCGCGGGGTGCAGTCGTCGGCGGGTGCTTGGTGCGAGGTCCCCCAGGAGAGGACCGCGAGGCCCCGCTCCACGAAGGAGACGGGAAGATCCGTCGTGTGGAAGCCGTGCTCCCCCGGAGCGGACCGCTGGCAGGTCCAGCGGTAGCCCTCGAACGCGACCGTCGACGCACAGCTCACGCGATCACCCGGTCCCACTGGTCCCAGGCGACGAAGCCCGCCAGGAGCCCGACGCCACCCCAGCAGAGGGTAAGCAGGAACCGGTCGCGGTCCGCCGTCCGCTGACGGGCGCGGAGCGCGCTGACGATCGCGGCGCCGGCCGCGACGCAGCTCGCGCCGAAGGCGACGAGGACGCTCACGGCAGGATCTCGACGTTCACGGGATCGGTGGGCAGCGGCTCCGCTGCGCGTCCGGCGCGGGAGGTCGCGTGCCAGAGCTTGTTGGTGTCGTTGACCTCCTTCTCCGCCGCGGTCAGCTCGACGCGCACCGGGATCCCGGGACGTCCGCCGACCTTGATCAGGAAGCGGCCGCGTCCGGGCGGCTCTGACTCGTGCCCGGACACGGGGTCCCAGGCGGGCGGGTCCTGCCAGGAGGTGAGCATCCCCTGTTCCGCGATCGACATCGGCACGGCCGAGGTCAGCAGCGGCATCTCCGCGCCGGGGAGGCCGCCGCAGATGACCATGCCTGAGCGCTCCACGAAGCCCTTCGCCTTCATCTGATCCTCCGAGGAGGCCAGTGCGAGGAGGTCCGACATCGTGTGGCTGATCATCGCCAGGCCGACGCCGCGCGCACGGTTCAGGCGGGTGAGGGCGTCGACGCGATCGACCATGCCCTTGCCCGCGCGCAGCGCCCGCCACAGCTCGTCCAGGATCACGAAGTAGTGCCGCTGCGGTTCGAGCTCCGCGTCCGCGAGGGCGGCCGCGACGTTGACGGTCCCGAAGCCGGCGGACCAGCAGGCGAGGAGGATCGCGGCTTGAAGGTCACCTTCGGAGTCATCGATCGAGGACACGTCGTAGACGACGGGCCGGTCCCGGCGCATCGGCGTGGTGGTCTGCTTCGAGAACACCTCGCCCAAGCGTCCACCGGTGGTGAGGCCGATGAGGGAGGCTTCGAGGTTCTCGGTGACGTCCTTGTACTTCTCGATGTCGCCGCGGTCCAACGCGACCTGACGAATCTCGTCCGGCGCCTCCTGGATCACGCGCAGCAGGTCCGCGAGGACCGGCACTCCCTGGTGGTGCTCGTCCAGGTACTTCAGTGCCCGGTCGATGATCGTCTCTTCACGGTCACTCGGCGGCTGGGAGCGGAGGATCGTCAGCAGCGCTGCGACCATCGTGTGCCGGCGGCCGTGGGCGTCCGCGAGGACCTGGTGCGCGAGGCGCTGCACCTTCGCGGCGTGCTTGCGCAGCCGGCCGACCTTTGCGATCGTCGCCGCGGTGTCGTCGGAGACGCCGAGCGCGTCGACCTGGTGCGCGAGC
Source organism: Rathayibacter sp. PhB152 (assembly GCF_003751395.1). Lineage (NCBI taxonomy): Bacteria > Bacillati > Actinomycetota > Actinomycetes > Micrococcales > Microbacteriaceae > Rathayibacter > Rathayibacter sp. PhB152. Next base: position 32,587 of record NZ_RJUT01000009.1, on the reverse strand, counting down.
TCGTCGGCCCGCTCGAGCGAGCGGTCGGCCTCGTCACGGAGGCGCTGCGCTGCCTCCGACGCCTCGCCGGGATCGAGGATGTTCAGGTAGCCGCGGCCACGGCCGAGGGGGATGACCTGCCCGTCGAGGGCTTCGATCAGATCCACGTAGTCGGGCTTGAGGTCGCCCAGTACGAGGGGGATCGTGCCGTACCCGGCGAGGCCGGCGGCCATGCGACGGGTCAGCGAGGACTTCCCCAGGCCGGGCTTGCCGAGCACGAACATCGACGGGTTACTGATGAGGTTCGCACGCTGGAACCAGCTGATCGGGTCGCAGCAGACGGAGGCACCGGTGGAGAGGTTCTTCCCCAACGGCACCCCGATCATCGGCGTACCCGTCCCGACCGAGAACGGGTACAGCCCGCACACCTGCACGGTCGTCCCGCGGAACTCATCGGCGGCCGTGACGTTGACGGCTTCACCACCGCCGCGACCGAGCCACCCGCGGATCGTCGGGCGCAGAGGACGGCGCAGCGCGGTCCCCTGGGCCTTCTTCTTCCCGCCGTGCGGGATCTCGACCTTTTTCCCCTCCCGGCGCCGGGTGCGCGGGGTCCTGCGCTCCCGAGTCAGCGTCGGCCGCTGCGCGACCACCGCGGCCGGAGGTCCGCTCTGCCCGCGCGCTGCTCGCTGCGAGGGTGTGGCCGTGTCGGTGCCGGGCTCTGCCGAGGACGACACGGCACCGGTGGGCAGGCCGTCGCCGGTCAGCTCCTCCCCCGTCGTATCGCCGTGGGCGGCGGTGACCGCTCCGTCCGGCAGGACGTCCTCGCCGGGCTCGAGCTCGTTGTCGCTGTTCGAGGAGAACAGGCGGGTGATCAGGCTCACAGGGACTCCCTCACTTCGGTGGGCAGGCGCAGGTGACGCGGGAGCACGAGCCCCAGCGGCAGACCCGCAGCGAAAACGGTGTCCTGCGACCCGAACGCCGGCCGCACCCGAAGACGCGCCGCGGCGGTCAGCGAGTCGATCGCCGCGCGCGCGTCCGCCTCGTGCACAGCGTCAGTAGTCGTCGCGGTGACGATCAGGCCGAAGTTGAGCAGGCCAGCACCGGAGGCCTCCTCCGCCGCGGTCGCCTGGGCGGAGCGGGTAGAGAGGGTCGAGCGGGCAGTGGGCTTGGTCGACGCGGAGCTGTTGAACTGCGCCGCGTTCAGGTCCGCCTCCACGATCGCCGCGGCGCGGGCCGGGTCGATGGGGCGGTAGAGCAGGGTGACGCGCTTGCGAGCGACGTCACGGTGCGGAGCCAGCAGACGGGCGAGGATCCCGGACTGCACGACTCCGCGCGGCGGGGAGGTCATCGTCCACGACGTGGACACGGCGCCGTCGTGCCGGTACGACTCCCACCGGGACTCCGCGGCCGCGGGGCCGACGTCCGTCCAAAACAGCTCCGGCACGTCACCCGAGGCGCGGGCCTCATCGATCAGGACGGCGGCGCCGGGGTCGTAGGCGATCCGGATCACCTCGCACAGCTCCTGAGCACCGAGCGGCCGCGCAGCGCCGGCCCCGGTCGCGGCAAGGCTCGTCGTCAGGCCAGGCAGGCGGGCGGCGAGGTCAGCAGCGACCTCCTTCGCGTTGCGGCGCTTCCCGCCGATGCGAGACAGGGAAGAGAAGGTGATCGCGACGTAGGCGCGGATCGTGGCCGACCCGACCGGGTAGCTGCTCACGACCTCCGAGAGCATCGCTCGAGCGAACTCCGGCGCATCCGGGTCCATCGACCCCTCGACCTCCGAGCGCAGGCGCGTACCGGTATCGGGGGCCGTCTCGACGGTGACGGAGGCCGCCTCGATACCGGGCTCGTCTCCGAGATTGGAAAGCCAGATGCCGTACTCCGCGACCTGGTTGTTGACCTGCTCCTGATCCACCAGCGCGGCCCCGTCCGGCTCCGTGGCGATCACGACGGTGTAGTGCTTGGTCGAGGGGACGTGCACGAGAGCGAACCGGCGCCCGTGCGAGTCCTCGTGCTCGGAGAGCTGCGACGCCGCAGCCAGGCCCGGGAGCTGAAAAGTGCCCCACTTCGCTCGACCCGCGGGACCGGAACGGTAGACGTTCGCCCCCTTGGCCTTCGTGCGCATCCAGTTCACGCGATTCACCGTCCTTCCAAGGGCGCTCTGCCCGTGCTTGTCCTTCACCGAAACCGTCAGCAAGATCCCGCCGAAGATCGCGGCGACGACGAGCGCGGCCCCGAGGCCGGAGAACATCGACGCGATGATCGAGGAGAGGATGCCGACGAACAGCACGCCCGTGGCGAGCTGCCCGAGGCCACCGAGTCCCGCGGTCTGCGGGCGACGCCAATTGCCGTACGTGCGCGGCGCCTCAGCACTTCGCGTGGGGGTTGTCGTGCTCATCAGTTCCCGCTTCCGTTGCCGCCAGTGGCGTCGTCCGTGGCGGCCTTGACCGCTCGTGCTGCGTGCTTCGCGCCCTCGGCGGCCTTCCCGGCCACCACAAGGCCGACACCGATCGGGCCGCCCGCCGCGGCCGCGGCACCACCGGCTGCCGCCGCGCCGCCCGCAGCTGCGCCGCCGCCGGCCGCAGCTCCGCCAGCGGCGCCGCCGCCTGCGCCGGAGGCGGCCGGAGTCGCAGCGGGTGACCCCTTGCTGCCTGCGGAGGCGCTGCTGCCGGACGGTGCGGAGCCGAAGCCGCCGCCGCCGGGCGTTCCTCCGCCCCCGCCGCTGTCGCCTCCGCTGCGCGAGCGGATCGCTCCGCTGGCAATCTCCGCCGCTCCACCGGCCGCGGCCGCACCGAGCAGGAGGCCGGCCCCGCCACCACCGCCGCCCACCGAGGCGACAGCGGGGACGAGGAAGCGCATCAGGGCGGGCAGTGCGACGAGCGCGATGAGCATCAGCGCGAGGCCGGTGACGATCTGGAACAGCCCGGTGCCGTCCGACTTGAACAGGTCAGTGCCGGTCATCCGGAAGGCGATCGCGTAGACGATCGCCGCGGCGGGCTTGTAGAGGATGAAGGCGAGGGTCCAGGCGAGGGTCTTCTTGAACCACTGCTGCCCGATCTCGGTGTTCGTCGCGGCCGCGGCGATCGGGAAGATGCCGGCGAGGACGACGAGCATCGCGCCGCGGAACACCATCAGCGCGACCTGGACGTACGTCATCAGCACGGCGAGGATCCCGAGGAGGAAGAGGCCGATCAGGCCGATGGGAGCGGTCGCGGTGAGAGAGATCATCGCGAAGACGTTGGTGCCGAAGCAGTTGCTCTCACCGTTGGTGACGTCGCAGTCGGTGGAGTTGTTGAGGATCCAGACCGAGAACGCGTCCCCGGCCTGCGTGGCGAGGCGGATCGCGACCAGTCCCGCTCCGGCCACGGCGATCAGCGTCAGCACCGACCGGGCGAGGGTGCGCAGCTCGCCTGCGCGCTGCGTCCACACCATGCGGCCGGCGGCGATGAGGATCGAGAGGATCGCGAGCCCGCCGGCGTACCACTCGAGCTGCCCCTGCACCCAGCCGACGGTGCTCGAGGACTCGTTCAGGTGCAGCGCCAGGGGCAGGAACCCTGTCACGAGCGCGGAGGCGGAGGAGAGCAGGAAGACGGCGAAGATGATGACGCCGATGCGTCCCATGTGAGCCTCGCCGTCGCCGTGGCGGCGACGGGTGCTCATCATGACGCCCGCGATGATCAGCGACATGACCGCGAGGCCCGCCGCGACCCACGTCACGTAGCCGAGGATCGTCTCGAACGCTTCGGGAAGAGGCGGTGTGCCGCCGCCGTTAACGCCGCCTCCCCGGTCGACGACGGTCACCGGGGAGGGAACATTCACCCAGAGGGTGCCGAGCGAGACGACCGCTTTGCCGAAGCCCTCCAGGATGTTGTTGACGAACTGCTGCAGAGCGTCGTTCGACGCCTGCGAGACGACGTTGCCGATGCCTTCTCCGGTCCAGCAGAGAACGTCGACGACGGAGCACGGCTCTTTGTCGGGGACTGGGGTCATGTGGTGCCGCTCCAAGGGAGGTAGCCGCCGAGGCTCTGCAGAGCGACCGGGCGGAAGGTGGGGAGTCCGTCATCGGTGAGCACGAACTTCCAGTCGCCCTCGGACCAGCTGAGGGCGTAGGGGAAGCTGATGAGACGTCCGTCGGAGATCTGGAAGGCGATGTCGATGGTGGCGTTCTGGCCGTCGTAGGCGAGGACTTTCACGCCGGCGATCTGGGAGCTCAGGCCGGTGTTGCTCTGAGTGGTCTCGCGGGCCAGCGCGGCGTCTCGACCGGGGCCGGGGACGGTGAGGCGTTCGGTGACGAGGTCGCTCAGACGGCCGTCCGTTCCCATCGCCCAGAGGTTCGCGACCGCGAAGGCTGCGCCTTCCACGGTGTGCGCGTAGCAGCTGCGGACTCCGTCGGCGTCGATGACGCCAGGTCCTGCATCGTCCGAGGAGGGCGCTGCCATGGTCCCGACGATGGTCCATTCCGCGTCGGGTGCGGCAGCGAGGCTGCCGCTCTCGTCGAGTCCAGGGAGGCCGCAGATGCTCGCAGCATCGGCGTCGAGCTCTGAGGCCTGGGAGGTGGGCGTTGCAGTGGTGGCGGGCACGGCGGTGCCCTGCCCGCCACCACTGTCCAGGGACGTGACGGCGAGCAGGATCGCGGCCAGGACGAGAATTCCGAAGACGATCGCTCCGAAGATGAATCCTCGACTGGTGAACGGGTTGCGGGACTGCGTGTCGCTCATGACGTCGTGCCTCTCGTTGGTGATGCCGGTCGGTGTCCTCGTGCGCTAGCTGCCCATGAGGAAGCCGACGATCGTGAACGCGGCGGACACGATGATCACGCCGACGAGGAGTCGGCCGAGCCAGCCGCCGATCTCTCCGCCTTCGCCGCGGCGGGCGGAGACGGTCATGGTGACGCCGAGGATGATCAGGCCGACGACGGCGACGCCGAGGCCGACCCACTTGGCCCAGCCCATGACGGTGGTGAAGGCCTCGAATCCGGGCGGCATGCCCCCGGGGCCCGGGTCGGGGACGACGGCCCCGAAGCTGCCAGCGGCTGTGATCAGGTCGGAGGTGAGGGCGAGTACAGACATGGTGTTCTCCGTTTCGTGTGGTGGTGGTGCGGGGTGTTCGGCACCGCCGGTTAGGGCGCCGAAAAGGTCCGGCTATCCGGTGGTAAGGGGGCCGTCGGCGTAGGCGACGTCGAAGTGCAGGTGGTTCGAGGTGTCCGTGAACTGGGTGATGTGCTGGTAGCTGGTCGAGCGGCACTGGATCTGCCCGGCACGCGAGCCCGCCGGAACCTGTGGGTCCAGGACGGTGAGGAGCGTGAGCGCGTTCGCGTCGCAGCCGGTCGTGGCCGTGCCGTCGAAGGAGAAGAAATCGACCGCGTTCCCGCCGCCGTTCATCCAGTGCGAAGAGCCGGTGCCGGCGCCTAGGAGGGATCCGGTGCACTGGCGGTTGAGGTCGGAGACGCCCACCTTCCCGAACGTGTTCAGCGCGATGGTGATGATCTGGAGGATCCGCACGTCGATGCCGCAGTTCTCCTTGGCGGTCCCGGCGGCCATATCGCGGATCTGCTGCGCGTACCTGTCCTCGAGCAGGCGCAGCCGGCCCTCCTCCATCGCCGTCACGAGTGCGGCTGCGAGGGCCTGCGCGTCACCGGACACGGCGACGCATCCACTGGCCGGCGCAGGAGTCGCGGGTGCGGTACCGGTCGGCGTCGACGGGACACTAATCAGCGCTGTCGTCGCCGTGGGTGCGGTCGTGCTGCTGCCGAGGCTGTTGAGGTAGGTCATGATCGCCACTGCGTCGGCGCGGTACTTCGTGTAGTGGTTCGGGTCGGCGTTGCGCTGGACCTTGTTGATAGCGATCGAGGGCTCCATCGCCTGCCAGCCCTCGACCGCGACGAGGCGGTCGTAGAAGAAGCCCGCCGAGGTCGTCGGGTCCATTCGCTGCTCAACGGTGCCCCAGCTCGACTGCTGCTGGAACAGTCCGATCGAGTCAGCAACTGACCCGCCCGGGTTGATCGCACCGTCCCCGTAGCCGATGTTCACCAGGGATGACTCCCCGATCGCCGTCTGCACGCCCAGCGTCTGCCCGTCCGCGCCGAGCCGCTTCGCCGCTCCCGCGTTCACGATCAGTGCCGCATTCACGAGCTGGTCATACCCGTAGGCGCCGACCTTCGCGTCCGCCGGGATCGCGGAGACGTTGACGGGTCCCCCGCCCGGCAGGCATGCTGCGGCAGCGGAACCGCCGAAGAACAGCACCCACAACAGCGTCGCGACCGCCACGACGGGCACCATGACCGCCGCCAGCACCCCCAGTCCCCCCTTCTCCACTCGGCTACTCCAAGGCCAGAGGGGTGATCTGTTCCACGGCCCAGGGAGTGCTCTCCGTGGTGCGGTGGACGTACACGGAGTACACCCCCGCGTCAGTGGGGACGAGGATGCGCATCGTGAACGCACCGTCACCGTCGCGGACGGTCGCAGCGCCCGTGAGGCTCGTGCAGGGCACGTTTGCCGGGTCGACCGTCTCGTAGGCCACTGCTGCCCGCTGGCTCAAAAACGGGTAGAGCTCGCTGATCCAGGTGTCGTAACCGATCGTTGGACGGCAGAACGCCACCGCCGCTTCCGTCGCAATCGCGACGGGTCTGCTCGCCGGAGACGGTTCTGGGGACGGCTCCGCATCGACCGGCTGTACGTCCTCGGGAGTCGGCGTCGGCGATAAGAGTCGGATGCTGGGGAGAGGTGAGGCGGTCTTCGGTGGCTCGTTCTCATGAGACGCCTCACTCGGCGAGGTCGACGAGCAGCCGCTCACGAGGAGGGAGGCGACGAGGGCGAACAAGACGGTTGAGTACCGAGACGAAGAAGCGGGCACACGACAAAAATACCGATTTCGGTAGCTAATGCAACCCGGTTCGGTTACCGAAATGGGCTTATATCATCTTTGGTACATTCCAGAGGTGGCTAGACGACCGGCGCCGGGACCGACCGACTTTTCGCGACGCGTAGTCCGCGCGGTCGAGACGCTCCGCGATCGTGCACGGCTGACCAACACCGAACTCATCCGTGCTGCAGGCATCTCGGCGAACTACTTCTACATCCGTCTGCGCGGCGAAGCGCCGTTCACCACCAACGACATCGAGAAGCTCGCTGGAGCCTTCGGCGTCGAACCGTACGAAGTGCTGCAGCTCGCGTCTTCTCCGAACCCGGAAGACGGTGGCGGAGAGCTCACTGCTGAGCGCATCGACGGCAGGGAGTTCGCTCGACGACTCCGATTCCTCGCCGAAGGGCCGACGAGTGCGGATGCTCAGATCTTCACTCTCGACACCCTCGTTCAGTCCATCCGCGGTCGTGACATCAGCTTCGAGCCGAAGGACTGGGATGAGCTGCTTGAGCTGGAGGGCTCCACGCGGCTCCCGGTCGATCTGCTCGTCGGTCTCAGCGAGTTCTTCGGCGTCAGCTACGAGTACCTGACCGCAAGGCGTGAAGACGAAGCCAGCGAGCTCATCGAAGCGGAGATCCGCTTCCACCGGGCGCTACTGGCTACCGGAGCCACCTCGATCAGTGCTCGAGCGCTGGGGGGCATGAACGCGAAGCAGCTCGCCGCCGTGACCAAGGCGATTCTGTCGATCGAGCGAACTCCGAAGGAGGGCACTACCGAATGAGCACCACCCAGAGCAACGAAGCCCTGTGGTTCGAACACGCCGACGTCGCCGCACGCACGACGCAGACGTTCGAGGAGAACCGGTTCCAGGACGATCAGACCCTGGATGCCCTCCTCAAGCATGTCTCTGACCTGCACGGCAAACCGATCCACGTCGATGCCATCGACGACGATGACTGGCAGACGCTCACAGCTCTCTGGGTCGATTTTCCCGACGAGGCCCAGATTCTCTACCGCTCGACCGATACCCGGCTCTACCAGATGCACTGCATCCTGCACGAACTCGCTCATATCGCCCTCCGCCACCCCGGCTGCAACGTCCTCGGGGACGACTCTTCCGTCGCCTCCTATCGGGGGACGAACGGAGTCGTGCGCGGCCGGCTCCTAGAAGCAGGCGGCTTGGAGGACCTCGAGAACGTTGATGGGGACCGGCGCATCCTCGAAGGCGAAGCAGAGCACCTCGCCCATCTTCTTTCCCGCTCACTCCTGCGTCCTCGTTTCCGGGAGGACGAGGAGGTCTTCGGGTAGATGCAGGCTCTAGCCCTGATCGCTCTTGTGGTCCTCGCCGTCGTCTTCGTCGCCCGGATCCCCGCTGCTGTCTCCCAGCCCTCGAGCCGGTTGTCCTGGCTCGCGAGCGGAGTCGGCTCCCTCGCGCTCCTCACCCGAGTCCACCCCGGATTGGACCGGTTTCTCGGTGGTGAGAACTACATCAACCTCGCCCAGAACGTCCTAGCGACCACCGCGTTCTGGTTGGTCATGAGAGCAGCCCTCCTTCAATCCCGCAGCACCCCGCGATTCTGGACGAGGAAGCTCATCCTTGCCGCCATGCTCGTGTCCTTCGTCGTGCCGTTCCTGTTCATCACCGACAAGGAACCCACCTCGAAAACTTTCATCACCGAGCACATCTCCCAGACAGGTACCTGGCTTTACGCCAGCATCTACATGACGGCGATCCTCGCGATCTCGACGATGCTCCTGCTCGGTCTCCGTCGCAGAAAAGCGCGCTCGTACGGCTTCTTCGTCGCAGGCAGCAGCCTCGTCATCCTCGCCTGCATCGACGAGATCATCGTCTTGTCCCTCGACCACTTCGAGGTCACCGACCTCGGTTTCCGCGTCCTCCTGCGGAACGCGTTCGACTTCCTGTTTTACTGCGGCGTGATCCTCATCGTCACCGGAATCGCCTCATTCACTCTGCAGAAGGCCATGCGCGAGGCGCGACTCAGTCGGCATGCACGGCGACTTCGCCGCCTCGCCGGCAGACTCGCGGTGATGCCGACTACGAACGGGTCAAGTCGCGCTCGAGACGAATCATCGATCGCGGTCGTGTACGACCTGGTCATCGCGCTACGCGACTTCGAGAACGCTCATCGCGGCCGTCTGACACCAGCCGACGCTCGTCACGTTGCAGCGGCGGAGGCCATCGTGATGGAACAGCTCCCCTCCCCCGCGACCACAAGAGCTTGGACTCGATGAGCGCCCGGCAAGTCGGCGTGAGAGCTGTCGTAGGAGTAGCGGGAGCCGCTGTGGCTGCCCTCTCCCTGCTGGCAGGCGTCGGTGTCGTCCTGGGGCGGCGAGTCGTGATGCCCGGGCGCAAGAGGACCGTGCAGGTCCTCTCGGCGACCCCGGACAGCCTCACTCTCCACGCCACGCCCGAAACCCTTCACGACGGCGAGTACGGCTTCTGGTTCGACTCCGATCGGGGCCACGCGCTCGTCGGCCGGATCCTTCATCACGACGCGATCGAGCAAACCGTTCGGCGCGAGGTTCTTCGAGTCACCGGCGGCGATCTCTCCACCGCTCACGAAGGCCGATGGACCGGGCACGTCTTCGCGCGTCCTGAGGACATCGACCCGCGCGTGCGCGAGATCCACGTCGACACGCCAACAGGCCCATGTCCGGCGTGGCTCTTCCCGTCGACCGGCGGCGAGGGCGAAACAACCTGGGCGATCCACGTGCACGGCATACGCACCACCCGCATCACCGCGCTGCGCTCAGTCCCGGCGGCACGCAAGCTCGGCTACACGTCGCTCGTTCCTTCGTTCCGAGGTGACGGAGATGGGCCACCAACGAAGAACAGGGCGTCGACTCTCGGTCAAACCGAATGGGCTGACGTCGATGCTGCGATCAACTACGCCGTGGAGCACGGAGCGCACAGCATCGTTCTGTTCGGCTGGTCCCTCGGTGGCGGCATCGCACTTCAACTCACCGAGCGGTCTCGACACCGCCAACTCATCACAGCCCTCGTCCTCATCGCGCCCGCCACCGACTGGCGGCAGGTCATTCGGGCTGGAGCGCGCCGCGCTCATCTGCCATCGGTGGTGGGTGCGCTTGGGACGTTCGCGCTCTCCACTCGCCCCCTCAGCACCCTCGTAGGACTTCCCGGGCCCATCGATTTCGATGCCCTGGACTGGACCCGAGGACCAAGACTCACCGTTCCGACCCTCCTCGTCCACTCAGTCGGAGATCGGGAGGTGCCTGCCTCGTTGTCACGGGCCTTCGTGAGCGTGAACGTCGAGCGGAGCGCGCTAGCCCTGCTCCCGCCCGCTGCGCATGCCTGGGAGTACAACGTCGCGCCGGACGCATTCGAATCCTCGGTTCGTGAGTGGCTGCAGAGTCCTGGCTGACCCTCTGGGCGGTGTACCTGAATCGGTACGGGAGTGGCACCTATTTTGGTAGGGTGCCGACATGGTTGTTCGACGGGAGTCTCATGCCTCGGCGGGTGGGGGCCGTCACGGCGTGACTTGGACTGACGCCCCTGTCCCTCGGCAGCAATCGCGCTTAATCCCGGGATTGATCCGCCCTACGCGCGGCGTGGCGCGCACAATCCCGGGGTTAAATCACCACTCTGGACGCATGGCTCCGATCAAGCAGAAGCGACGCGCGCGCAACGGCGCCGTCACCGTGCCCGTCGAGTTTCAGATGCCTCACGTGCTGAAGGACGACGTCGACGGCGCCGCCAAGGCCTCAGGCGTCTCCCGCTCGCTGTACTTCGAGCTTCTGGCAGATCAGCTCCGCGACTCCACCGGGCGCCTGCCCGTGCTGGCACCGACATTCGATATCGACCAGGAGGCGCACATCTCCGCCGCTTAAACGAAGGAGGCCCGCCGAAGCGGGCCTCACCAAGTTTCGTAGCTCGTACCCCGACACCGACCAAAGCAACGGGTCCGAGCTAATCAAGTCACCACCCTCACGGGAGGCTTCTCTATGCCCGAAAGATTACACGACGGGCTGAGAGATTCAATGATGGATCTTTCGGCGCGCCGTAGCAGCTCGTCGACGCTCGGCGGCGACGCATGGTCCCTGACGCGTCGGCTGAGCCCGCGCGGCACTGTCCGGACGATGCGCGGCGATGCCTACGGGCGCTTGGACGAGAACGCGTATCCCACGGCGTTCCTGATCTCTCCAGTCGCCCCGAGCACTCCCTGGGCCGTCTATCTTGCGGACGACGCCGGAGCGTTCCGGCTGCTCTGCTTCGACTTCGACGGCAAGGACTCCCACGGCGTCGACGCGGACCTCATGGAGCAGGCTGCGGACGACTGTGACGCTCTCTCCGCCGTTCTGGACGCGCACCAGGTCGCTCATCTCGTGTGCCAGTCCTCCGGGTCTGGCGGCCGGCACCTGTGGATCGCACTCGCCGAGGGTGCTCCGGCCGAGTTGGTGGCTCGGCTGGCGATCGCCGCTCGCGCGAACTTCCGCACGCTGGATCACGGGATGCTCTGCAACCCCCGCACCGGCGCCGCTCGACCTCCCCTGTCCCCGCACCGCGACGGCAGCTTCTCGAGCGTTCTGCGCGGTCGCGCAGAGGAGCTGCTGGATGCGACCGTCACCGCGGCCGCCATCGAGGCCGTGACCGCTGCGCTGCAAGCCTCCCGCCCGCCACGCGCCATCGACGCTGCTCCCCCGGCCGCCCCGACCACCACGCATCGGGCACACCGCCAGCTCAGCGCTGCCGGCGCCGGACACATGGCGGCCGCGGGCGGCGGTGCGAACCCGTCGTGGACGGCGTTCATGTGTCTGCTCTCCGCGGCGCACGCCGGCTGGTCCCTGACCGACGTCGAGCACGCCGCTCGGACCGCTCCCGGGATGGAGCACTTCCGGACCAAGAACACCGGCCGCGGCCACCGCCGTCTGCGCTCGCGCGACGAAGCGGCGGAGCGCCTGACGCGGCAGTGGCAGAAGGCGCTCCAGTACGCGGCGCTGCACGCCGTTCTCCCGTCCGAGCGCGAGCCGGGCGACCTGGTGGAGCTGGAGAGTCTCGTCGGCGCCGTCAGCGCCCTCCTCGAGCGGTTCCGGGTGAGCCCGGGCCGGTGGGGCCGGACCGAGCGGGCGACGTCGGAGAAGACGATCCTCACCGCTCTGGCCTACCTGACCCTGCACACCGGCAAGCGCACCGTGGCCGCGTCTATCCGTGACCTCGCCCTCCTCGCGGGCCTGGGCCGAACGACCGCGGCCAGCGCCCTGCGGACGCTGCGCGAGGACGGCTACGTGCAGCTCGCCGTCCGCGCGGACGGCTCGAACGCCAGCGAATGGCGACTGTCCGAGCACCTTTCCACAGGCTCACTGCAAGGTCCGGTCACAACCACTAATAACCCCCGCCCCCCCGGGCCGATCTTCACCGAACGAACCATGCTCCTCACCATGCTCGAAGCGGACCTCACCGACACCCGGCACGACCTCTTCACCCGCGCCGGCCTGGGACACCTGGCAGGAAAGGCCTACGCGCTGCTGCGCCGCGAAGGGACCCTCGCCCTCGACGCCGCCGCCACGCTGCTCGGAGTCACCAGCCGTACCGCCGCCACCGCCCTCTCCCGCCTGCGCACACACCGGCTGATCATCAAGCACACGACCGGGTGGACCCGCGCCAAGCGCGACCTGCGCACCGCCGCAGCTCGCACCCTCGGCGTTCACGGAGCGCTCGCAGATCGAGCCCACCGCTACGACGTCGAGCGCGAAGTCTGGGCCTGGTGGCAAGCCGAGCTGACCCACCGCTCCTCCTCCCCCAGCCAACGCCCTCGACGCCGACACGTCACGAGCCGACCCCTGTTCGAGGACACCACACTCGGTGAGCGCGTCTGGCCGCTTTACCCCCGCGACGCCGCCGGCCGCGGCGATCACCGCGAGGCGCTGCACTGGGGACGCACCGGCATGCTCGCCCCCGGCTCACTCTGGTGGTCCTCCACCGCTGCCTAGCCTCCGATGCTGACCCTCGACGTCGACACGGATCCCCGACGAGCTCGACGCGCCTGAGACGGCTCCACCCAGCGGCCGAACCATTGGTGCTCAGGAGCGCTTTCGGACCCTCCGACTTACACTCGACCTTCATCGAACGTATGTTCGAACTGGCCAGGAGGTATCGAGATGACTGTGACGATTGTGGAGCGGATCTCGACTCCGGTGCTGGACGCCGTGGCGATCGATTTCCGCGTCGCCGGCGAGGCGGTAGCTGCTGGGTTCCCCTCCCCCGCGCAGGACTACTTCGACGGCTCCCTCGACCTCAACGACCACCTGATCCGGGACAGGACGTCGACGTTCATCGTCCGCGTCTCCGGGGAGAGCATGACCGGCGCCGGCATCAGCGACGGCGACGAACTGGTGGTCGATCGCTCCCTCTCCCCAAGCACGGCAACGTCGTCGTCGCGATCCTCGACGGCGAACTCACCGTCAAATGCCTCGAGCTCTCCCCCGGCGGCGTGATCCTGCGCGCCGAGAACTCCGAGTACCCGCCGATCCTCGTCCCCGAGCTCAGCGACCTCCAGATTTGGGGCGTCGTCACCGTCTGCCTACACCACCTCCACCGTGCGCTCTGAACAGCGCAAGCGTCATCCTCACCAACCTCTCCCCCAAGAACTCCCACGCCTTCCTCGACGTCTTCGACACCGCCTTCGACACCAAGGGCCTCGGCACGACCATCGATGCCGTGACCAAGCGCCACGGCCGCTCCGCTGTCGGCCTCGGACTCGTCGGGATCTGCAAGGGACCCGTCTGGACGATGAAGCGCGGCTCGTTCTCCCGACGCTCCAAGACCCACTGGGGCGAACTGGCGACGGCGTTCGCGCACTGACCGCAGCTGCAGGCGTACGTAAACGTGAACCACGTTGCGGTGCGAGTTCCAAACTTCGGAAGATCCAGAACTACAACGTCTGTAACTTTGCTTCCGCGTCGCCACGCCGTCGTCTGTAAGTTTCAGAATCACGAACTCTGTAAGTCACGTCGTAAGACGGGAGCCAGTGCGTCAAAGAGGCGAAAGAGGGCCGTCTACAGAGTTACAGACTTTGTAGTTCTGTATGTTACAGGCTTCGCTGACGGCCGAAGTTGCCGGTAGCGGCAGCGGGTAAGTTCCGCCGTCGATGGCACAGCGCTGCTCGGAGGGCGACCAGGTGCAACTCGGGTCGTTGAGGGTAGCGGTACCACGTACTCCGTAAGTTACAGACTTCCAAAGTTGGGGATCTGTAGCCGAACTTTGGTAGTTTGTAACTACGGAAGTGAGAGGAGCATCCATGCGCATCGTGTCCCTGGCAAATCAGAAGGGCGGGGTCGGGAAGACGACGAGTCTGATGAACCTTGCGGCCGTCGCCGCCAAGAACGCGCGAGTGCTCGTGGTCGACGTCGACCCGCAACAGTCGACCACCATGTGGGCGGCTCGGGCGGGGGAGCGGCTGCCCTTCGACTTCGCGGAGAACACCGACCCCAACACGCTCACACGCCTGCGGGAGCTGCCGTACGACGTGGTCTTCGTAGATACACCAGGAAACCTGACTGATACGGCGATCCTCGGTGCCGTTCTTGATGTCTCCGACTTCGCGATCGTGCCGATGGTTCCAGAAGCGCTTGCTGTCGATCCGACGCGCAACACGATCAGCAAGCTCATCGAGCCGCGAGATGTTCCGTACCGAGTCCTGCTCGGCAAGGTGGACATGCGTGTACCGAACCTCCTCGAAGACTGGGTCAATCTCGTGGATGTAAGCCTCAAGCTCCCTCGCTTCAAGCAGCACATCCGACAGTACAAATCGATCAGCGATTCGCCGCTCACCGGGGACGTTGTGACGCAGTACCCCGACACCAGGCAAACCGCCAATGCGATCTACGACTACAACGCAGTCGCCCTGGAGCTCACCTCCATCTGGGCGCACTCGACCACGAGGAGCTCCTAATGGCCCGCCAGGACCTCAGCGCAATGCTGTCCACGCCGCCTCAGGCGGATCTGTCTCTCACTCCCCCCGAAGCATCCCCAGAGGTGGTGAAGCCTCTTCAACCGTCGAAGTCGCCGGGGGTGGAAGACGACGCCTCTGCAACTCGACAGGACCCGGCTGAGGGAGCCGGCTACCGGTCCTTCGCCAGGAAAGAAGCGAAGATCCGAGACGATCAGTACACCGCGCTGACTGCGCACGCGCGTCGACTCACGCGAACCAGGCCCGCCGGGACCGAGCGAATCACGGAGAACACCCTCATCCGAGTAGCGATCGATCTTCTTCTCGAGAGAAGCGATCAGATCGCGGGCGGGTCGGAGGCCGAGATTCGAAAGTCTGTTGGTCTGTAACTAACAGACTTGGGGGAGGCGTCCACGGCCACCATCCTTGAGCACGCCCTCCGCTCGGGTATTTTCACTGACCGTGACGGTCCTTCGATAGAATGATCTATAGGAGGTGGTTGCCATGGCGATCGCTCAGAGGCCCGATGGGGACACCGTTCGCCGGCTACGCAGCCGTCAGGTCGTGACGAGAGTGTCGTACCTGCGGGAGCTGCGCCGGGCCGCGCAGGACACCACGCAGAGGCAGCTTGCGCGTCTGATCGGCATCTCTCAGCCCTCCGTGAACAGTGCCTTGAAGTCCGCGGCCGCAGTGCCGGACGTGCGCCCCGGCTTCTCCGGCGCCACCACATACGAAATCGCCCAGCGTTACGACGCCGGCGAGCTGACACGCGAGCAGACCATCGACGAGCTCGGCCGCTGGTCCTACCGGCCCGGATCGCCCAGCGACGGCTTCGACTGGACGACCGCGGACGCGGGGGAGTTCGAGGACGTCGAGCGCGCCTTCAGCGAGCACCTGATCGACGCGGAGATGTACGACGAGATCCTGACCCGCTACAGCGAGCAAGGTCGGTGACGGGCGAGGACTCGTCAGCGATCGCCGCGCACCGCGAGACGGTGCGCGAGTGGGCTCGGGCGGGCGGCCCGCTGAGCCCTGCCAGCGAGCGGGCGACGGTCAACAACCGAGACTGGTTTGTCCGCGGCCCTGACGGCGTGGACCGGCCGCGCGCTGCGCGCCGGCAGCTGCACGACCGCCTGGTCGCCTCCTACCGCGACGAGTTCCCCGACGTCCGTGCAGAGCGGAAGGCGATCGTCCTCGCCGGCCCGCCCGGGGCCGGGAAGTCGACCGTCCTCGCGGACGTCCTCGGCGCCGACCGCGTTGCATGGATCACCGTCGACGCGGACGAGTTCAAGCGCGCCCTGCTCACCGAGGCGATCAAGGACGGCAGCTACGACCGCGCGATCATGCCGCCCGAGGTCCGCGCCGCCGAGGCTGCGGGGGAGCGGTTCTTCCCGCTCGAGCTGGCCTCCCTCGTGCACGAGGAGTCCTCCCAGCTCGCGATCCGCGTCCGCAACGAAGCGGTGCGGGACGGGCTGAACGTCGTCATCGACACCGTGCTCTCCTCGCCCGAGAAGGCCGTCGAGCTGGGGCAGCGACTCGGGTCTGTCGGCTACAGCGTCGAGGTCATCGACGTGGAGGTCCCGTTCGAGCTGTCGGAGTCGCGGATCGCCGGCCGCTGGCAGCAGTCCTACGAACGCGCCCTCGACGGCGCCGACGAGCTCGGCGGCCGATGGGTGCCCAGCGAGTACGCCCGCGGCGTCTACGCCGGCCCGGACGGACGTTCCCTCCCCGAGGTCGCCGCCGAGCAGCTGGCCCACACCGGCTCGACGGTCATGCGCTACCGGCGCTACAGCACCCCCGCCGAAGGGCAGCCGCGCACTCTCGACGTCGACAAGTCGCGCACCGCGTTCGGAGAACCCCTGATCGACACGGCCCTCGCGCAAGCACGAGCGACCGTCACCCGCAGCTTCCCCACGACGCCGGCGCAGGTGCCGGACCGAGGCGACCGAAGCCGCTAGACCCAACGCCGGCGGCGTACGTCAGCAGCTCGCGCTCTTCCTCTACCCGTTTCGGGGCCGCTAGATGCGGCACCGGCGAAGCCGGGGGACGGAGGCCGCTGCGCGGCCCGTTCTGGCGCGTTTTCTTCACCTCTCCGCGGTTTCAACCTATTTCGCTCCATCGGCTGCGTGCCACCGATCCCGAACGCGGTCGCTGCGCTCCCTCACATCGCTCGTGATCGGCGTCACTCCGCCGCCTCCGCTCAAACGGTCTTTCCCGCCGGAGAGGCAAAGAAAAACGATCAGCCAGAGGGAGACACACCATGAGCCAGCAGCGCGGCACCCGTACCGAGGTCATCAAGAGCGAGTACCACGGACCAGGGGCGGAGGGCATCAGCCGGACCGCCCGTCAGGTGGTCATCGTCGGCGCCGGCGGCCGCGACCCGGTGACCGAGCAGACCCCCGCCGTGCACCTCATCACCCGCGAGGGCCGCGCGGGGGTTGCCGGGGTGACTTTGCAGCACTTCGAGCCCGTGGAGGCGCTGCCTGCGGATCGCGTCGGCTACATGGCCTCCGGCGCCTACGTCGTCGTTCCGGTCGACGTCGCGCGAGCGCTCGACCTGTTCCCGGCCGCGTACGCGCTGCACGACCGCAGCGAGACGCCCGCCGACTACCGCGACAACGACTGACCCCCCGAACCGATAAGGAGAACCGACATGCTCACCATCACCCACACCCCCGAAGCCGGAACGATCATCGAAGGCACCAGCCGCGGTGACGGCACCGCCGAGATCCTGAAGGCATCCGGCTGGCGCTGGGGCCGCTCCATCGCCGCCTGGTACGTCCCGCAGTCCCGCGACCGCCTGCCGAAGTGGTGGACCATCAACCGCGCCGCGACCGCCCTGCGCGACGCCGGACACGAGGTCACCATCGAAGCCGAAGAGACGTTCCGCCCGACCATCGAGGCGGAGGCGGCGACCATCGAGCGCCAGGCCGCCCGCGTCGACGCGCTCGACGCGAAGGCCGACCGCCTCAGCGCGGACGCCGACACCGCCGACGCGGCCGCGCGCCGCGCGTTCGACCGGCTCCCGGAGGGTGGCGAGCCGATCAAGATCGGCCACCACTCCGAAACGCGGCACCGTAACGCGATCGAGAAGGCCCACAACGCGATGGGCCGCAGCGTCGAGGCCGACCGCGAAGCCACCCGCGCCCGCGCCCGCGCCGACGTCGCCGCCCACACCACCGAATCCCGCTACGCGCCCGCGATGGTCGCCCGCCGGATCGACCGGCTCGACACAGATATTCGCGGCTACACGCGGAAGATCGAGGGCAGCTCGCACAACTTCGGCGGCGGCTACGTCGAGACGACCGCCCCCGCGACCGGCGCTTACCGGGAGCGGCTGCTCACCCAGCGGGCGCAGCTCGAGGACCAGCGCGACTACTGGTCGGACGTCCGCGAGGCCCAGGCCGCCGCCGGACAGGTCACGATCCACAGCCGCGACACGATCGCCAAGGGCGACATGATCAAGCACCGCTTCGGCTGGCACGTCGTTACCCGCGTGAACCCCAAGAGCGTGACCGTCGCGCTCGACTGGAACGACGGAACCCGCCCCTACAAAGTCGCCTACGCCGACGTGCAGGGACACCACACCGCCGCCGAGGTCGAGGCAGCCCGAGCTGCCGCCACCGAGACAGCCGCCGCGAGCTGATCGAGCGAGGGCCGGCCTGCGGGCCGGCCCGTGAGGGGCGGGCCCCTCACGCTCCCCGGGAATCCCGTTCCGGGAGGCGCGAGCTGAGCTCGTGCTGCGGCGACGGAGCGCCACCAGAAGGTCGCCCGGTTGCGCCGGCCGCCGTCGGTCGCCCTACGGGCTCACACCCTTTTTGCCATGAAGCCTTCGGCGGCTCCCTCCGCTTCGCTGCGGTCGTAGCTACCTGCGGGCTCCGTTCAAGTGGCTGCGCCACCGGCTCCTCCGAGACTTTCGGCACGCGGGAGCTTTGCTCCCTCACATCGCGCCGAAACTCTCTCCACCGCCGCCCTGCGGGTTGCACTACACCCTCCGGTTGCTAAGGCGGAGAACCGCCTTCCTTACCGTTATTTCCGTGGATTCGGGGCAGTTGTAGGCTCCGGAACGCGCCAGGGGTCCCGGGTATGGCTGACCGCCTTCAGCCGCCTGATGGCACGCCGTGATTAGCCGCCCGGGACCCCGCAACGGCAGGACCGCTCATTGAGAAACGCGACCAGATCGCCCCGTAAGGACATGCCGGCACGGTCGTTCACGGCGCACCGCACCCCTCAACGGAAGGACCCTGCGTGCCCCAACTCTGGGCCGGTATCGACGCCGGCAAGACCGAACACCACTGCGTCGTCATCGACGGCAACGGAACCAAGCTGCTCTCGCAACGGTTCAAGAACCGAGAAGCGGCGATCCTGACCCTGATGGGAGATGTCGCGTCCCTGCCGGGCGGCACCGACGTCGCCTGGGCGACGGACCTCAACCACGGCGGGACCGGACTGCTGCAGTCGCTCCTCAGCTCCCATGAACAGCCGCTGTTCTACATCTCGGGCCGCGTCGTGCATCACGCCTCGGGCGCCTACCGGGGCGAGGCGAAGACGGACGCGAAGGACGCGGTCATCATCGCCGACCAGGCGCGGACCCGGCGAGACGTGACGCTGATGCGCCAGCCCGACGAGGTCACCGCGGAGCTGCGCCTGCTCTCGGCGCGACGGGAGGACCTGGTGCACGATCGCACCCGCGCCGTGAACCGGCTCCGCGCCATCCTCGTCCACTACTTCCCGTCGCTTGAGGGAGCGTTCAACTACGCGACGACCAGGGGACCTCTCGTGCTACTCACCCGATACGCGACGCCGTCCGCGATCCGGCGGATGGGGGAGAGCCGGCTGGCGTCGTGGTTGAAGGGGCAGGGCTGCTGGAAGTCCGCGGCGGTCGCGAAGAAAGCGGTCGACGCTGCTCGCGAGCAGACGTCAGTCGTCGTGGGGGAGGGGGCCGCGGCACGGCTGGTGAGCCGCTCCGCGCGTGATCTGCTCCGCATACGGGACGAGGTCGCCGAGCTCGATGCGGAGATCGAAGCCGTTCTGCAAGACAGCAAGTCCGCGGATCTTCTGGTGTCGATTCCGGGGTTCGGGCGCCGGCTCGCTGCGGACTTCCTTGCCGCGACAGGTACTGACCTCGCCGCGTTCGAGACGCCCGACCGGTTGGCCAGCTTCGCGGGTCTCGCTCCCGTGCCGCGGGACTCCGGGAAGATCTCCGGCAACCATCACCGGCCACGTCGCTATGACCGGCGGCTGTTGAACGCCTGCTTCCAGGCGGCGTTCATCGCGTCGAGGAACTGCCCGGTCTCGCGCTCGTTCTACGATCGGAAACGCCAGGAGGGGAAGTCGCACAAGCAGGCTCTGATCGCTCTCGCCCGGCGCCGTATGAACGTCATCTGGGCGATCTTCCGTGACCAGACGACCTTCAACCCCACCCCGCCCCGGCCGAACGATCCCGTCACCCCGCTTCTGCAGCACGGTCCAGAGTCGCCATCGAGGAGCAGACCCACCATCGCCCTTGCGGCCGCCTGACGCGTCTAGGTGAGGAGTTCGGTCTGGATCCGGGCGGCGACGGCCTCGCGGAGGGGGCGGACGTTCTCGGTGCTCCAGTCGGTCGGGTCGGGGAACTTCCACTCCAGGAATCGGCCGGTCGGCGTTGCGGGGAGGGTGAGGCCGGGCTTCATGGTGATGACGATGTCCGCGTTCTCGAGGTCCTCGACGGTGACGGCGCGGGGGATGTGGTTCCTGATGTCGAGGCCGAGCTCGGCGACGGTCGCAGCGATCGCGGGGTTCACCGTCTCGGCGGGGGAGAGACCGGCGGAGGTGGCGGTGTAGCGGTCGCCGGCGAGGACTTCGAGCAGGCCTGCGCCGAGTTGGGAGCGGCCGGCGTTGTGCTGGCAGAGGAAGAGGACGGTGGGCTTCTCGGTCATGCGGGGATGCTGCTTCCGGTGGTGGTGCGGGTCCAGGTCTGGGTGGCGATCTGCACGGCGTCCCAGGGGGAGCCGAGCGGGGGTGTGTAGGAGAGGTCGAGGTCGGAGACCTGCTCGACGGTGAGCCCGGCGAACAGGGCGGTCGCGTACGTGTCGACGCGCTTGGCGGTCTCGGTGCCGAGGCGTCCGACGAGCTGCGCGCCGAGCAGACGTCCGTCGCGGGTGTCGCCGGTGATGCGGATCGTGATGGGCTGCGCGCCCGGGTAGTAGCGCTTGTGGTCGTCCGCGACCGCGCTCGTCGTCGCCGGCGCGAAGCCCGCGGCGAGGGCCTCGTGCTCGCGAAGGCCGGTGCGGGAGGCGACGAGGTCGAAGACCTTCACGACCTGCGTGCCGACCGAGCCGGCGAACCGGGCATCGCCGCCGAGAGCGTTCTCGCCGGCCACCCGTCCCTGCTTGTGGGCCGTGGTGCCCAGCGGCAGGTAGGTGCTGCCGAGCAGACGGTGGTGCGTGGTCACTCCGTCGCCTGCCGCGAACACGTGCGGCAGGCCCGTGCGCATCGCCTCGTCGACGACGACCGCGCGGCCGGCGCCGAGAGACGCTCCGGCGCGGGCGAGCAGGTCGGTGTTCGGCTTCACGCCGACGACGAGGAGGACGACGTCAGCGGTGCGGGTGAGAGGTGTGCCGTCGTGGTCGGCGTGCACGGCGAGGCCGGTGGCGGTCTTCTCGATCGAGGCGACGGTGGTGCGGGTGAGCACCTCGACGCCGCGCTCGGTCAGTTCGGTGTGGACGAGGGCGCCGAGTTCGGGGTCGAGGGTGGAGAGCACTTCGGGGCCGCGCTGGAGCTGGGTGACGTGCAGGCCGCGGACGGCGAGGGCTTCGGCCATCTCGAGGCCGACGTAGCCGGCGCCGACGATGATCGCGGTCTGCGGGTCTCGACTGTCGAGGAACCGCTCGAGCGCGAAGGTGTCGCCCATCGAGTGCAGCACGTGCACGCCGTCCTCCGGCCCCAGTGCGTCCACTCCGGCGATGCCGGCGGAGGAGGCGAGGGCGCCGGTGCCGACGATCAGCTCGTCGTACCCGATCCGGTCGAGCGTGCCGTCGGGGGTGCGGACGGTGAGCTGCTGCCCGGCGACGTCGATGTCCGTCGCGAAGGTGTCCAGGCGCAGGGTCATGCCGGTGGCTTCGAGATCGGCGTGGCTGCGGTGCGCAAGCGACTGCCAGGGCTGCACCTCGCGGGAGAAGTAGTACGGGATCCCGCAGATGGAGAAGTTCGGGTAGGAGTCGGCGACGACGACGGTCACGTCGACGGACGGGTCGAGCTCGCGGGCGCGCAGCGCGGCGGAGATCCCCGCGTCGCTGCCGCCGATAGCGACGAGATGCATCAGATGGGCCTTTCGAATCAGACGTGTGAAGAGGTCGAGGTGGCCGGGACCACAAGGTCCCCGGCGGCCCGGGCGGCGCCCGGGAAGAGGAACACGGCGATGCCGACGCCGATCGCGGCGCCGACGAGCTGCGCAGCGACGAACGGCAGGACGGAGGCGGGGGCGATGCCGGCGAAGGTGTCGGTGAAGACGCGGCCGAGAGTCACGGCGGGATTCGCGAACGAGGTCGAGGACGTGAACCAGTACGCGGCACCGATGTACGCGCCGACCGCGGCCGCCGCGAGCGGGCCGCGGTGCGTACGGGCGAGGGAGAGGATCACGAGGACCAGGCCCGCGGTGGCGACGACCTCCCCGAGCAGGTGCCCGGCAGTGACCCGCTCCGTCGTCGCGATCGAGGACGGGATTTCGAACATCGCATTCGCGAGGACCGCGCCGCCGATGCCTCCGAGCAGCTGCGCGCCCACGAACACCGCCAGCTCCCGCCCCAGCAGGCCGGTGCGGTCGCGACGACCGAGGACCGCGTCCACGGCGGAGACGAGCGGATTGAAGTGCGCCCCCGACACCGGGCCGAGAGTGAGGATCAGCACCGCCAGCCCCAGCGCGGTCGCGAGGGAGCTCTCCAGCAGTTGCAGACCGACGTCGTCCGGGGAGAGCGTCTGAGCGGCGATGCCGGAGCCGACGACGATCGCCACGAGCAGACCGGTGCCGAGGAACTCGGCCGCGGCCCGACGAGCGAGCGGAGGAGGGGAAGTGGTGTCCATGTCGTCGGCCATCTTGACCGCTCACGATCACTCAGTCAAGATTGAGTCAATGAACACCGAGCGAACCGAACTCGAAGCGCGCGCCGCCCGGCACGCCGCCCTCAGCGACCCCGCGCGCCTGCGGATCACCGACCTGCTCACCCTCGGAGACCTCGCGCCGCGGGAGCTGCAGGACCGTCTTGGGATGCCCTCGAACCTCGTCGCGCACCACCTCGCCGTCCTCGAGCGCGAAGGCATGATCCTCCGTCGCCGCTCGGAGGCGGACCGGCGCCGCAGCTACGTCCATCTGATCCCCGGGGCGTTCGACCAGCTCGGGCCCTCGACCACCGCCGCAGCGCGGCGAGTGCTGTTCGTGTGCACCGCGAACTCCGCCCGCTCCCAGCTCGCCGCGCAGCTCTGGGCGCAGCGCAGCCCCATCCCCGTCGCCTCCGCCGGCACCCACCCGGCCGCCGCGGTGGCCGCCGGAGCGATTGCGACCGCCGAACGCCACGGCCTCCCGCTACCCGAAGGAGCCCCGCAGCAGCTCGCGGACGTCGCCGCCGACACAGACCTCGTGATCACCGTCTGCGACGCCGCGCACGAGGAACTCGACTCGGACGCGCTGCACTGGTCGATCCCCGACCCGGTACCTGCCGGCACGGATGCCGCGTTCGATGCGGCCTATGACGAGCTCGCCGCGCGCGTCGACGCTCTCGCGGCGAGGGTCACGGCCGCCTGATCAGACGCGGGTGAGCATCCCCGCGAGTGAGTCGAGCGCGCCGGGGACGAGGGAGAAGTACGCCCACGTGCCGCGCTTCTCGCGGGCCAGGATCCCTGCGTCCACGAGGATCTTCAAGTGGTGCGACACCGTCGGCTGACTCAGCCCAACCGGCTCCGTGAAGTCGCACACGCACACCTCGCCCGAACTGCTCGACGCCACGATCGACACCAGGCGGAGCCTCGCCGGATCCGCCATCGCCTTCAACGCCCGCGCCAGCAGCTCCGCGCCCTCGGCGCTCAGCGGCTCGCGCGCGAGCGGCGCGCAGCACGCGGCCGCCGCCGCGGTGAGAGTTAGCTCGGTCGTCGCCATGCCTCCACCCTCCCACACATTGACAGCCGTCGATATAGCGGGGCAGACTCAATCCATCGATGACCGTCGATGTTGAGGAGTGCACCTGATGACGATGCTGCTGACCGTCCCGCCCCGCACCGACGAGCGCCGCCTCACCGGCCTGCCCGTCGCCGTCATCGGCGCCGGGCCCGTTGGTCTCGCCGCTGCCGCGCAGCTGCTCGAGCGCGGGCTCGACGTCATCGTCTACGAGGCTGGCGAGAGCGCCGGAGCCGCGGTGCAGCAGTGGGGCCACACCCGCCTGTTCTCGCCGTGGGAGTACCTGGTCGACGCGGCTGCCGGGCGCCTGCTCGACGCCGCCGGCTGGGAGGCGCCCGCGGCGAAGAAACTGCCCACCGGGCACGAGTTCGTCCGCGACTACCTCGCACCTCTCGCTGCGACTCCGCAGCTCGCCCCGGTCATCCGCTACCGCTCCCGCGTGACCGCTGTGTCCCGTGAGGGCATGGACCGCACCCGCTCCACCGGCCGCGCCGGCACTCCGTTCCTGCTGCGAATGGACACCCCCGAAGGCGCCGTCGACGTCACCGCCCGCGCTGTCATCGACACCTCCGGTACGTACTCCACGCCCAACGCCCTCGCCTCCGCGGGTCTGGACCCAATCGGTGCCCTTGATGTCGCTGAGCACCTCAGTCACGCGCTGCCGGACGTGCTCGGCGCCGACCGTGCCCAGTTCGCCGGGAAGAGCGTCCTCGTCGTCGGCGCCGGCCACTCCGCCGCGAACACCCTGATCAAGCTCGCCCGTCTCGCTCGCGAGGAAGCGGAGACGAGGATCACGTGGGCGATTCGCGGCACCAGCCCGCTGCGCGTTTTCGCCTCGGGCGACGATGAGCTCGAGGAGCGCGGCAAGCTCGGCGGCACCGTGCACCAGCTCGTCCGCGACGGCGCGATCACTCTCCTGGACCGCTTCGAAATCGACCGCCTCGAGAAGACCCCCTCCGGGGGCGTAACGGTGATGGGGCGGCGGCGGAAGGAGCGCGAGAGTGTGGAAGTCGACGTCGTGGTTCAGGCCACCGGCTTCCGCCCCGACCTCGACATGCTGCGCGAGATCCGTGTCTCGTTGGACGAGATTGTGGAAGCGCCCCGCGCCCTCGCCTCGCTCATCGACCCGAATTTGCACTCCTGCGGCACCGTCGACCCGCACGGCGTCGCGGAACTCGCCCACCCGGAGCCGAACTTCTTCATCGCGGGGATGAAGTCGTACGGCAGGGCGCCGACCTTCCTGCTCGTCACCGGCTACGAGCAGGTCCGCTCGATCGCGGACGAGCTCGCGGGCGATCACGCCGCTGCCCGGCGGGTGCAGCTCGTGCTCCCCGAAACCGGCGTCTGCTCCACCGACATCGGATCCGCCGGAGGAAGCTGCTGCTCATGACCGCGATCCGGCCGATGACCCCCGAGGACTGGGCGGCGGTCGAGACGATCTACCGCGAGGGCATCGCGACCGGGCACGCCACCTTCGAGGCCGAACCGCCCACGCGGGAGGCGTTCGACGCGGGAAAGCTCGACGTCGGGCGCCTGGTCGCCGTCGACGGAGAACAGATCCTCGGCTGGGCCGCGTTGTCGAAGGTCTCGACCCGCCCCGTCTACCGGGGCGTGGTCGAGCACTCCGTCTACATCGCCGCCGCTGCACGCGGCCGCGGCGTCGGTTCGACGCTGCTAGCCGCGCTCATCGCCGCAGCGAACGACGCGGACCTGTGGACGATCCAGTCGAGCATCTTCCCCGAGAACACCGCCAGTCTCGCCCTCCACGACCGCGCGGGATTCCGGCGCGTGGGCATCCGGGAGCGCATCGCGCAGATGACGTACGGGCCGGAGGCCGGCCGCTGGCGCGACACAATCCTCATCGAGCGAAGGCGCCCGTGACGCCGTGACTCGCCCAGGATCCGCGTGTATCGTGATCGTCACAACGGGCCGGTTCCCGGAACGTTGCCAGCCGAAGACCCCGCCTAGCGGGGTCTTCGTTTTTAAGGCGTCCAGATCCAGTCGTGCGACGTCGACGCGTCGATCAGAGCGCCCAGGCGCGCCATCGTCGCCGCGGACTTTGGGTGCGTCTCCGTCACCGTCTGCCGACGCCGGTGCAGGTAGATCGCGAGGTCGGCCGCCTGTACCCCGGCGGCGTTCCTCGAGGACGCGAACTGGATCGGGGAGGAAATCAGGTCAAGGCGGCTCGTCAGGTAGCCCGGCGTGCCCAGTGACCGGTAGCTCTCGAACTGCCGCCGGTGTTCCTCCTGCGTCGCGATCTCGTCGGCTACGACGATTACCTCCTCGGTATCGAAGGAGAAGACGTCACGGCGGTACTCGTTCACCCGCTCGAGCAGGTGCTGCAGCACGATCTTGTGCGGCTGCTCCGGGTATCGGTATCGGGCGTTCAGGCGCTTCACGTCCACGCCACGGAACAGGTAGCGGACCTCGGCCTCCTGCGCGATGCGCAGCGCGGCCGCGTAGATGCCCGCCGCCTCACGATGCTTCCCCCGGAGAGGAGCCCACTCGCCGGCGCCGCCCATCAGCTCGTGCCCGTGGAACTCGACATCCGCCGGCACCCCGTGATCCGCGGCGATCTGCTCCCGGAGAGCGGCGTAGCCGTGCTCGAGCTGCTCCCACTTCTCCTGCGTCGTCACGGCAGCGCCGATGAAGTAGAAGTCCTGTGTGTAGGACTCGTCCAGGTACGCGATCAGCACCCGGTCATCATGTCAGCGACCCCCGCCACCACTGGCGGCAGAACAGCCCGGACGGGCCGCTCCGGACAGCTCAAAGTCGCGAGCATGTCGCGGGAACACACATGCTCGGGGTGCATGGAGAGCACCCGATCGATCGGCTGTCACCGCTTGCGCGCGTCGGCGTCGAGGGTGTGCTGGAGAAGTCGGAGAGCCTTAGGTCCTACTCCATGGAGGGTCGCGAGGTGGTCCAGGCCCACCCGCCGCAGGTCGTCCGCATCGTGCACGCCCGCTTCCTCGAGCGCGCGGGAGGCCGGGGCGCCGATGGCGGGCAGCTGTCGAGACGGTTCCATGAGTCCGACCCTACGAACCGAACCGCTGCCCCGAAAGCCGATGTCATCGCTCACCTCGGCACGCCTGCGCCAGGCTGCGGCGCTGCTGCGGTCGTGTTCGTTCGCCTCATCCCCCGGACCGCAGCGGATCGAACTGCAGTGAAGCCGTCGAAGGACTAGCGGGAAGGCTTAGCCACGGCGCCGGTATCCCGCTGCGTCGAGGACCCGCCGGCGTCGTTTAGGGCGGGTTGGCACTTGAACGTCAGGAGCGGACGAGTCTCGCGATGGCGTCGGAGGCTTCTTGCAGTTTGATCTTCGCTTCGTCGCCGCCGGCTGTGGCGGCCTCGAGGACGCAGTGGTTCAGGTGGTCGTTCAGGAGGCCGAGTGCGACGGATTCGAGGGCGCTGGTCATCGCGGAGATCTGGGTGAGGATCTTGATGCAGTACTGCTCGTCTTCAACCATGTTCTGCAGGCCGCGAGCCTGTCCCTCGATGCGGCGAAGGCGGCGGAGGTACTGGTCCTTGTCGGAGATGTAGCCGTGGGCGCCGGTGATGTCGGCCTGCTCGCTCGTCTGCTCGGTCACGGTGTCCTCGTCCCCCGGGTGCTGGTGTAGCTTGTCCGCTGCTGCGCGGGGCGGACGGGTACGGAGAGGGTTTTCAGCCGCTCCGGCTGCTCTCTGCATACTCTAGGGGGGTATGCGCGGGTGTCCCTTCTGATGCCCTCGAACGAGTGACGTGCGGGTTCGGAGGTGTGGATGTTGAGCGGCAGGGTCGTTTCTTCGCTGTCCACGCCGCTGACGCGTGCGGTGGTCGTGGTGCTGACGTTGGTGTCTCTGCTGCTGGGCGTGTTCGCGATGCACTCCATGATGGGCAGCCATGCCGACGCGTCTGTGTCCGCAGGGCATGCGCATACGCAGTCTGATCATGTGGACCCGGTGGCCGACCCGTCCGGTGGGATGGCTCTCGCGGCTGGCGCTGGTCACGGCGCGGTCGTACCGATGGTGCCGTGTGATGACAGCTGCCTGATGGGGTGCGCTCTGATGGCGGCGACGTGTGTCATCGTCTTCGTCCTCGCGTCCCTGATCCTCCTGGCCCGGGTGCCCGCGATGTTCGCGCGCGTACTCGACGCTGGTCCTCGTCTGGCGCGGCTGGTGCCGCGCGCGAGGTTCCACGTGTACTTGCCGTCGTTGACGGTGTTGTCGATCAGTCGCACCTGATTCGCCCTGTCGTCGCAGCGTCCGCTGCGACCTCATCACCGTGCCCGCAGGGTGCGGTTCCGGCGACTCTCTGGCACCGACTGAATGGATACGACACTCATGAACACCAAGCGCACTCTTCTCGCCTCGACTCTCGCTCTGGCGACCGCGATCACTCTCTCCGCCTGCTCGGACAGCTCCTCTGGGACGAGCGGCATGGAGGGGATGAGCGACAGCAGCTCCTCCGCGTCTGCCGCACCGTCTTCGTCGTCCGCTGCGTCGGCGGAGGACTTCAACGATCAGGATGTGACGTTCGCGCAGATGATGAAGCCCCACCACGAGCAGGCGGTGGAGATGGCCGACATGATCCTCGCGAAGGACGGCATCAGCACCGAGGTCACCGACCTGGCGACGCAGATCAAGGAAGCGCAGGGCCCGGAGATCGCTCAGCTCGAGGAGTGGCTCACCGTGTGGGGGGCTGAGGAGTCGATGTCGGGCATGGATCACAGCATGGACGGGATGATGTCCGACGAGGACATGTCTGCGCTGGAGGGCGCGACTGGCGCTGAGGCGGAGAAGCTGTTCCTCGAGCAGATGATGATGCACCACGAGGGCGCCGTCGAGATGGCGCAGACCGAGGTCGATGAGGGCCAGAACGCGGACGCGATCGAGATGGCGGAGATGATCGTGCAGACGCAGACCGAGGAGATCGCGACGATGCAGGACCTCCTCGCTTCCCGCTGACCCGTCCTCCTGACGCCTCTTCCCCCTCCTGGGCAGGCGCAGCTCTGCTGCGCCGTGCTCGGGCGCGCGCGATACCGCCGCGTTCCGGTGGGGGTCGCCGTACCTGGCGATCCCCACCCCCTACTTCTTCGCGCCCTCCGAGGGCGCTCGAACCAGAAACGTCCCCCTATGCACCACCTTCCTCTTCACCCGCGTCCGATTCGTTCGGGAGCTATCCGGTGAGCGCCGCGTCGACGCCGACAACGGACCCGCGCCGCCGCGACGTGCACCGCACCCGCACCCGTGAGGCCTCCCCGCGGCAGGCTGCGCTGACGCTCGGACGCCGGGTCACGTACACGGCCCCCTTGCGGGCCGACGCTCACGCGTTGCAGCGGGCGGCCCGCGTCGCGGCCCGGCCGCGAGCGATCCCGCCGGGCACCGCCACGAGGCGGCCGCGCTTGGCCGGGGTGTCCGCGATGACTCTCGTCACGATGATCGCGGTGACCTCCTCCATGCCCGCGTTCGCCGTCGAAGGCACCCCGATCACGACCGCGACCCTGGCCGCGAGCGAGGTGCAGCCGCAGACGTTCGTCGCGGCCGGCGCGGTGCAGCGCACCGTCACCCGCGACGCGTTCGGCGCGGAAGCCAAACCCGAAGTACTGGTGACCGCCGCCGTCGCCACAGAACTCGTAAACGACGCCTCGGTGGAATCTGCCGCCTCCACCGAGGACAGTGACGTCGCATTTGCTGCATGGAGGGTGCCGGTCGCGGGGCGCATCTCGAGCACGTTCGGTCCGCGCCCGGATGCTCCGGTCTCGGGTGTGAGCACGTTCCACAAGGGCACCGACCTCGCCGCCCCCTGCGGAACTCCCGTGGTCGCGGCGACCGGCGGCACGGTCGAGGAAGCCGGCTATGCCGGCAGCTACGGCAACTGGATCCTGCTGGCAAGCAGCGACGGAATCCAGACCGGCTACGCGCACAACAGCGACCTGCTCGTGGACGTGGGCGACACGGTCGCCGCCGGGGATCCGATCGCGCTCGTGGGCTCGACCGGCGCGTCCTCCGGCTGTCACCTGCACTTCGAAACGCGCGTGGACGGCAGCCCGGTGGACCCGGAAGGCTTCATGAGTGATCTGGGGGTCGGCCTTGGCTGAGCATCCCGGACACCGCCCGCGCCGTCTTGCCGTCATCGTCGGCGCCGCCGTGACGGTAGCGCTGCTGACCGGCTGCGCTTGGTCAGACCGCGAGGAGACGGGAGCGCTCGTGGCCGCGCCGACAGGGTTGGAGCACGTGCACGGGCTGGGCTGGGACCCGGTGACCGGGCTCACGTACGCCGCTGCGCACTCGGGAGTGTGGGTGATCCCCACCGACACCCTCCCGGACACCTACCCCACCAGCCCCACCCCACCTGCGGATGAAGGGGCGGGCGCAGGGCCGATCGCCGGTCGGGCGCAGGACACGATAGGGTTCACGATCACCCCGGAGGGAGCGTTCTACGCCTCTGGGCATCCCGACCCCGCCGACAGCTCCGCGCCGGGACCCAACCTGGGCCTGATCCGCAGCACCGACGCGGCCGCGACCTGGGAACCGTTGTCGCTGAGCGGGGAGACGGATTTCCACGACCTCGCAACCGTCGCTCTCACCGATACGGCGACCCGCGTCTACGGGTACGACGCGAGCCGCGGCGTGATCCTCCGCAGCGACGACTCCGGCGCCGCTTGGACCCAGGCCGCAGAGATGCCGCTACGCGATCTGACCGCCGATCCCGAGCGGCCCGACCGGGTGTTCGCGACGACCGAGACGGGCCTACAGGTCAGCGAGGACGCCGCGGTCACGTTCCGGCCTGTGTCCGGCACGCCCGCCCTGTTCCTCGTGGACAGCAGTGCCGGCGGGAAGCTGGTCGGTGTCGACGTCGACGGGACGTTGTGGACGGGAACTCTCGAGGGCTCCTGGCAGAGCCACGGAACCCTCGAGGGGCAGCCGGAGGCGTTCGCGCTCGTCGACGGCGAAGAACAGTGGGTCCTTGCCGCCGACGAGCGCGGAGTGGTCGCCTCCGGCGACTACGGGCGCACCTGGACGGTACTGCGGCCCTCCTCGTGACGGACTGGGCTGGTGTCGCGTTCGCGCGCGGCGCGGGTGCTGGCCTGCGGGGACAGGTCCAGGCGGCGCAGCAGCTGCGCGTTCACGGCGACGACGACCGTGGACGCGGACATCAGCAGAGCCCCGACCGACATCGGCAGCACGAACCCGATCGGCGCGAGCACTCCCGCGGCCAGGGGGACGGAGAGGAGGTTGTAGCCGGCCGCCCACCACAGGTTCTGCTTCATCTTCCGGTAGCTGGCCCGGGACAGCTCGATCACGGACAGCACCGACCGGGGGTCATCGGAGGCCAGGATCACCCCGGCGGATGCGATCGCGACATCGGTGCCTGCGCCGATCGCGATTCCCACGTCGGCCTGCGCGAGAGCGGGAGCGTCGTTGACGCCGTCACCGACCATCGCGACCCGTCGGCCCTCGCGCTGCAACTCGATGACCTTCGCGGCCTTGTCCTCCGGCTTCACGCCGGCGAACACCCGGTCGATGCCGAGCTCCTCGCCCACGGTGCGGGCGACCGCTTCCGCGTCGCCGGTGATCATGACCACCTGCACGCCGATCGCGTGCAGCGCGTCGACAGCCTGCCGGGACTCCTCCCGCACCTCATCCGCGAGCCCGAGAGCCCCGATGACCCGACCGCCGGCGAGGACGTGGAGGATGATCATCCCCTCCGCCTCCCACGCGCGCGTCTGCTCGAGCGCGGCAGCGTCGTGCGCGCGCAGCATCGACGGACCGCCCACGCTCACCGCACGCCCCTCGACCTGCGCCGTGACGCCGACAGCGGTCGACGCCTGGAAACCGGTCGCTGCCGGCACCCGCACGCCGCGGCTGTTCGCGGCTGCCACGATCGCCCGAGCGAGAGGGTGCTCACTGTCCGCCTCGACCGCCGCAGCGACCGCGAGCAGCTGCTCCTCGTTCACCCCGTCGACAGTGTGCACGGCGGCGAGCGTCGGCTCGCCCTTGGTCAGGGTGCCCGTCTTGTCGAACAGGACCGTGGTCACCGTGCGCATGCTCTCCAACGCGAGACGGTCCTTGACGAGGACGCCGCCCTTCGCGGCCCGCTCGGTCGCGATGGACACCACCAGCGGGATCGCGAGTCCCAGCGCGTGCGGGCACGCGATGACCAGAACCGTGATGGTGCGGATCACCGCCTCGTCGGGACTGCCCAGCAGCGACCACACGATCGCGGTGATCACTCCCGCGCCCAACGCGAACCAGAACAACCACCCGGCGGCAACATCAGCGATGCGCTGCGCCCGGGAGGACGAGTTCTGCGCCTCCGTGACCAGGCGCTGGATGCCGGCGAGAGCGGTGTCGTCTCCGACGGCCGTCACCTCCACCCGCAACGCCGTGTCCGTGGCGACCGTGCCGGCCACGACCATCGATCCCGGGCCGCG
Organism: Rathayibacter sp. PhB152; assembly: GCF_003751395.1. NCBI lineage: Bacteria > Bacillati > Actinomycetota > Actinomycetes > Micrococcales > Microbacteriaceae > Rathayibacter > Rathayibacter sp. PhB152. The sequence goes on along the minus strand of NZ_RJUT01000009.1, from coordinate 261 downwards.
ACTGACCGGGCGGGACTCCCCGGTGATCATCGACTCATCCACGTCCGCGGTGCCCTCCAGCACCCGGCCGTCCGCCGGCACCCGGCCGCCGGGACGCACGACCACGACATCCCCCTGCACCAGGTCCGCGGGAGACACCTTCTCCACCTCACCCTCGCGCACCCGCTCCGCCTCATCCGGCAGCAGCGCCGCGAGAGAGTCCAGCGCCGAGGACGTCTGCGCGAGAGAGCGCATCTCGATCCAGTGCCCGAGCAGCATGAT